>JAJDTE010000196.1:0-34300 GCA_022827325.1 Gammaproteobacteria bacterium | reverse complement strand
ATCTTCTCGTTGTAGTCGATGCTTGACATGGTCGGTTTCCTGGAATTGTGGAATTGCCGGCTACACCCGGTTCCAATCGAATGCCGTCTTCTCCCCGGAGCCGTACACCCGGAGCGCCCCGCGCTCGCCCACCGCGTTGGGCCGCTGGAAGATCCAGTTCTGCCAGGCGCTGAGGCGGCCGAAGATCCGGGTCAGCATGTTTTCCCGGCCGTTGAAGCGGAGATTCGCTTCCATGGCCGTGAGCGCGTCCGGCGACATGGCGACCCGCTCCTCCACGGCGATGCGGACCTCGTCGTCCCAGTCGAGGTCGTCCGGGTTGCTGGTCACGAGTCCGAGATCGAAAGCCCCGTCCGCATCCAGCGGCTGGCCGGCCCTCGCCCGCACCGCCGACAGGGCCGCCTCCTCGTGATAGAAGCGCCGCCCGAGGCGGCTCTCCCCGGTCACCATCGGGTAGAGCCCGTCGTTCGCCCCGCCCACCGTGATCCGCGGCGCGGCGGACGCGTCGTCCGGCAGGGCCAGGTGATAGCTTCGGTCGCAGGCCAGGGCCAGTTCGAGCAGGGTGCCCGCAAAGCAGGAACCCTCGTCGATGATGGCAAAGAGGCTGCGGGAGGAGACGTCCAGGCGGCAGAGGGTGCGGCGCAGGTAGCCGATGGTCTCGCGCACGAACCAGTGCTCCCGGTGCGCCATGAGCACCTCGTCCATCCCGAGAACGGCCGCGGGGTCGCCGCGGGTGTGCAGGAGCCAGACGCCGATGTCTGGCTCGTTGGTGCGCATGGACAGCACCGCGTCCTCCAGCTCCCGGGCCAGGGCCAGCGGATAGAAATCGGTGCCCGCGGCCACGATGGCCCCGGGGGAATCCGGCAACCCCCCTTCGGGGGCCCGGACGATGAACCGCGCGGTCCGCGCCCCGCGGTCGATCTCCACGGCGACATGGCGGTATCCGAGGGCACATTCCTCCACGGTCCGTTCAAGGGGCGCCAGGTGGATGCCCGCGGCGTCCCCGGGGCGGTCGCCCGCCGCCGCCAGCGCCTTCGCACGCGCCTCGACCACCTCCCGGAACCGGGCGGGTTTCGCGATCTCGTCCACCAGCCGCCAGTCCTTGGCCCGCTGCCCCCGCACGCCCTCGGCGGTGGTGCAGAAGATGTCCGCCAGGTCGTGGCGCACACGGCGCTTGTCGGTGATGCGGGTGAGCCCGCCGGTGCCGGGCAGGACGCCCAGGAGCGGAACCTCCGGCAGGCTGACCGCGCTGGAGCGGTCGTCCACCAGGATGATCTCGTCGCAGGCCAGCGCCAGCTCGTAGCCGCCGCCGGCGCAGACGCCGTTCACCGCGGCAATGAACCTGAGGCCGCTGTGCCGGGAGGAATCCTCGATGCCGTTGCGGGTCTCGTTGGTGAACTTGCAGAAATTCACCTTCCAGGCATGGCTGCTCGAGCCGAGCATGAAGATGTTCGCACCGGAACAGAACACCTTGTCCTTCAGGCTCGTGACCACCACGCAGCGGACCTCCGGATGCTCGAAGCGGATCCGGTTCAGGGCGTCGTTGAGCTCGATATCCACCCCGAGGTCATAGCTGTTCAGCTTGAGCCGGTAGCCCGGGCGCAGCCCGGCATCCTCGTCGAAGTCCGCCCCCAGGGTGGCCACTGCGCCTTCGATGGAGAGCTTCCAGTGGCGGTACCGGGAAGGTTCGGTGCGGTAGTCGACCGGCTCGATGGCAGTGTTCACGCTGTCGCTCCCGGGGGCAGGATCATGGGTGGGCTCGAAGAAACATGCATTTTAATGCTCATTATGAAACTCCGTCAAGAATTAAAGTGCATGTTTGGGTGATTCCTGGATCTTCAGGGCCCGGCGGACCAGGGACTGCAGCCTGGCAAGCGCCGTCCCGACGGGCACGTCGCTGGTGTCCACCCGGTACTGCGCCCGGGCATAGAACGGCTCCCTGGAGCCCAGGATCCCCTTCAGGTCCTCCATCGCCTCGTTGTTGCCGGCCATGGGCCGCAGGTCCCCCTGGGCGATGACCCGCGCCATGTGCTCTTCGGGTCGCGCCCGGAGCCAGACCGTGGTGCAGTGGGTCAAAAGGAGATTCAGCGTGGCGGGGTCCGAGACGATCCCCCCCGGCGTGGCGATGACGGCTTCCGGGTAGAGCTGGATGCTTTCCTCCAGGGCACGGCGCTCGTAGCGGCGGTAGGCGATGCCCCCGTACAGCGCCTGGATTTCTTCGATGCTGCAGCCGGCGAACTTTTCGATTTCCCTGCTGAGTTCCACGAAGGGGAAACCCAGGTCGTCCGCCAGCATGGCGCCCAGCGTACTCTTGCCGGCCCCCCGGAGACCGACCAGCGCCACCCGGGTGTTCCCGTCCCGGTCCCCGGCCGCCGCCGCGGTGTCCAGGGATTCGGCGATCAGGACCCGCATGCGGCGCAGCGTCGCCTCGTCCCGGCCCTCCAGCAGGGACCGGATCAGCAGCCATTCCGGCGAAGCGGTGGTGAAGTCCCCGACCAGTTCCGCCATGGAGCATTGCAGCGCCCCGGCGATGTGCAGGAGCACCAGGAACGAGACGTTGCCCTCGCCCAGCTCCAGGTTGGCGAGATGGCGCTCCGACACCCCGGCCATCCGGGATAGCGCCTTGCGCGAGACGCCTTTCCTGGCGCGCAATCCACGCACCCGCTCCCCGAGGGCCTGCAGCACAGGATTGCGCTCGGTCTCCGAGCGCATCCCCTTGGGCGGAGTCTCCCCGTGTGCACCCTTCGCGGTTTCCGTCGCGGAAGCCGCGGCATGCATTATATTGCTTGACACTGGCCAGAGGAAAAATTACAGTAATAAGATGCATAATATTTCATCTTGCCTGGCCGCGCAAGACCGCTCCGGGCGCCCGGGGGAAAGGGCCCATGGGGCGGTCGGCAATGGCGCCTTCGAATTGACCCGCGGGCCCAAATGCGGCTAACGTTCCGATTGGAGCGGATATCCGGGGCCGGCCCCCGGTCACCGGACCTGCCGCCGACACCTGAGTGAGAGAGACGATGGATACCACCGACGTTCCGGCACCGGGGCCGGTCTTCAATTTCGCCGCGCACCTGATCGAGCGGAACCGGGAGCGCCCGGACAAGATCGCCTACACGGACGACCGGGGCACCCTGACCTACGGCGAACTCGCCGACGGCGTCCGGCGCATGGGCGCGGCCCTGCTTGACTGCGGTATCCGCCGCGAGGAACGGGTCCTCTTCCTCATGCACGACTGCAATGACTGGCCGGTGGCCTTCCTCGGGTCCATGTATTCCGGCATCGTGCCGGTGGCGGTGAATACCCTGCTGACCGCGGACGACTATGCGTACATGCTCGGCAACTGCCGCGCCGGCGGAGTCATCGTCTCCATGGCGCTGCTCGATACCGCACGGGAGGCGATGGACAAGGCCGGCATGACCGGCATTCCCGTCATCGTCTCCGGGGCGACCGGTACGCCGCCCCCCGGCTGCCTGGCGCTCGACGAAATCCTGCACGGGGCCGAGGGGCTCCCTGCGGCCGCGGAAACCAGCCCCGACGAACCCGGTTTCTGGCTCTATTCCTCCGGCTCCACCGGCAATCCCAAGGGCACCGTGCACACCCACGCCAACCCGTACTGGACCACGGAACTGTACGGCAAGGGCGTGTTCGGCATCCATGAAAACGACGTCTGCTTCTCCGCCGCGAAGCTGTTCTTCGCCTACGGCCTCGGCAACGCGCTCACCTTTCCGCTGAGCGTCGGGGCGTCGGTGGTACTGATGGCGGGACGGCCGACACCGGACGAGGTGTTCAGGCGCTTGACCGAACAGGGAATCACCCTGTTCTTCGGCGCGCCCACCGGTTATGTGGGCATGCTGGCCTCCCCGGACCTGCCGGGCAGCGACGAGGTGTCCCTGCGGCTGGCCTGCTCCGCCGGCGAGGCCCTGCCCGCGGAACTGGGCGAGCGGTTCACGCGACAGTTCGGCGTCGAGCTCCTCGACGGCATCGGCTCCACGGAAATGCTGCATATCTACCTGTCCAACCGCCCTGGCGACAACCGGTACGGCACCACGGGCAAGCCGGTGCCGGGCTATGACATCGAACTGCGGGGGGATGACGGAGGCATCGTGGCCGACGGCGAGATCGGCGACCTCTATGTCCGCGGACCGAGCGCGGCGCTGATGTACTGGAACAACCGGGAGAAATCCCGGGACACGTTCCAGGGCGCCTGGACCAAGAGCGGCGACAAGTACGTGCGCAACCCGGACGGAACCTACACCAATTCCGGCCGCGGCGACGACATGCTGAGGGTCAGCGGCATGTACGTCTCCCCGGTCGAGATCGAAGCCACGCTGATGCAGCACGACGCGGTGCTGGAAGCCGCCGTGGTCGGCCACCGGGACGACGACGGGCTCGTCAAGACGAAGGCCTGCGTCGTCCTCAATGACGGCCACGAGGCCACCGACCGGGAACTGAAGGAATTCGTCAAGTCCCGCCTGGCGCCCTACAAGTATCCGCGCATCATCGAATTCATCGACGCCCTGCCGAAGACGGCCACGGGGAAAATACAGCGATTCAGGCTGAGAAATACGGACTGACCGCCTCCAGGGGATACAATCCACGACGGCGTCCCACCCAATTCCCGGCCACGCATGCAGCCACCAGAACAGTCGACACCGGAACACCTGCCATGAGACCGAACCACCCGGCGGCCATTCCCGCCATCATGGCTGCCGCCTGACGCCTGAGAACCGCTCCCGTGGACTGGAACCTCCTCCTTACGCAATTCATGAACGGCCTGCAGCTCGGCCTGCTGCTGTTCCTGCTGGCATCGGGACTGACCCTGATCTTCGGGATCATGGATTTCATCAACCTCTCCCACGGCTCCTTCTACATGCTCGGCGCCTACTTCTGCGGCTCCGTGGTCGCCCGCGGGGGGTCGTTCCTCACCGGCATCCTGGTTGCCCTGGTGGGCGCCTTCATCATCGGCGCCATCGTGGAATGGGTGATCGCGCGGCGCCTGTACCGGGAGGACCACCTGGACCACGTGCTGGTGACGTTCGGCCTGATCCTGATCTTCGATACGCTGGTGCACATCATCTGGGGGCCTGCGGGCATGGCCATTCCCCTGCCGGACTTCCTGAACGGCCAGATCACCCTGGGCACCCTGGTGCTGCCCATCTACCGGCTGGTCATCATCCTGGGCGGCCTGCTGGTGGCCGGGATACTCAGCATCATGGTGACCCGGAGCCGGCTGGGCATGCTGATCAGGGCCGGTGCGTCCAACCGCACCATGGTGGAGGCGCTGGGAGTGAACATCCACCGTCTGTTCCTGGTGGTGTTCGCCATCGGCGCCGCCATGTCGGCCTTCGCCGGCATGCTGATCGCCCCCATCACCGAGGCCAGCATCGGCATGGGCAACGAGATCATCATCATCGCGTTCGTCGTCGTCATCGTCGGCGGCATCGGCTCCATCAAGGGCGCCTTCTACGCCGCCATCATCATCGGCCTCATGGATACCCTGGGGCGCTCCTACCTGGATGACCTGCTGAAGGTGTTCATGTCCGTTCACCACGCCGAGACCGCCGCACCGGCGCTGTCCTCCATGCTGGTGTACATCCTGATGGCCGTGGTCCTGGCCTTCCGTCCCCAGGGCCTGTTTCCGCCCGCCGGGGCCCGCTAGGGATGTCCTGGCTGCCGACATCGGTATCGGGCCGCGTCTACATCGTGCTGCTGTTGCTGCTGGCGGCCGCGCCGTGGATCATCCTGTGGGCCGACCAGCCGTTCCTGCTCGATCTCCTCAGCCGGGGGCTGATCCTGGCCATCGCCACCATCAGCCTCAACCTGATCCTGGGTTACGGCGGCATGGTCAGCCTCGGTCACGCCGCGTTCATCGGTATCGGCGCCTACTGTGTCGGCATACCCGGCTACTACGACATCTACAACGGCTGGATCCACCTGCTGCTGACCATCGTGGTGAGCGCCGCATTCGCGCTGGTGACCGGCGCCATCTGCCTGCGCACCAAGGGCGTCTACTTCATCATGATCACCCTGGCCTTCAGCCAGATGGTGTACTTCACCTTCGTCAGCCTGGAGGAATACGGCGGTGACGACGGCCTGGTCATCTACCTGCGCAGCGATTTCCCGGCCTTCATGACCATGGACGGCCCCGTGGCGCTGTACTACTGGATCTTCGGCGTGCTGCTGCTGGCGCTACTGCTGGTCCATCGGCTGGTTCACGCCCGGTTCGGCCGCGTGATCGTCGGGTCCAGGTTCAATGACGAGCGCATGCAGTCGCTCGGTTTCAACACCTACCGCTACCGGCTGGCCTGCTATGTGATCTCGGGCGTGATCTGCGGGATCGCCGGCATGCTGCTCGGGAACTTCACCAGCTTCATCAGCCCGGAGATGATGAGCTGGATCCGCTCCGGGGAACTCATCTTCATGGTCGTCATGGGCGGCACGGGTTCCCTGTTCGGCCCGCTGCTGGGCACGGGGGCCTTCGTTTTCCTGGAACAGTACCTGCCGGAATTCATGAAACTGCTCCGGGAGTCCTGGCTGGAATACTGGCACCTGCCCTTCGGCCTGCTCCTGGTGGCCCTGGTCCTGTTCGGCAAGGGGGGCATCCATGGCATGCTGAGCCGCCTGGATGCGAGGCGCGGGAGGACAGAAAGTGACTGAGCCCATTCTCAGGATCACCGGCCTTTGCAAGAACTTCGGCGGCATCATCGCCACGGACAACGTCAATCTCGAGGTGCAGCCGGACATCATCCACGCAATCATCGGCCCCAACGGCGCCGGCAAGACCACCCTGATCGCGCAGCTGTCCGGCCAGCTCCGGCCAAGCGCCGGGCGGATAGAGTTCAACGGCGAGGACATCACCCATCACTCCACGGCCAGCCGCGCCCACTCCGGGCTCGCCCGGTCGTTCCAGATCACCAGCGTGGTCCTGCCGATGACCCTGCTGGAGAATGTCATGCTCGCGGTGCAGGGCACCAGCGGCCACTCCTACCGTTTCTGGCGACCCGTAAGCCGGGATATGAAGATGCGGGACCAGGCCATGGACCACCTCGCCCGGGTTGGGCTGGGCGACCGCGCCCACCGGCTCGCGGCCGAGGTGTCCCACGGCGAGCAGCGCCAGCTCGAGGTGGCCATGGCGCTCGCGATGAAGCCGCGCATGCTCCTGCTGGACGAACCCATGGCCGGCATGGGCACGGAGGAAAGCGCCCGCATGGTCGAAATCCTCTCGGGCCTTCGGGGGGACAAGACCATCCTGCTCATCGAACACGACATGGACGCCGTCTTCACCCTTGCGGACATCCTGTCCGTCCTGGTGAACGGCCACATCATCGCCACCGATACCGTGGAAAACATCCGCGGCAACCCGGAAGTCCAGAAAGCCTATCTGGGGGAAGAGCATGCTTGAACTGGCCGGCGTCGAGACGTTCTATGGCTCCATCCAGGCCCTCTTCGGCATGACCCTGCGGGCGGAGGAGGGAAAGGTCACCACCCTGATCGGCCGCAACGGCATGGGCAAGACCACCACGGTGGGCTCCATCCTGGGAATCGTCCCCTGCCGCAGCGGCCAAATCACGTTTCTCGGCGACCGGATCGACGGGAAGCCCGCCTACCAAGTGGCGCAGCACGGCATCGGTCTGGTGCCCGAAGGCCGGCAGGTCTTCCCCAACCTGAGCGTGCGCGAGAACCTGCTGGCCACCGCCACCAACTTTGCCGGCCTGGACGACCCCTGGACCCTGGAGCGGGTGCTTGATTTCTTTCCCGCCCTCAAGGAAAGGCTCGGCAACATGGGCAGCCAGCTCTCGGGCGGAGAACAGCAGATGCTGTCCATCGGCCGCGCCCTGATGCTGAACCCGTTGCTCCTGATCCTGGACGAGGCCACGGAGGGGCTCGCGCCCCTGATCCGCCGGGAGATCTGGAAACGCCTCGACCTACTCAAGCAGTCCGGGCTGACCATCCTGCTGATCGACAAGAACATCGAGGAACTCAACCGGATCGCCGACCACCACCACATCATCGAGAAAGGCAGGGTCGTCTGGAGCGGAAGCCCCGCCGAACTGCAGGCGAACCCGGACCTGAAGATGCGATACCTGGGGATTTAGACAGCCGCCGCCTGCACCCGCGTAAATGAACAGTTCTGCGACCATACAGCTCGAGCCGGGCTGGCTTGACGTCCTCGGCCCCCAGTTCAGCCAGCCGTACATGGTCTCCCTGAAGGAATTCCTGCGGGAACAGAAAGACCGCCGCAAGGTGATCTATCCGAACAGCGGCAACTGGTTCAACGCCTTCAACTCGACACCCTTCGATGAGGTGAAGGTCGTGATCCTCGGTCAGGATCCCTATCACGGGCCCGGCCAGGCCCACGGCCTGTGTTTCTCGGTGCTGCCGGACATCCCGTTCCCCCCGTCCCTGCAGAACATTTTCCAGGAGCTCGGGCAGGATCTCGGCATTCCGGTACCCGCCCATGGCTGCCTCCAGCACTGGGCCGACCAGGGCGTGCTGCTGTTGAATGCCACCCTCACCGTCGAGCGCCACCGCGCCGGTTCCCACCAGGGCAAGGGATGGGAGCAGTTTACCGATTTCGCGGTGCAGTCCCTGGAAAAAGCCCGGGATGACCTGGTATTCATACTGTGGGGAAGCTATGCGCAGCGCAAGGGCGAGTTCGTGGACCCCCGGCGCCACCTGGTTCTCAAGTCGCCGCACCCCTCGCCGCTGTCGGCCCACCGCGGCTTCTTCGGATGCCGGCATTTTTCCCGGGCCAACCAATGGCTGGAAGAACACGGCAAGTCCCCGATCGACTGGTCAATCCCATGAAAGTGGGTTTCATCTACGAGCACCCTTCCTGGTCCGATTCCCTGATCGCCGCATTCGACGAGGCCGGCGTCGACCTGGTGCCCGTCAACGTGGGCGAGCTTGCCTTCGCCGCATCCGGGGATGACATTCCCTTCGCACTTGCCGTCAACCGTGTCAACGTGATGCCGTCAGCGGACCGGCCGCCCCATGTCGTGTTCCACACCCTGCACTACCTCGCCTTTCTCGAGGCCCGGGGAGTCCGCATCGTCAACGGGGCCAGGGCCCACCAGGCGGGCGCGTCGAAAGCCGTCCAGAACGGCATCTTCCAGCGTCTGGGTCTGCATTACCCCGAAGCGGTCGTGGTCTACCGACCCTCGGATGTGCCGGATGCGGCGGAACGGATCGGCTTCCCGCTGATGGTCAAGCCCAACATCGGCGGCTCCGGGGCGGGCATCCGGCGCTATGACTCCCACGACGAACTGGAAGCCGCGATGCGCAGCAGGCAGCTCGACCTCGGCATCGACGGGACGGGACTCGTACAGCGCTACGCTCCTTCGGACGGATACGTCTACCGAGTGGAACTGCTCGGCGATGCCCTCCTCTATGCGATCAGGCAGCCGGCGGCGGAGACCTCCTTCAATTACTGCGCCGCGGACGGCTGCAGTGTCCAGGGGGACGGCGGCGGCGATGATCCCGGTTACCGTGCGGCCGGGGAAGAGAACCCGATCCAGCCGTTTGCTCCCCCGGATTCCATCCTCTCGGACGTGCGCGCCGTCGTGGCGGCTGCGGGCGCCGACCTCGGCGGCGTCGAGTACTTCCTGGACCCGGCCGATGGCCGGCCCTGTTATTACGACTTCAACCCGTACTCCAATTTCGTGACGAACGGCAGGGCGCTGTTCGGATTTTCGCCGGAGCGACGCTTTGTCGAATTCGTGACCGCGCTGCAGTAGCACCCCGGGCAGGAACGGATGCCGGGAGCCTGCTTCCGCGCCCGGGTCCCTGGCTTCTTCCAAGGACACGGCCACCCGTTTACCGGATTGAATTTTTCCTGCCTTGAGTGATGCACGGGTTGGCCGATCAGGGAAGATCGGCTTGCCGTGTTGGCAGGAAGACGGTCCCGCCGTCGCCGCAGCGACAACGGGTCCCCGTTCAGTGGTCCGCTTGCGGTTGTTTCCGCACAATCAGCGCATCGACGGCAACGGCTTCCCGGGCGTTCACAATGATCGGGTTGATATCCATCTCGGCGATATGATCCTGCAGGGCGACCGCCAGATGGGACAGTTTCACAATGCTGTCGATCAGTCCCGGTCTGTCGCCGGGGGGCTGGCCGCGGATCCCCCGAAGCAGCCTGTCGATCTTGAGGGAAGAGAGCATTTCATCGACCTCGGCGCGGGAGACCGGCGGCAGGGCCACGGCCCGGTCGGCGAGCAGCTCGATCTGGGTACCGCCTGCCGAGACCATGATGAACGGTCCGAATTGCGGGTCGTTGACCATGCCAAAGCCGATCTCGGTGCCCGGGGCGACCTGTTCGCAGACAAGGGCTTCGGCGCCAAGACGGGTCTCCATGTCCTGGTAGTGTCCCGCAAGCTGTTCGGCATCGCGTATGCCGGGCACGACTCCGTTCCGCTCCGTCTTGTGATGCAGCCCCGGGGTGCGGGACTTGAGCACCACCGGATAGCCGAATTCCTCCGCGCAGTCCAGCGCATGCTGCAGGGTGTCGACCTTGCAGCGCCGCGGTACCGCGATACCGAAGTCCCCCAGCATGTCCAGGACGGTTGTTTCCATCAGGTGGTTTTCGTCCGCCTTGGCCAGATGTTGTCGCCACTGCATCGTCCTGTCCGGATCGAGGGCAAAACCGGGTTTTTCGGGCGAACGGCGCAACCGGTCACGGTAACGGTACAGGTGCCGGGTCGCCAGGAGGGCTTCCCGGGCGCCGTCGATGAACGGAATGTCGGCCTCATACGCCTTCCGGCACAGTTCCGGATGGGAGATGTCGCTGTAGCAGTTGGCCATTGCCAGTGGTTTTTCATTTTCCTGCGAGACTTTCCTGACCGCCCGGAAGAAGGCTTCCGCCAGGTAGTGCCCATCGCGGAAATTGGCGAAGAAGATGCCGCTTGCCACCGCGGGGTCCCGCATCAGGGCCGCGATGCAGGCGTAGAACCGGTATTCGAAGTCCTTGTTGGTTCCCCAGGCGTCCAGGGGATTGTCGGCTTTCAGCCCTGGCTCCAGGTGCCGGGCGATTTCGTCCTTGGTCTGCTGGCCGACCCGGGCGAACCCGATGCCGATGTCATGGCAGATATCCGTGACCAGCTCCATGAACCCGCCGGATTCCTGGATCGTTGCCAGTTCTCCGGGACCGGGCCTTCGGGCGGACTGCAGCAGCATGAGCAGGGCGGCCATCTCGTCGAAATCCCCCACTTCCATAACCCCGTATTTCCTGAAAACGGCTTCCAGGGCGGCATGGTCTCCGGCTATCGCACCGGTATGGGTCCTGGCCAGTTCCGCTCCGAGCGGCGACTTCCCGACCTTCAGGACGACGACCGGTATTCCCCGGTCATTGGCCTTTTCCAGGGCACCGAGAAAACCGGACGGATTCCTGACGGTTTCAAGGAACAGGGCGATGACCCGGGTCGTTTCCTGTTCCAGGGACCAGTCCATGTAATCCGACACGGAGGTAGTCAGTTCATTGCCGCAGGACACGCACAGGTTGAATCCGAGCCGGTTGCCGTTATGGACCAGCGCGCTCAGCGCCGACCCGGACTGGGCGATGTAGCTGATGGAACCCGCTTCCACGGTCCTGTCCATCGGAAAGATGCCGGCGAACAGCCCGGAGCCGACGGAATAGAATCCCATCCCGTTGCCGCCGCAGACCGGAATGCCTGCAGTGTCCGCCAGCCGCGCCAGTCGCTGTTTCAGCGGCGGGTCGGTATCGTTTTCCAGCGTGCAGCTGGAATAGATGGTGGCCGCCTTCACGCCACGTTCGACAGCCTGGCTCAAGGCGCCCTCCAGGCGCTCGTTGGACACCGCCAGGATGGCATGGTCGACAGCCTGCGGCAGGGCGGCGAGGTCCGGGAAGCACCGCACCCCGATGATCTCCGGATACCCCGGATTGACGGGATACACGGCACCCCGGTAACCGGAATTGATGACATGTTCAGCCAGGTTCCGGCCCGGGCTGCCCGGTTTTTCCGAGGCACCCACCAGGGCGATGGAACCGGGTTTCAGCAGCGGGTCAAGCCGGTGCATCGGGGTTTCCGAGCCGCTCCTCCCGCCACCTGAGAGCCGCCTTGAATCCATGTTCCCTGAGTATCCGGTTGAATTCCCTGCGAATATCCGTCTCGGTGGTCTCGATTTCGATGGAGATCTCGAGCCCCGCATCCAGGGCCTGTTCCATGCCCATGATCCGGTAGGATCCGTTGATCGCCTTCTTGGTCAGCCGGACCGAGTCGGGATCCATGAGAGCTACTTCGCGGGCAAGGATTCTGCCGCGGGCCAGCACCTCCTGGTCGGGTACCACTTCGTTTACGAGGCCATGGTTCAGCGCCTCGTCGGCAGTCATCCGGTCCTGCCCGGTGAGCAGCATTTTCTTGGCCCGTTTCGGATTGACGTACCAGGGCAGCAACATGGCCACGATACTGCTGCCGAATCGCACTTCCGGTTCCCCGAACAGCGCGCTTGCCCCGCAAACCGTCATATCGCAGGCCAGGGCAAGTTCGAAGCCGGCTGCCAGGGCGTACCCATGCACGGCGGCAATGGTCGGTTTCTCGCAATGCCAGAAACGCATGATGACCGCCAGGTCATACTCCAGGGCCGCGCGCCATTCCCGTTCACCCCTGCGGCCTTTTTCCACCGATGCCTTCAGGTCGAATCCTGCACAAAATGAACGGCCGTTGCCATGCAGAACGATGACCATGACCGCATCGTTGCCTTCCAGGTCGTCCAGGGCGCTCTCCAGTTCATGGAGCATCACGGCGTTGATGGCATTCAGCTTGTCCGGACGGTTCAGGCTGATTGTGGCGACGGGACCGTCAAACGAAAGCTGGATGGTTTCGTAAGTCATGACCGGTACACGAGATGCCCCGTAAAAATGAGGGGGATTATAGATATGTCGGCAGCCTTCTTGCGTAATTTTTTTCTTCCGTGACAGCGGATGCAATGAGCCGAACATGAGTTTTTTTCATCGGACGGCTCAAGCAATCCCCGAATTTTCTCCTCGCCAACCGAAATCAGCGACCCCTGCAATATTGGCAGAAGTCTATGTAAGGCAAGGAGCGGTTCTCAGTGTCATTCGAAGAGCCGTTCGAGCACTTCGCGCTGAGCCTTGTGCTTATTAGGATTCGCTTGCTTGAGCCTCTCCAGATTCATCAGCTTCCAGCGGACGGCGGGAAGGTCAACGGCTTCGGGCACCCCAATCAGGCGAAAGTCCGGCTCGGCATCGTGCAGGGAGAGCAGGAAAGCCGCGACGTCACCGCTCAATCGAGAACCAATGTCTTCGTGCAGGCGGTGCCGTGTTTCGACAAGGGTATCCCAAGTTACGGGCTGGCGGGTCATTCCCACGAATTCCTCATCATACAGTTCCTCCATTAGGGGCGCCATCGGCGCCATCAGTTCGTGCATCGGGCGGCGCGAACTCGCTACATAGACCATGAATGTTCGGAAGAGATCATCTGTCAGTCCTTCGTTTTCGTACAGGAGCTTTACGTCAAAGAGGTCGCGCGGATGCTGGCGATCGAGTGCCGCAGTAAGCTTCCCGCCATACAAATCCTCAAACGCTAGTACCTTCGCCTCGGCGAATCCGAAGTGCTCCGTTGCTGTCTGCGAAGTGATCATCGTCGTCGCCGGAAACACCGCCCCTCGCGTAACCGGGGAGGTCTCAATCTTTATCTGTGCCTAGCCGTCGCTCAATATGATGCGCGTGTCCGCGTTACCGCCACCTGCGGCGCGGCGCGCCTTGACATGTGGGTTGCGGCGGGTAAAAGCCGCGACTATGCGGCTGAGGGCATTGTCGATTTCCTTGAAAGACGATTGGCGGTCCGCCACTGGCAGGTAGGTCAGATCAATATCGACGGACAGCCTCGGCATGTCCCTGTAGAACAGGTTGATGGCAGTGCCGCCCTTGAGTGCGAATACAGTCTCATTGGCGATATCCTGAAACGTACTCATGAGCAAGCGAACCTGCGCCACGTATCGGTCATCCATCGCTATTCATCGCTTGCGGTGTTCCGGGAAGGAATGTTTGGGGCACGTAAATACGGTAGGTCGGGTGGAACTTGCCACCCTCTGCCAGAGCACGTGGCCCGGACCCGAAGTGGATCCCTGTCGTGTCCAAGTGCTTGCGCCATGCATGCTGGTGCTTGTCGGCATATACAAAGAACAACCTTCGCACCTTCACGCTCCGGCACGCCATCAAGAGGGCCGTGAGATGTTTGGGCCGGAGCGAAACCAGTCCTTCAAATACCCTGTCGAGGAATTCGAAGGTTGTATTCCGAGGTAGTTCGTCGAGAGCCTCAAGGATGGCGCGTTCCGGTGACGATGTCTTGAGTGGCCAATTCCACACGTTAACCATCGGCCGGTTCCCCTGTGTCGAGAGGCTGGCATCATCGATCCCAAGAGAGTCGTTGCCAAAGAGCTTGCGCCGGTGCACGATGATCTGTGTCTGCATGGGCAGCCGCTTCAGCCAGGACGGCACCTCACCATAGAACTGAACGCGCGGTCTTCGTCCGAATTTCAGGTAATGGGAGTAGCCAGCCATGTCGAGGGCACTCTCTCCGCCCAGATGCACGGGGTACTTCATGAGCCATTGCAAGGAGATAAGGGGGATCACCCAAGACTCCTCGTGGTTGCCTTGTACACCTTCGGGTAGCGGGCGTCGGTACACTCCGCGGATGACGCGTTCAAGCCACCCGCGAGCGACATAGTCGTGGATGGATTTGGGGTCGATCCCCTGGGCTCTCAGCCATGGTGTGTCCACCATGAAGCCGGGAGGGACGGTGTCCAAAAGACGTTTCAAACGAGGTGTTTTTTGATGGTTCATAACCATGAAAATACATTATATTCAAAATATCCGCAACCTTAAATTTTGTGAAAGACATATTTATATGGTATTAAAACATGCAAAACAACTAATTTCAAAATTTCAATGGCTTTCGAGTGCTAGATCGAACGGAAGAGATTCGTACACTGATCGAATGGGTTTTCACCGGAGTGTTGATTTGTCGAATTCGTGACTGGGATGCAATAGCACCCGGGACAGAACTGCCTATCTCGATGCCCTGACAATGGTCCTTGGGCCCCGGAGCAGGAACGGATGCATGTTTGGTGTAATAATGCACCAGAGGGTTTTTGTTGGAGACAAACCGATGACAAGACTAAGCATCTCATTTACCCCACCTAATGATGAATGGCTGAAAGCCAAAGTCGATAGCAAGGAATACACCAGCAAAAGCGAAGTCGTGAACGACCTGATCCGCAATGCCCGCGAGACTGAGTACATACGCGACAAACTGATTCGGGCAGAGCAGAGCGGATTTTCTGATTTAGGCGCCGATGAAATTCTTGCAAAATCCAAGGAAGAATTGCACCGCAATGGGGCAAAATAGACTCAGAGATGAGGCCGAGGACGATCGGATCCGAATACATCAGTGTGGCGTTCGCGCTCACGGCGAAGAACAAGCTCAAGGAGTCCTGTGTAATGCAGGACGAACCCGGAGATATGCGGACGAGGCCATAGGTCCACAGACTCCGGAATACTATGAAACGTCGGACTTGGGGTTTTCGCTATGTTCGCGATATTTTCTGTCTGTGGATCAGAATCTTGATAAGTCATTTCAGTCAGGGCATAGTGACCACCATGACTACCGTATCAATCACCGACTTGAAATCGAATCTGGCGTACTACCTCCGCGAGGCTCGTCGCGGGGAAGTAATCCAGGTACTTGACAGGGGTACGCCGGTTGCTCGTATAACTCCCCCGAAGACTGGCAGCGGCAGGTTGCATTCCCTGATCGGGTCAGGTCTTCTGCGTCCCGGCAAGGGAAAGGCAAGCGAGATTCTGAATGAGCCGCCGCTTGCGTTTCCGGATGGCCTGTCTTCAGCTCTGGCGAAAGACCGCGATGATCGGTTGTGAGGTACTGGTTATTAACCGATATACATGTTTACCGGGATGTATATGACCGGTCCGGCTTTGCCAGTCTGTATACCTTCTCATCCAGCGAATCCAGACCCCTTTCCCGAAGGTTGCCGACAATATCCGGACCCGAGGATTCCGAAACCAGGTCCACCGAAAAGCCCGGCTCAAACAATTCCCGAACCTCCTCCTCGCCAACCGAAAACGGCGGTCCCTGCATTTTTTGTTCATCGTAGGTCATGCTGATCAGGAGCCCCCGGCAGCCCGGCGGCAGAATGTCCGCCATGTGTCCGGCATAGCCGGGTCGCATCGCTTGCGGCAGGGCAATCAGCGCAGCCCGGTCGTAAACGCCCCGCACGGTGTCCAGATCGTCTGCGGAAAGATCGAAAAAATCGCCGGCATACAAGGTGATGTATTCACCGACATATCCGGTAATGTGTCCCCGCGCTTCGACCCTGTACAGAATATCGTTCTCGACAAAGAACGCCTCGCAGGCCGCCCTACTCAGCTCGATGCCCAGAACCCGGTAACCCTGTTCCGCCAGCCAGAGCATGTCCAGGGACTTCCCGCACAGCGGCACGAACACACCGGCACCACGGGGGATGCCGAGACCCGGCCAGAATTTCCTCAACCGGGAATTGATCTTCTGCTGGTGAAAGCCGAGTTGGTTTTCCGACCAGCGTTCGTGCCAGAACTCGGGCTCCACTGTCTCAGCTGCCCTGGGCGGACTGGTAGGATTCGATACTGCGGCGGATATTCGGCGGAATCTTGAGGGGGGACATGGCGGCGGACTCCACGAACGTGGCGGTGGTTTGCCCGGTAAAGCACAGCGTGCCGTTCTGCCTCCCGGTCACGGCATGGGACACGGAGGAATTGCCGATACGGGTCACTTCCACGCAGATCCTGAGAACATGCAGCGGCGTGACCGGGGACTTGAAATCGAACCCGAGGGAAACGAAGGGCGTTCCGATGCCATACCGGAGGTTGAGCTCATACCAGCCGGCACCCACGCAATGCCGGTACCAGGCCTCGATGGCATCGAGGCCCCAGGCGGGAATGTTGGCCGTATAGGCAATCTGCGCGGGGTCGCAATCACCCCATCCGACGGTGATATCATGTACCAGCGGTCCCGTGAAAGACCGCCTGGGTTGGTCGATATCCCGCCATGGACCGGGAGACCGGATACCCGCATATTCCCGAACCGGCCGTGCCGACTCCTGCGTGGTCACGTTCTTCCCTGCGAATGACGCCTTGGTGTTGCCAAGCGAAAAATGCCGCTCCGCCTGCACGAAGCGAAGCGGCATTCAGGCCGGAATCAGGCTGTTACAGCTTGCAATCGGCGGCATAGGGGTCCTGGTGGTTCTCGAACACCGTGTCCACGATCTTCGTCGTCCAACGGCCCTGGTCATCCTCCACCACCTCGCGCAGGTAGAAGTTCTGGATCGGCATGTGGTTGTTGCCGTACGTGTACGGGCCGCGCACCGAATCGTAATTCGCCGCCATCAGCGCGTCGCGGATTCCGTCCTTGTCCTCCAGGTTTCCACCGACCGCTTCCACCGCGCTCTTGATCAGCATGATCGCGTCATAGGACTGCGCCGCGTAGAACGAGGGATACTTGCCGTGCTTCTCCAGGTACGCCGAAACGAACTTCCGGTTCGCCGGCGCATCCAGGTCCGGTGACCAGAACTGCGTATTCTTTGATCCCAGCACGCCGGCCAGATTCCCCTCCTGCATCCGCGGCAGGCCAATGGCGTCCACCGTGAACACCGTGTACAGCGGGATCACTCCCTGCAGGCCCGCCTGCTGGTACTGCTTGATGAACGCGCCGCCCGCCTTGCCCGGGTAAAACACGAAAATTCCTTCCGCCTCGGATGCCTTGGCCTTCGCCAGCTCCGCGGAGAAGTCCAGCTGGGCGTCAGCACCCCACTTGGTGAAGTCCTTGCCCAAAATCTCTCCCTTGAACGTCGACTCCACGCCGGACACCATGTCCTTGCCCGCCGCATAGTTCGGCGCCATCACGTACAGGGACTTCACGCCCTGCTGGGTCAGGTGTTCACCCATCGCCATCGGCGTCTGGTCATTCTGCCAGGAGGTGGAGAAGAAATTCTCGTGGCACAGCTGACCGGCAATCTTCGAGGGGCCCGCGTTGGCGCTGATCAGGAACTTGCCCCCGTCCAGGGCCGACTTCATCGACGCCAGCAGCACGTGGGACCAGATGAATCCGGAGATGAAGTCCACGTCGTCCTGCTTGACCAGCTTGTCCGTCTTCTGCTTGCCGATGTCCGGCTTGAAACCATCATCCTCCATGATCAGGTCCACGTCCAGGTCCCCCATCTTGTTGCCGATGTGCTCCAGCGCCAGGTTGACCGCGTTTTGCATGTCCGCGCCGATCACGCCCGCCGGCGTCGTCAGCGTGGTGACGAAACCTATCTTCACGCTGTCCGCATGGGCAAGGCCCATTGCCGACAGCAGCGCGGCAGCCAGGGTGCCACGAACCAGTTGATGCATTGTCTTCACGAAAGTACTCCTCAATAAGAATAAGTGGTGAATTGGAAAGGATATCCCGGTCCGACTTGGTTCGTACAGCCGGGAAGTACAGGCGGATATTAGCGTCTTTTTCCGTGCATTACACCCGCATGTCCGGGAAACATGCCCCGGTTGCCGGGTGCCACGAAACCGGATCACCGGCATCGGGAACGATGTTCACTCAGAACAGTGAGAAATATTCGCGGTGCTCCCAGTCGCTGACGCTCTGCATGTAGCGCTGCCACTCCGCCCGCTTGATCTGCGCGTAATAGTCCACGAATTCGGCGCCGAGGGTGTCTCGCCAGAATCCACTGCCGGCAAAGTGCCGCAGCGCTTCCGACAGGTCCGCGGGCAGCCGCTCCGCATCCGCGTCATAGGGCGCCTCGACCGGGTCCGGGGGAACCAGGCCGCGTTCCACTCCGTCAACACCGCCCAGCAGTTGCGAGGCGATGTACAGGTAGGGGTTTGCCGCCGGCTCCCCGACCCGGTTTTCCACCCGGGACGCCCTGTTCCCGGGTTCGCACAATGAGCGGATCATGGCGCCGCGGTTGTCACGCCCCCATTGCACCCGGTCCGGCGCCAGGGAAAACGGCTGATAGCGCTTGTAGCCGTTGATCGTCGGCGTGGTCAGTAGGCAACTCTCCCTGGCGTGTTCCAAAAGGCCCGCCACCCACCGTCCGGCAACGGATGAAAGATCGCTGCCGGGTTCGGGAACAAACAGGTTGTGGCCGCTGGCGCTGTCCCTGACCGACTGGTGGAGGTGCCAGCCGTTGCCCATGGCATTGTTCAGGCCCGGCCGGCACATGAACGTGGCATGCAGTCCCTCGCGCGCGCAAACCTGCTTCACCATGCTGCGGAACAGAACCATCCGGTCGGCGGCCTCCATGGGTCCGGTGGGATGAAAGGTGATTTCCAGCTGGCTGGGACCGAATTCCACCTCCATGGTCCTGATCGGCATACCGAGGTCCGCGGCGTGCCGGCGGATGAGGTCCATCACCGGCTCGACGCAGTCGTAATGCTGCTCGGTCAGGTACTGGTAGCCGTGGGACAGCAATGCCGTGTCCGGCGGCTGCTGGGGTTTGCCGCTGTGATGGTGTTCCAGGTTGGGTGCGGTGACCCGGTACACCGCGAACTCCACTTCAAGGCCGCAGACCATCTCCATCCCGTCATCCAGCAGCCGCGTCACCGCATTGCGCAGGATTTGCCGCGTGGACAGGTGAACGGGGCGGCCGTCACGGAAATACAGGTCGGCAAGCATCCAGCCGCTGCCCGGCGACCAGGGCAGCAGGCGAAACGTGCCGGGGTCCGGAACCATCACCAAGTCCGATGCCCCGGTGAGGATCCCGGGCCCGAAACCGGCATTCTCGTCCCATACGGGAAACACGGTGGCGTGGGAGGTGTCCTTGAGCAGCAGGGTGCTGGTGATTGCAACTCCGTTTTCCATAGCCTCCGCCAGGCCATCGGACAGGATGACCTTGCCCCGCAGAATTCCATGCTGGTCCGCGAAGGAAATCCGCACGGTCTCAGGGGCCTTCTCCCGGACGCACTCCATCACGGAGGCCTGGGCGGAAACCCGTGCTTCGTCGTTCAGTCCGCAGCGGGTTGCGAAGCCTGGTTCACTCATTGGTCCGGCGGATCCGCCCAGGGCGCCGACTGCCGCCGGTTCAGTTCCGCCTCGGCCCATTCCCGGGGCCAGTCGGCATGCCCGACCATGGCGTCCACGGCAGGCGGCCCGATGATAGCGCCGGCCTCGGCATTCCGGAGCGGCAGTGCGGTCTCGTTGCCCGCTTCCACGTGGCCGATCATTTCCCTCAGCAGCCGGCGATACTGAATGATTCCCGCGTCGCTCTGTCCCAGGTGCTCGTCCGTCCGGTCCTGCACCGGCCCCATGGACTCGCAGGCCCACTGGTCGTGGACATTGATATCGAATCCCATGCCGGTATAGGTCCTGGTGCGCTGCTCCTGCGCATCGAAGTGGTAGCTGTTGGACGCATTCGTCTTCGGCCGGTAATCGGGAAGCTCATGCTCCGCCAAGCGCTGGGCGCGCATGGTGTCCTTGTCCACGGCGTCACCATAACTGGTGAACATGGCATACCAGTAGCAGTGCGTGTCATCCACGGGGACATGCCACTGGGTAATGTTCATCTCCGCGGACATGGGTATGGTGATCGCGCAGGGAAAAACCTGATTGGTCACGCGCACATGCATGCGTTCCCCGTCACCGGGATCGCGCAGGCTGATCAGGCGCAGTCCCCACGGCGTCCGCTCGACCCGGATATCCGGTCTCGGGTGGCGCCTCAGCAGTTCCGTGACGGGAATATCCGTGTTGACCGTGCGGTCGCGGAACTGCTTTCCGTATCCTTCCGCCGGGCTCTCGTCCTCGAGGAACCTGTGCAGGAAAGATGCATGGGCCGGGTCGATGCCGACTTCAAGGGCCTGCAGCCAGTTGCAGTGCCAAAGGCCCTTGAACGAGAAAACGTGGGATTCCGGCGCCCGCAGGCAATCGAGAGCCGGCGTGGGCGGAGGCTCGCCGGGACCGAGATAGGCGAACACGATGCCGTTGGTCTCTGTCACCGGATATGAGCGCACCTGTATCCCTTCATGCATTCGGCTGCCTTCCGGTTCCGCAGGCTGTTCCAGGCAACGCCCCTTCGTGTCGAACAGCCAGCCATGGAACACGCAGCGAAGCCCCCCGTCCTCCAACCGCCCGTAACACAGGTCAGCCCCGCGGTGGGGGCAATGGCGCTGGATCAATCCGGGCTCGCCGGACTCATCCCGGAACAGTACCAGCGACTCCCCCAAAAGCGTGACCGGCACCAACGGCCTGTCGCCCGAGAGTTCATCAGTCAGTGCTGCGGGCAGCCAGTAACGACGCAGCAACTCTCCCGCCGGTTCTCCTTTGGCCGTGCGGGTGAGGTAGTCATTCTGTTCACGGCTCATCATGGCCTTTGACCTTCGAGAGAGCGCATGCCGGGCATCATACTGAAATTGATGTGCAGTGTCATATGAGCAGTTCTCTCCCCGCCGGCGACCTGAAGCAACCGGAACTCACCACGGCTGAGAATGACGTTCGCCCCTGGCACTGGATTCCATTGGGGCTTACGACTCTTGTGTGTATTTACGCTGCCTGCTCCAGCGACCACGCAACCCGGTCCGCCACAAACTTCGCGAACGGCCCGATATCCTGATCGACACTGGCGCTTTCAAGACTCGTCATGTAGGCATCGCGATCCTCGACCCGAATGACGGTCCACGGATAGCCGCCGGATGCCAGCATCACGTTCATGACAAAGCGCGCCATGCGTCCGTTGCCGTCCGGGTAAGGATGGATATAGCCGAACAGCCAGTGCCCGAGCACGGCGCGAACGGGAGGCTCGGTTTCAGTTTCCAGCAGATCGAACAGGGCCGGCATGGCCTCACGCACTGCCTCCCGGCGCGGCGGTACATGCCGCGACCCCCGCAGATACACGGCATCGCTGCGGTAACCCGCCAGGGCAGAAGCCGCGATCATGCCGACTGGGACGCAAGGCTGAAACAGTTCGCGATACCAGTCCCGGTGGGCCTTGCGGACCAGCGCGCCGGCCCCACCGCCGCCAATGATCTCACTGACCGCCGCCCGCACAAGCCGGAACGCCTGCCAGTAACCACGTGCGGCCAGCGCATCGTGGCTTTGCAGGTCGGCGTCATGATGATCCGGATCCCGGTTGTCCCCGCGTACCCGGTCGATCAGTTCCGGCGTGACGCGGTACCCCTCGATCGACAGCGAGTGATAGGCGTCGGTCTGATAGATTTCGTCAACGAAGGACATATAGGGCCCGGTGTCATCGGGTATGCCAGGCGCTTCGGGAAATGCTGCGATCACGGGCTCCCGCATCGTCTCCCACAGCGATTGCAGGCGGCCGACAATCGGCGCCTGCGTCCAGACAGACGCACCGAATTCCTGTTGCGACTCGAACGGATCGGTTTCGCGGACGTCGTAACCGGTGCGTTTCATGACGCCGAGAATCTCATCGGCCACGTCACCTCTGCCGATCCGACGGAAGGCGCCGGCCAGCCGACCGGCAATCACCGAATGACCACCATCAAGCAGCTGCCCGAGCACGTCAGCCGCATCGCGGATGCCCGAGAGCACGACCCGCGCTTCGACCGGATGTCGGACAAAAAACGCCGACGGCACGCGCACCAATGCAGCCTCGTGCACAAACAGCCGCAGTCCGTCGCGGTCTGTCAGGTCGGCGTCCGGCGGCATGCCTTTTTGTCTGAGGTCGTATAGTGACGTGCCGAGCAACAGTTCGACGGTGTTGTTGGCGCCCCTGGGCGTATAGATGATGACCTGCCGCGGGATGACGGTGTTTTCCGCGTAAAGCAGCAATGACTGTTCCGGGGACAGGTGCCAGTCCGGTCCGAACCGGGCCGTGCAATAGGACGCACAGAATTCCCAGAAAGAAGCGAACCACGGCGTCGTATCGCCCGGATCAGCACCCGGGCTGCAGGAGATCAGCCAGCCCTTCATCACCTCGCGCAAGAAACCGTTTCCGACCAATCGCTCGCGATGAACACGCGTCAGTTCGCCGGAACGGAAGACCCGCCGCCCCCGGCCCTGGAGCGTCTTGAGCTGCGCCAGCGACGCAGCGAGTTTTTGGTTCGGTGTGGCCATCCGGACTTTTTGCGTGCTTTCGCAAGTTTAATATGCTGTATTATTACAAGTATATTATGTAGTACATAAATTAGGAAATCATGTTGCACATCTACAAGTTGATTGCGACGTGGCAACACACGTCCATACTGTACAGCGATGCTCGCAGGAAGCGCAGATTTCAGTCGCGTACGAACAAACTTGACGATGTCAGTAGAGTGCGGTCCGGAAGGGTCGCGCCAAATTGACGACCGGGAATGTTGACGTAAAAGGCTGAACGCCCTTATTTATTTTGTGGCATCCCGCGCAAGGACATGCCCGGCTGCAGCATATGAGAGAATGACCCCGTCCGCGGTGACAAGGGGGACATTCAGAATCCGGGCCGTGGAAACAATCAAGCGATCGGCCGGATCGGCATGAAATTCGCCGGGCAGACTCACACTGTCGACCGAAATCATGGGTTCGATGGGTACCAGATGAATACCCGGCAAGGCCAGTGCGACATCGATCCAGAACCGGACGTCATGACCCAGCCGCAGGCGCCCCTTTTCCACGAGCAAGGCGATTTCCCAGGGCGTGATCGCCGAAACCGCAACCCGGTCTGTCTTGGCTGTCTGTTCTATGAGGGCCCTCGTCGCCTTCCCGAGTCTCTTGTCATCGGCAATTGCCCAGACCAGAACATGGGTGTCGAGGACGATCACTGTATTCTGATGCTGTCCTTCCTTGACTGCATATGCGTGCTTTTCTGTTTATATTTCATTGTATTATAAGAATAATTATACAAAATTAGTTTCCCAACCCACTTACGTTGCGTACAGTCATGCGCTGAGCTACGCCCCGATTCAAGTCAATCCGCTTTCGGTATGCAGATGCCGACATCGGCATTTTCAATTGGGCGAATCTCCGGATCACTGAGCACCTACCCAAGGATCAACGACCTCAATCCCCGTGCACTGGAAGTCCCGCACGTTGCGCGTGACCAAGACAACACCACGGGTGCGGCATATGGCCGCGATCTGGCAGTCAGCCTCGCCGATTGGTCGGCCTGCATGGCGGCACTCAACCGCAATCTCCGCGTAGGCTCGGGCAGCGGCGCTATCAAATGGCAGAATCCGCTCCCTGAAGCCATGATCAAGCCAGTGGGCCATGGCAGCCTCCAGTACCGTTCGTCGCCTGCCGGCCGGTAGGATCTCGACGCCATAGCGCAGTTCTGCTTCGCTTACCGCCGTCAAGTACATCTCCTGTGCGTCATGCTCGGCAATCCATGCCGCGACGGAGGGCATCGGCTGTGGGCGCATGAGTTCGGAGGCAACATTCGTGTCTATGGCGAACATCAGGCTGATTAGGAAAAGTCCGGAGGCTCGCGCATCGAACCACGTGGGGGGAGTTCGAGTTCCACGCCGCCGAGGTGGGCGAAACATTCGCGCGTGAATTTCGCCAAGTTCCGGGGACCGGCCTGCCTGTCATTCACGGCGTTGCGCAGAATGATGCGTACCTCTTCCTCCATCGAACGGTGATGCTCGGCGGCGCGTACGCGTAGGCGTGTCTTTACGTCTTCGTCGAGATTGCGGATCGTGATGCTTGCCATGTCCAGGTACTGCGATGAAGTAGGAGCCACAATGTAGACCATGATTGCAATGCAATCAAGATGGAGTTGTTATGAGGGTTCCTAAATCTGCGGCGGCGGTAAGGGTCTCCATCAGGCTCCCCCGTGAAGATACTCCCGATGATAGGGCGGAACTGTGGGATCAATTAAGCCAAGTAGTGGTCTGGTTGCACCACCACAATTATTGCCATATTCACAATTATTGCCATATTCGTTTACTATCTTCCAAACTCCAGCAGTTGGCCAGGAACCACCTAACGACACGGCTTCGTTCTGGTGCTCAGTTCTTCACCTGTTCCCGCTTCCGAAATCTCCTACGCAAGTCGTGTGCGCCGGAGACGATCACCGGGTGGCGGTCCAGTCGGACGGATCAGCCGCAGGCTCGAAGGGCTCGTCGTATTCCAGTACTGAACCGGGCATCGCCCCGATGATCGGGATGGTGCCGCTTGCCGGGGGCAGCGGAGACAACATCGCAACCGGCCGTCCCCGCTTCGTGATCGTGACCGGCTCACGGTCCTTGCCCATCTGCCCGATCACGCGAAGGCACTTCGTCCTGAAATCGGTTATCGCCATCTTTTTCACTGTATCCCCCTTCAAAGAAGAACCGGACCCATGAGCAATACCCGCCCCGCTGCAGCGCCGGCATGCGGAAAAACGGTTGTTCTTTCGAAAAGGCTGCATGAACCGGGAAAGCATCCTGCGCACACCGGCAATACCGCCCGTTCCAGGGAGAATACCATGCCCAATCCCCGACTGAAACTGCACCCGGTTCTCTACGGGAGACAGCTGCCGATACCGCGGTGTCGGCCCATGCGATGCTCCTTCGGCGCCCTCCGGAATGAACCCCGCCGACGCCCCGGGGCACCGTCCAACCCCCCGGAAGGCTCAGCCGAGTTCCTGCATCACCCTGATGTCGCCGATCACCGGATCTTGGCGGCAGGCTCCGCGAAACCGGGCGATGGCCTCCCGCAGCTCGTCCTTGTCCAGTCCGTGATCTCCCCCGATGTGCAGTTCAAGATCCACCCTTCGGCTCAGATAGTGGAGTTGGATTTTTCCCGCGGGAACACCGGTAATCTCCAGCCAGTGTCGGCGAATCCCGGGGACAAGGTCACTCCTCAGCGGCAAGCTCTCCGGGGGCGCATCCTCCTCGTCCTCGTCATCCTCGACATCGATGTGCACGGTGATGTCCGTGGGCTCCCCGATCTCGCCCTGGAGGACACGCTCCGCCTCCTTGCTCAGGCGGTGTCCCTCCGACACGCTGATTTCGGGGCTGACCATGACATGGACATCGACGAGCACCTGGGAGCCCATGCGCCGTGTTCTCAGCCGATGGACGCCGCGCACCCCCTCGATTTCCTCCAGGGCGCGCCCGAGGCTGTCGAGACGGGCCTTGTCCAGCCCCGTATCGATCAGTTCACGGATACTCTCCCACCCCAGCTTCCAGCCGACATGGACGATCATGGCGGCCACCACCACGGCCGCCACCGCGTCGAGGTATGTCAGGCCGGCCATGGTTCCCAGCAGGCCGACCAGCACCACCACCGAGGACAGGGCGTCGGTCCGGCTGTGCCAGGCATTGGCCTTCAGCAGGGAGGATCTCAGCCGCCGGGCAACCCGCATGGTGTAGTGGTAGATGCACTCCTTGGAAAGGATCGACAACAGGGCGATGACCAGGGTCACCGTTCCCGGCACCGGAAAGTCGGTTCCCACAAGCAGTCTGACCACCGGTTGCCAGGCGATGCCCAGGGCGACAATGATGAGCATCGCACCGACGAACACCGTGGCCACGGTCTGGATACGCTCATGGCCATAGGGATGATCACTGTCCGCTTCCCTCGTTCCATACCTGGCCGCATACAGCACCACCACATCCGTCACGAGGTCGGAAAGGGAATGCACGCCATCCGCCACCAGGGCCTGGGAACCGCCCAGCAGCCCGAAAAGGATCTTGGCGATCCCGAGGAACAGGTCGAGGACGGCACCAATCAGGGTGACGCGGATCATGTCCCGCTGGCCAGAATTCATTTCACCCGGGCATAGTTGCGGTCGCTTGCCATGGTATGGCATGGCGCCCGCGTGCTGCAACCGGAAGTACGGCTTCAGCAAGACGGATGGACCAATCCGGATACGTCAATCGCGGTATCAGCGCGTCGGATCTCAGTCGGCGCCGGAACCGCCGAAAGGATCGCAGGCAGTGTCCGTCTCGTTTCATGGGCCGTCCTTCTTTCTGACTGCGGAGTGCCCGTACCTGGAGTGCTCATGCGCCGGGCCGGACTCCATGGCTACCGCCGGGAACGAACCCCTGCGCCGGCGTCCGTCAGCACTGGCAGCGGGGACGCGGATTTTTCGGCGAGGGCTGTCATCCTTGCTTTTTCCGCCCGGGTATCTTACTTGTATACCATCGATCGCATATGAGAATAACCATGGCCGAATCCGCAATCCTGTCTTCCAGGTTCAGGGTTACGATCCCGGAGACGATCAGGAAGGCCCGGAACTGGGAGGCCGGCCTCACCTTTGCCTTCATTCCCAAGGGAACCGGCGTACTGCTGGTGCCGGTTCCGGAGCGCGAGGACCTGGAGGAGCTTGCCAGGGGCGCCTCGCCGGAGGGCTATCGCGACCGTTCGGACCGTATCAGGTGATCCCGGCCGACACCGCCGCCTGATTGGGTGGCTGGCCGGTTCGCGCACAGGCAAGGCAGTGGCCTATCGGCTTCCCGAAAGCGATAACACCGGATGCGTCAGCCAGGGCGACCCCGGGGCCCGCATTACCGGCCTGGAGAGATTCAGTCGGTGCCCGACCCTTCCGAGACGGAGTGCCCCGTATGCCCGGACATGGCGGACTGCTCCTTGATCATGACCACTGCCGAGACTTCGCCTGCGTGCTCGAATCTCAGTATCAGCGGGTATTGTTCGCCCCGTATGAACGGCCTGGTCAGCCCGAGCAGCATGACATGCAATCCGCCTGGAGCGAACTTCACCGAGGCATTCGGAGGTATGTCGACGCCACTCAGCCGCACCATCGACATCTGGCCGTCCTGCATGACATGACTGTGGAGTTCAGCCTTCCCGGCGATGTCCGATTCGACTTCCAAAAGACGGTCGGCCACGGAACCCCGGTTATGCACCGTCAGGTACGCCGCTCCGTTCACGGAGGTCGGCGGCAGGGGCAGTGACCAGGCATCCTCGACATGGACATCCGCCCCGGCTGTCGCCACCAGGCAAGGGAGCATC
The DNA here is from genome assembly GCA_022827325.1 of Gammaproteobacteria bacterium. Taxonomy (GTDB): domain Bacteria; phylum Pseudomonadota; class Gammaproteobacteria; order Arenicellales; family Poriferihabitantaceae; genus VYFG01. Next base: position 6,392 of record JAJDTE010000196.1, on the reverse strand, counting down.
CCAAGAAGGCAGGCGATTCGAGTGACGAAACGTACGCAGGAAATGGATTTCATGGACAAGGACGGAATTCAGTGGTTCTTTTCAGGATTCCCTGCAGAATGCAGACAGTCAACAGGTTCCGGGAATCCCAAAGCATGCCGATTGGCACTCAGGTTGGTCAAAATTCCCGGGTGGTGTGGAACGTTACATCCGGCCACCGCTCCGCCACAAGCCGGAGATTGGCGCGGTTGGGTGCGATGTAGGCCAGCGTTTCATGGCCGTCCACGGCGAGGTATTGCTCGTTCCTCCGGCGGAACTCGGCGGCCGTCTTCTCATCCGGGAATGTCAGCCAGCGGGCGGTGGAAACCGGCACCGCCTCGAAACCGCAATCCACGTTGTACTCGGTCTTCAGCCGGTGGGCCACGACGTCGAACTGGAGGATGCCGACGGCACCCAGGATCAGGTCATTGTTGATGAGGGGTTTGAACACCTGGGTGGCGCCTTCCTCGCTGAGCTGGACAAGCCCCTTGTGCAGCGCCTTCGCCCGGAGCGGATCCTTCAGACGGACCCGGCGGAACAATTCCGGGGCGAAGTTGGGTATCCCGGTGAACTTGAGCTCCTCGCCCTCCGTGAAGGTGTCGCCGATCTGGATGGTACCGTGGTTGTGCAGTCCGAGGATATCCCCGGCCCAGGCCACTTTCGCCTGGTCCCTGCGGTCAGCGAGGAACGTGTGTGCGTTGTGCACCGTCATCTGCTTGCCTGTGCGCACCTGCCGGACCTTCATGCCACGATCGAACCGCCCGGAGGTGATGCGCAGGAAGGCCACGCGGTCATGATGGGCCGGATCCATGTTGGCCTGAATCTTGAAGACGAAACCCGTGAATTTTCCTTCCGTGGCGGCGACTTCCCTGGAATCCGCGGCCCGGTGCCGGGGCGACGGCGCGTGCTCGACGAAATTGTCCATCAGCTCATCGGTGCCCAGGCGGTTGAGGGCGGACCCGAAAAACACCGGCGTCTGCCGCCCGGCCAGGTACACCGCGGGATCGAACCGCTCGCTGGCGCCCCGGACCAGTTCGATCTCCTCGCGCAACGAGCCGGCAAGGTCGCCCACGGCCCCGTCCACTTCCCCGCTGTCAATGCCCCGTATCAGGCGGTCCGCCTCGAGTCCGCCGCGCCCCGCGAACAGATGGACGGTGTCGTCGTACAAGCGGTAGACGCCGACGAAGGACTTGCCGATCCCGATGGGCCAGCTCATGGGCGCGCAGTGGATCTTCAGCACCTCCTCCACCTCGTCCATGATCTCGATGGGGTCCCGCCCTTCCCGGTCGAGCTTGTTCACGAAGGTCATGATCGGTGTATCCCGCAACCGGCAGACCTCCATCAGTTTTATAGTGCGTTCCTCGACCCCCTTGGCGATGTCGATCACCATCAGGGCGGAATCCACCGCGGTGAGCGTGCGATAGGTGTCCTCGGAGAAGTCGGCGTGCCCCGGGGTGTCCAACAGGTTGACGACACGTCCCCCGTAGGGAAACTGCATCACGGAGGAAGTGACGGAGATTCCCCGCTTCTTCTCCAGCTCCATCCAGTCGGACACCGCGTGGCGGCTGCTCTTGCGGGCCTTGACCGTGCCCGCCAGCTGGATTGCGCCGCCGTACTGCAACAGGCGCTCCGTGAGGGTCGTCTTGCCGGCATCGGGGTGGGAGATGATGGCGAAGGTGCGCCTGTTGTTGATTTCACGGGCAAGATCGTTGTCCGCCACCTGCCTGTACTCCTGGTTGATACCCATCGGAAGAACCGTATCGGTATGGATAAAATGGCGCGCAAGTTTACCCGAATTCGGCTCCAGTGACCCAACCGGGGAAACCGCACCCCCGGGCTGAGCATGGCTCCTGACTTGTCCCCACCGTCCGGTCCGGCGGATGGCCTGTGATATGCTTTCCACGATCACGGCCGGGTGCCGGTCCTGCCACCCTGGGCATGTCTCGGGATTGCGACCGGGAATCACCGTCAAACGGCGCCCGGGAAACCCAACAACGGAACCGACAAAATCCATGCAGACACCGTCTCCCGATCATTGCGGAAATCCGGATTCCGCCCTACATCTCTTTGATTTTCAATTCATTTCCTGGGATTTCCGGTTGCGGAACCATCTCATTGCCCTGGCAGCGGCCATGGGCCTCGGCTTTGGCGCCATGGCCCAGGCGGACACGCCGTCCCACCATCCCTTGACAGGAGAGGAACTGTCCGAAACCCAGACATTCACCTACCGGATGCTGGATGAGGCGCCGACCTTGGATCCCCAGCTGAACCAGGATTCGGAAGGGTTCGATATCCTGCGCGACCTGTTTGAGGGACTCATGAACCAGGACCCGAACGGAGAGCTGGTTCCCGGAGTCGCCGAGCGGTTCGCTTCGTCCAACGGGAACCGGACGTTCACGTTCCACCTGAGAGACAACGCGAAATGGTCCAACGGCGATCCCGTGACCACGCGGGACTTCGTCTACGCCTGGCGACGCGCCGTCGACCCGGAAGTCGGCTCCCCCTACGCCTGGTACGTGGAGCTGGCCGGGGTCATGAACGCCAGCGCGATCCAGGCCGGCGACATGCCGCCGGAAGCCCTGGGAGTCAAGGCGCTTGACCCGCATACCCTGCAGGTCGACCTGGACCGTCCCGTGCCCTATTTTGCCGAAATGACGACCTATGCAACGTTCTTCCCGACGCACCGGCCCACCATCGAGGCCCACGGCATCGCCTGGACGCGCCCCGGGAACCTGGTCTCGAACGGAGCCTACGTACTCGCGGAGCATGTGCCGAACGAATACCATGCACGCACGCGCAATCCCCATTACTGGGACAACGGAAGCACGATCATCGAAAGGGTCACCGGCCTGGTGGTCAACGACGAACACCAGGCATTGACCCGGTATTTTGCCGATGAGGTGGACCGAACCGGGATTCCGGCCGGGCAGTTTCCGAACCTGAAGGAACAATATCCGGACCAGACCCACTCGATGCCGGCGCTCTGCACGTACTACTACACCATCAACCATACCGAATCCGGACACCCGGCCCTGCGCGACCACCGTGTCCGGACCGCCCTTTCCTATGCCTTCGATCGCGACATCATCGTCAACAGCCTGCTGAAAGGCGGCCAGGCGCCGGCTTACAACTTCACCCACCCGGCGACCGCGGGCTTCGAACCGCCCGTGCCGGATTACGCGCACATGACCCAGGCGGAACGGGACGAGGCCGCCCTGGAACTGTTTGCCGCCGCAGGCTATGGACCGGAAAACCCGCTCCAGCTCTCCCTGATCTACAACACGTCGGAGTCCCACAAGAAGATCGCCACCGTCGCGTCACAGATGTGGAAGCAGAAACTCGGGGTCGATATCAAGCTGTCCAATTTCGAGTGGAAAACCTACCTTGTGCGCCGCAAGAACCAGGAGTTCGACCTGTCGCGGGCCGGCTGGTGCGGGGACTACAACGAGGCCTCGACGTTTCTGGACGTGATGACCAGTTCGTCCGGCGCAAACGACGGGAAGTTCATGGATGCCAGGGTGGATAAACTGATGGAGCAGTCAAGGACCCTGGACGATCCCACCCCGAACTACCGGGAAGTGGAAGCGATCCTCGCCTCGGAAATGGCGATGATTCCCATCTACCATTACACGAGCGTGTTCATGCTCAAGCCCGACATCCGGGGATGGCCCTTCGGCAATGTCCAGAACAACTGGTACTCCAAGGATCTCTACCGGGTAAAAAACGCCCGCTGAACCCGGCTTGCGGGGAATATGCTCCACTACACGCTCAAGCGGATCGCCATCGCAGTACCGACCATCCTGATCCTGATCGTCCTGTCCTTCGCCCTGATGCATTCGGCCCCGGGCAGTCCGTTCACCGGGGAGCGCCCCCTGCCCCCCGAGATCCTCGCCAACCTGGAAGCCAAGTACGGCCTTGACCGTTCCTTTCCGGAGCAGGTGGCCCGGTATGTCTGGCGCATCGTCACCGATTTCGACTTCGGACCGTCCTACAGCCACAAGGACCGCACGGTGAACGAGATCATCGCGCAGGGATTTCCCGTGACGCTGACCTACGGCTCGCTCGCGTTCCTGTTCAGCATTCTCGCCGGAACCGGACTTGGCATCGCCGCGGCGGTTTACCGCAAGACCTGGCTCGACAGCCTGGCCGTCGGCGTGTCCGTGGGTGCGCAGGTGCTGCCCAATTTCATCATGGCACCGATCCTGGTGCTGGTCTTCACCCTGTGGCTCGGCTGGCTCCCGGGCGGCGGCTGGCAGGGAGGCCAGTGGCCATACCTGATCATGCCGGTCATCGCCCTGGCGACCAGTTTCATGGCGTCCATCGCCCGGATTACCCGCTCCTCAATGATCGAGACGCTCAACTCGGACTTCATCCTGACGGCACGGTCCAAGGGGCTGACCTTTAGGCAGGTGGTGATCCGGCATGCGATGAAGCCCGCCCTGCTGCCCGTGATTTCCTATCTCGGCCCGACCTTCGTCGGCCTGATCACCGGATCGGTGGTGATCGACATCTACTTCTCCACCGGGGGCATAGGGCAGCATTTCGTCAACGCCGCCATCAACCGCGACTATCCCCTGATCATGGGCGTGACGATACTCACCGGGATCCTGACCGTGCTGTTCAACCTGCTCGTGGACATACTCTATGTCTGGATTGATCCAAGAATCCGTTACTAGCCGAAGCCGGCTTTTCCGGTCATGCTGACGATTCGGATTGGGCAGGATTCCTTGCCGGGGGACGAACCCGGCCGGTCCCTCTGGCAGGACGCGCGCGGACGCGTCGCCAGGAACCCGGTCGCGATGACCAGCCTCGCCGCCCTGGTCCTGGTCGGCACGTTTGCCATCCTCGGACCGTCGTTCTCCGGCTGGTCGACCGAGGACATCAACTGGAACGTGCTCGGCAATGTCGAGTCCGCCGGACGACCGTCCCTCGAGTCCGGCCACTACTTCGGCACCGACCAGTTGGGACGTGACCTGTTCGTGCGCACGGCGCACGGGGTGCGCATCTCCCTGATGGTCGGCATCGTCGGGGCACTGATCGCCATCGTGGTCGGCACCCTGTACGGCACGATCGCGGGCTATTTCGGCGGACGCACGGACAGCATCATGATGCGGATCGTGGACGTGCTCATGTCGATCCCCTACATGTTCGTCCTGATCATTCTCCTGGTGATGTTCGGCCAGTCCATCATCCTGCTGTTCGTGGGAATCGGACTGGTGTCATGGCTCGACATGGCCCGGATCGTCCGGGGCCAGACGCTCAGCATCAAGAACAGGGAATACGTCGAAAGCGCCGTTGTGATCGGCGTACCGGCCCCGCTGATCATCTTCAGGCACATCCTGCCGAACCTGCTGGGAGTGGTCATCGTCTACGCGACGCTGCTGATTCCAAACATGATCATCTTCGAAAGCTTCATCAGCTTTCTCGGACTCGGCATCCAGGAACCCAACACCTCCCTGGGCGTGCTGATCAGCGAGGGGGCCGCCCAGATGCGATACGGCGTCCTGTGGCAGCTTGGCTTTCCGCTGGTGTTCTTCATTGTCATCCAGTTCGGGTTTTTCTTCCTGGGAGACGGAATTCGCGATGCGCTCGACCCCAAGGACCGATACTGAGCAGGCCCTGCTGTCCATCCGGGACCTCTCGGTGGCCTTCCATACGCCGGGCGGCCGGATTCATGCCGTCGACGGCGTCAGCCTCGATGTGCATCCCGGCGAGGTGCTCGCCGTCGTCGGGGAAAGCGGTTCGGGCAAGAGCCAGACGGCGCTTGCGGTGACGGGGCTGCTGGCCGCAAACGGCGCGGCGGAAGGCTCCATCCAATGGGACCGGTCGGAAATTCTCGGCCTGCCCGAACACCGGCTCGCCCGCCTGCGCGCCGACGAGATCGCCATGGTCTTCCAGAATCCCATGACATCCCTCAATCCCTACCTGCGGGTCTCAGGCCAGATGATGGAAGGGATGATGCTGAACGGCAGGATGACAAGGCCGGAGGCCAGGGCCGCCAGTATCGAAATGCTCGAATCCGTCCAGATCGCGGATGCCGCAACCCGGATCGACCGGTATCCCCACGAGTTTTCCGGCGGCATGCTGCAGCGGATCATGATCGCCATGTCCCTGCTCCGCCGGCCGCGCCTCCTGATCGCCGACGAGCCGACCACCGCGCTGGACGTCACGGTCCAGATGCAGATCGTCCGGCTGCTCGAGGAAATCCGCCGGAAATCCGGCACCGCCATCATGCTGATCACCCACGATCTTGGCCTGGTCGCAAGCATCAGCGACCGGATCGCGATCATGTACAGCGGCCGGATCATGGAGATCGGCCATACCGAGGAAGTGTTCTCCCGTCCCCGCCATCCGTATACCCGGGCATTGCTGGA
>JAJDTE010000113.1:0-23982 GCA_022827325.1 Gammaproteobacteria bacterium | reverse complement strand
CTCGTCGCAATCCGACGTGGATGTGATCTGCAGGGCCATCGTCCCGGAGGTGTCAAGGATTTCGCCGCTCAGTGCAACGGCGCGAAGGTCCGAGGAATACAGGTCCGCCACCATCTCGATCCTGCACCCCGAAAGTGCAAGCAGAACCAAGGACGCCAATACGACTCTTCTCATGTTCCGGACCGTTCGCGATGGACGGACAGGATAGCACAGCCCGGTTTTTCCACCGGACCTGTTTGCCCAGCCACGGCCTGACCGGGACCTGCGGCGCACCGTCAAGATGGGCGAAGTCGCCGAATTCGACCGGTGGGCTGTGGTGCAGGCGGCGGTGCCGGACCGCGGCAGCGGCCATTCCGGCGTCCACATCCGCCGGGCCGGCTGGCTATAATGCCCCGGCGAACCCGGCGCCTTTCCCGGGAACCAGCGACACGCCGGGAGACGGCGGAGGAACATGAGCATTTACCGGCACCTGATTTCAATCGTATTGGCCATGCTGGTCACCGCCCCGGCGCCGGTGGCGGGGCAGGCCTGCGTGGAATCCACCGCCGGGACCCTGTCCATGCAAAGGGGATGGATCCGCCTTGCCAACGACGCCGGCCAGGTGATGCCCCTGGAGGTCCTGATCGCCGATGACGCCTTCGAGCGGGCGAGCGGATTCCAGCACATCTGTCCGGCAGTAATCGGCCGTACCCTGATCCTTTTTCTGTACGACCGCGAGGTCCGGGCGAGCTTCCACATGCAGAACGTGCACGCACCCCTTGACATCGCGTTCTTCGACTCCGCGGGAAGGGTTGTCGGGGTGCGGCTGATGAAAACCTATACCGAAGACAGCCGTCCGCTGTATGGTCCCGGCGGACCGTTCCGGTTCGCCCTTGAGGCCCCCGCGGGGTTCTTCGCCGAACGGGGGATCAGCACCGGGGGCAGCCGTCTGATCCTGCAATGACACGGCCCCCGGCGCATGGCCGTGGCTGCGGATCTTTACATCCGCGCCCCGGAATTGCGGGAATTTCACGGAAAAAGCCATGGTCAGTTCGATCTCCTGTATTGATTCTCCGCAAAAGATAACCAATATTCGCAAGATACAATCGGGTTTTTCCAGGGGAAAACCGGTTTCCACCGGATGGTCGGTAACTCATCGACCGGGAGCGCGTACAGGCGGTTGATTAACATTCTACGTTTCATGTTCCAGGCTCCAAGCCAGGACCAGGTGCGGGCATTCGCAGGGATGCTCCAGGCCGCCAGCCTGGTGCACCAACTGGCCACCCGGGATTCCCATGACGAGACCGCGCTGCTCAGTTCCGCCCTGAGCGTGCTGAGAATCGATACGGACTCCGTCGAGGAAATCTATGGGGACCGCAACGACCTGCTGCTGGGCTACCAGGTCGTTGCGCAGATGTTCGGCAGGCGGTCGGGCCTGATTCCGCGGCAGCTGTTCCAGTATTCCGTCGCGATGCACCAGCTTGCGGTCAGGATCCCGGTGATGTCCCACGTATCCGAGATCATCCGGAGCGGCCTTGAGGACCTCAACAGGGAATTCCTGGGCCGGGGCGATTTTCCGGAGGAAGACGAGGCCCAGGTCGAGCATCTCTACGAGTCCCTGGCCGGCCTGTATGCCCGTTCCGTCAGCACCCTGACGCCGAGAATCATGGTCCAGGGGAGCCAGCAACGGCTGGCGAGCCCTGCGACCGTGAACCGTGTCCGCACCGCGCTGTTCGCCGGCATCCGCTCGGCGTTCCTCTGGCACCAGCTGGGCGGTAGGCGCTGGCATCTCCTGTTCCAGCGCCGCAAGTACCAGTACATGGCGTCCAGGCACAGCAGAATCTGACCGAATTGCGGACTGGGTCCGCCATGACCGCGGGAATTCCGAGTTGACGGCGGTATCCGGGCCGGTCCACTTCCGCCGATACCGGCGTTCCGTCCTGTGAGATAATTCCGGCCCAAGCCCCTGTCCAGCGAGCGAACCGTTGCCATGATCGCCTTTTTCCTGCTGCTGATCCTGCTCGGTGTCGCCTTCGTGGTGCGGGAAATGTCGATGCGGACCTGGCTGGCGGTCACCGCCCTTGCCATGCTGCTCGGGGGTGTGACAGGCCTCACCAACGGACCGCTGTCGCTGCTGACTGCCCTGGTCATGGGTGCGGTGCTGGTGCTGTTCTATTTCACCCCGGATCTCCGGCGCCGCTGGCTGACCCGGCCGCTGTTCGACCGGCTGGGCCCGTTCGTTCCCGGGATATCGCCCGCCGAGGAGGAGATCATCGATGCCGGGACGGCGGGGTGGGAGAAGGAACTGTTCGCCGGCCGCCCTGACTGGGATGGCTTGATGGATACCCCCGGGCCCAGACTCGATCAGGCCGAACGGGAATTCATCGAAGGTCCGGTGGAGGAACTGTGCGCCATGAGCGATGACCGGGAAATCTGCCATCGCCTCAACGACCTGCCGCCCGAGGTGTGGCTGTGCATCAGGGACCGGGGCTTCCTCGGTCTCGGTACGCCGAGGGAGTATGGCGGACTCGGATTTCCCCCCCATGCCCAGTCCTGTATCGTGCAGAAGCTCGCTACCCGCAGCAGCGCCGTGGCGGCCACGGTCCTGATGCGGAACTCGCTGGGCCCCGCCATGCTGCACCGCTTCGGCACCATGGGACAAAAGAACCAATACCTGCCGCAACTGGCGCGCGGGGAGGAGATTTCCGGTTTCTGCCTGTCCGGGATGGACCCCGGTACCGCCGGCATGCCCGGCAGCGGCGTCGTGTGCAGCGGAACCTTCAACGGAACGGAAACGCTCGGATTCCGGGTCAGCTGGGCGTGCAGCCACATCGCCCTCGGTCCGGCGGCTACCCTGCTCGGTCTGGCGTTCAGGTCCTATGACCCGGACGGCCTTTTGGGAGATGCCCGCGATCTCGGGATCACCTGTGTGCTGATCCCCGCCGATGCCGACGGGGTCACCATGGGCCGCCGTCGCCGGGTGCCCGGTTCCGCGTTTCAGAGCAGACCCGTCAGCGGCAAGGATGTGTTCGTTCCCATGGAATGGGTGATCGGCGGTCCGGAGCGGGTGGGGCAGGGAAGGCGCATGCTGATGCAGGTCTTCACGTCCACGGGCGGCGTGTTCCTGCCCGCCGTCGCGGGCGGGGCCGCCAGGTTCGCCGCCCGCACCGCCGGCGCCCAGGCGCTGGTCCGCGAGGGATTCGGCCGCGGGGCCGACCGGTTCCGGGACTCGGGGGAAGTGCTGGCCAGCATCGGCGGCCTCACCTACCTGCTCGATTCGGGGCGGATCATGATGGCCGCCTCCCCTGGCGGGGGCGAGCGGTCCGCTGCCCTGTCCGCCATCGTCAGTCAGCAGTGCGCGGACCTGTCGCGGGAGGTGGTCGATCACGCCATGGATCTCCACGGCCGGCGGGCGGCCTGCATGGAAACCGGCAATCCACTTGCCCTTGCCGGCCAACTGGTTTCAATCGTCGCGGCGATGGAGGGCGCCGGGGCTCTCAACAGCGGCATGACGCCATTCGCCCAGGCTGCAATGCGCGGTCATCCCTGTCTGCTGGAAGAGATCAGGGCCGTCCATGATCCGGACCGCGAGGCGGGTCTCACGACATTTGACGAAGCGTTCCGCGGGCATCTGATCGGTTCCATCGAAAACAAAACCCGGACGTTCGTATACGGCCTGAGCCGCGGCCTGCTGGCCCGGGGGACCGGGGACGCTCGACTGCTGCGGCACAGCCGCCAGGTGGATTACCTGGGGGCCGCCTTCGCCTGGGTTGCGGACATGACCCTGGCCGTGCTCGGCGGCGACCTGAAACGTCGCGAAATCCTGTCCGGCCGGTTTGCCGACGTCCTTGGCAACCTCTATCTCGCCACGGCGACGATCAAGCGATACCGGGAAGGCGGCGAGGATGAGAACGAGGCGCCGCTGATGGAATGGGCCTGCCAGACGGCGCTTAACCGGGCCCAGCAGGCCCTGGACGGCATTCTCGGCAATTTTCCCCTGCGCTACCTGGGCCCTGCGCTTCGCATCGCGGTTTTTCCGACAGGCCGATATCTGCGGCAGCCGGATGAGCGGCTGAACCGGGAAGTGGCCGGGATACTGCGGACGCCGGGACCTGTGCGTGACCGTCTCACCGAGGATGTCTACCTGCCGGACGACCCCGGCGAAGTCATGGCGCGGCTTGAGGCCGCAATGGAACTGTGTAGCGAATCGGCGGAACTCAGGAATCGGCTCGGCAAGTCCGGTATTGAACCCGGGGCGGGCAGTCCGTGGAGCCAGTGGCTGGACGGTCGGGTCGCTGCAGGGGATGTCACGGTCGGGGAAGCCGACCTGCTGCGAAGGACCCTGGCAGCGGTTTCGAAGCTCATCGCGGTGGATGACTATCCGGGATACGCGGTGTCCAGGCAGCCCGGTTCCGGAAACGGGGATCAGGGAGAGAAGGGTAACAAGGGAAAAAAGGGGGAAAAAGGCAGGAAGGAGAAAAAGGACAAGAAGGCGAAATCCGGGAATCGCGAGGAAGGCGGGGGCCACGAATCCTGACACCGGCCGGGAAGCGAGGACTCACCTGGTGACATGATCTGGGGTGTGGGTACCGGATGAAGTCCGAATCCGCACCAACGACTGGACAACCCATCGGCACCGGACGCTCTCGGGAATCCGTTACCTTGTTTTCGGTGTATTCGTAATATTAGGGGAGGCCCCCCGGTTCCGGCATATTCCTCGGGGCTGGTACTGTTCATCTCCTCCTCGTTATTCCAGGTGCATCAGTTCCAGTTGCCCGGGTACTCTCAGGCGACGGTCATTTGTCAACAGGATGTCGCAGCCAGCGTTTATCGCTGAGGCTACATGAATGGCATCCGGGAGCGTCAAATTGTATCCGGCACGATAGAAAGCAGCACCGAAAAAAATTCTGCGGTCAGTTGGAATGAGCGTCACAAATTTTTCATCCTGCAGCAGCTGTGAATACTGGCTGACATGCTCTGAATTGCCTTTCCTGAAAGGAATGACCAGTGCTTCGGCCAGAGCAAGTTCACTGCTATAACAGGAAACCCGGCCATCCTCCACAGCATCCATGAATGTGCCCAGGATCTGCTGGTATGTTGGCGGTCCTTCAAGAATGTAAATGAATATATTGGTATCAAGATAGATCTTCCGATCGACAATGCGTTCTAGGATTCCCATTGCCTTCGTTCATGACTGATGAATTCGTCGATTTCCCTGACAGATGACAACAGGCCCCTGGCAGAGCCCACATAGTCTGACAATGATTTACTGTCGGCCGGTCTCTTTCTGGAAACCACAACCTGCGGGACGAGTAAGATCGCTCCACCTTGTTCCCGTGCTTCAAGCACATCCCCTTCCTGGAGTTCCAGTCTTTTTCTCAAGGATGCCGGGATGGTGACCTGGTATTTTTGCTTGATCTTTATGTGTGTCATTGCATTGCCGAAAGTGTTGGAAAGTTGGAATATTTGAAATTCATTCAACTAGTATATCAGACTATCCACCGACGAATCTGTTGCTGGACGCTTGAGAGCAAAGGGACAGGACATCCTTCAGACGGCTACTGCCGATCCGGTATGGTCAATCTGCCTGATTCGTCCGGGACCCTGGTCGGGCGGCCGTGCGGTTCTCCTGTTCGATGACCTGCCGGACCAGCCCCACGATCCTGCGGACACAGGCTGTACGGGGGTAGTTCCTGCGCATCAGCGCGACGATTCTCCGGCTCGGTTCCGGGTCCGAGAAATGGCGATAGACAATGCCGCTGTCCCTGGCGGGATCCACGGCGAGTTCCGGCATCAGGGTGATTCCGATGCTGCTGGCCACCATGAACCGCAGGGTTTCCAGTCCCGTGGCACGAAACCGCTGGTCTTCTGTGGCGCCGGCGGTAAAGCAATAGCCCATGGCATCGTCCCTGAGGCAGTGGCCGTCCTGCAGCGTCAGTATCAGGCGGCCCTTCAGGCTGGAGAGCCCGGGCCTCTTCGCATCCAGCAGCGGGTCCCCGGGCGTGGCGGCCAACAGCAGGCGCTCCCGGAACAATTCGAAACAGTCGAAGGGTTCCATATCGCCGGTCCAGGGCAGGATCAGCAGGTCGAGCTCGGCGGCGTCAAGTCGCTCAAGCAGTTCCGCAGTCTGGGCTTCGTGCAGCAGGAACCGCAACCCGGGCAGTTCCCGGCTCAGAGGAGACATGATCCGTGCAAGCAGGTAGGGTCCCAGGGTGGGCACCAGGCCGAGGTGGAAGTCCCCAGTCAGCGGGTCCTTGAATGCCGCGGCAAGCTGCTCGAATTCCTTGACATCCGCAAGGATCGCCCTGGCTCTTTGGGCCAGTTGTTGTCCGGACGGCGTGATCACGACCTGGTGGCGGTGGCGTTCCACCAGCTCGAGCCCCAGCTGGAGCTCAAGCTTCCTGAATTGGCCGCTGAGGGTCGGCTGGCTGACGAAGCAGGATGCGGCGGCGCGGCCGAAATGCCGGTGTTCGTCCAGCGCAACCAGGTATTGGAGTTCTCTCAATGTAATCATTGATATTATCTATGTAATTTGAAATTACATGAGATTCTATCAATGAATCGGGGCCGCGATACCCTTTCAATGCCGGCCATCGACAGGAAATTGCCGTTGTCGTAGATCGGGAGGGCAGCCGGGTTAGATCGGCTGCGTCTTCGGTCAGGCAGGATGGCAGCGACCTGGTGCCGGTCCGGCGTCCATCCACCCCGATACAATGAACGGGCCGTGCGGCATGGGGGTTTCCGGTGGATCAGTGCCCGGGAAACCGCCGGACCCGGTACTGCCCGCTGTCGTCAAGGTCGAACATGTCCGGTATCTGGGGGTGGTGCAGGGGTTCGTCCCGGTCATCGGGCAACAGGTTCTGCTCCGAGACGTAGGCGATGTATGCGGTCTGGTCGTTTTCCGCGAAGAGATGGTAGAACGGCTGGTCCTTGCGGGGACGGATATCCTCGGGAATGGACTGGTACCATTCCTCGGTGTTGTTGAATTCCGGGTCGACATCGAAGATGACGCCGCGGAAATCGAAGAGTCTGTGCTTGACCACCTGGCCGATCTGGAATTTTGCGCTGCGGATCATGTACGCGGTGTCAGTTATTCGTGCCTGATGTTAACAGTTTGCAGGGCGGTGCAATACCACCACCAAAGGATACCCTCTGAGCCGGACGATGGTAAGGACCATTCCATCGGAACCGATAAGCTCTCGCGGAGCCCATTGATTTTTCTGGTTCTGATTCGCACCGAAAAGGACGCAACTCCTAAATTCATTTGAGATTGCCGCAGACAGGGGCTGGCGTGATTGTTTTGCCGGCAATTCTCTGGAGTCATGATCAATTCACGGAACGTTCACGATCGGATCTGTCACCACGAATCGCCGGAATCTACCTTCAATCCCGGCGTATTCCTCCAGGACTCGCCGGGCTGAAGATCGATCAGGACAGTGAACACACGATCGATGATTAGATCCTGCTCGACTTGCCACAGGTCGGTCCAGGGTACAACGTTGCCCCAAGCGACGATGTTCTGTGCCGGAATCATACGTCGACCTCGGGTACACGCCGCACGATGACACGCCATCGCAAGTCGCGCTGGCGCGGTTCGGGAGCGAACTCCGGGTCTCGAATTTCCTGTCGGTTGAGCTCGACCCAAGGCAATGGCCCTCGTCCATGCAGCGCCTCCAACATCGGTTCCGCAAGGGTGTCATGATGAAGGTGCTCCAGAAGAAATCCGAGCCGTTGCACGACCGGACGCTCTACCTGCATCGTCAGGGAGGCGAGTTGCAACGGATCGATCCTGTGCCTGAAACCCGCGAGGACCGTGGCAATGTTGTTGATGCCGCCCGTTGCCTGCGGATAGCGTAGCAGGTCGAGGGCGGTTAGTGTTGCAGATGACAACTTCATCATTCCGGTATCTGTCTTGTAGTCCTCGATACCCGTTGTCACCGCTTCCATGTTCTTGCGGAAATAGAAGACGATCAGGCTGCGGCCGGCGAAGGTCCTTGGCAGACGCTTGGCCGTGACGACCTGAAACTCCATCACGGCCTGATGCGACGCGCCATGCAGTTCCGCAGCCTTGAGAAGCCCGACATAGTAGGCCTGCCCCTCGTGACGCATCATCGAATCGATGTACCATGCCGGTGGTGGCGCCCCCCAGGATGCGAATTGCGGCGGCACAACGACGTAGAAGCCTTGCCGCGGACTCAGCAACGCCTTGCGGCGCTGCAGCCGTTCGGCGGCATCCAGGAAGGCACCATGCCCGATGCCTAGCGCCCTTTCAGCCTCCTTGGCGGTAAAGTCCGTTCGTCCAGTGGAGAGCAGACCACTGACATAGCTTGACAGGGGAGATCGCTGATCATAAATCATGTTGATTATTCTGGTTTATATCCGGAAATATTAACATGATTCTATAAATAAACCTTTGCCCCCTGAAAATCTGAAAGGTTATCGGAATCCCGGTAGGCATCCCGAGAACTGCGATCACCGGCTCCCGGTGTCCGGACATCCGGAGCGGGAATGGGGGAGACTGGCGCTTGAATGGCGGTCCGGGAACGGTCGCCATGCGACGGGAATCCGATGCATGACCAATATTGCCAAGCCCCACTGCCGCTGGCAGACTCCGGTTCTTCCGAAACCCATCACAGGGACCGTTGAAGGGCCGTTCATACACCGCACACGAAATACAAACCCATGCTGAATCTGGACCGTTTCCCCAGGGCGGCACTATGCCACCGCCCCACACCCCTTGAGCCGATGCCGCGACTGAGCGAACATCTCGGCGGCCCCAGTCTCTGGATCAAGCGCGACGACTGCACGGGGCTTGCGACCGGCGGCAACAAGACCCGCAAGCTGGAGTTCCTGGTCGGCGAGGCCCTGGAGCAGGGCGCGGACATGCTGGTCACCCAGGGCGCGGTGCAGTCCAATCACGTCCGCCAGACCGCCGCTGCGGCCTGCCGCGCCGGCCTCGGCTGCCATGCGCTGCTCGAGCACAGGGTGCCGGACGCCGGCGAGGATTACGACAGCTCCGGCAACGTCTTCCTCGACCAGTTGTTCGGCGCTTCGATGGAGTTCCGGGGGCCGGGGCTGGACATGAATGCGGAAGCCGAGCAGGCGGCGGAACGCTTGAAAGCGGACGGCCATCGGCCCTATTTCATCCCGGGCGGCGGCTCCAACCCCGTCGGCGCGCTGGGCTACGCCGACTGCGCGAGGGAACTGGTGGAGGAGTCCCGGCTGGACCGGATTGACTGGATCGTGATGGCCACGGGCAGTACCGGCACCCAGGCGGGCCTGCTCGCGGGTCTGCACGCCATGGACGCCCGGATGCCGGTGCTCGGCGTCAGCGTGCGCCAGCAGGCCGAAGCCCAGATCGACGCCGTGCACGGCCTGGCGCTCGGAACCTGCGAAAAGCTCGGCGTGGACCCGCTGCCCCGGGAGTGCGTACTGGTGGACGATACCAAGGTGGGCCCGGGATACGGCATCCCCGCCGAATCCACGCTCGAGGCGATTGAGCTTGCGGCCAGGCTGGAGGGGCTCTTGCTGGATCCGGTCTATTCGGGCAAGGGGTTCGCGGGCCTGGTCGATGGCGTCCGGCAGGGCGCGTTCGCCGCGGACGACACGGTCGTGTTCCTGCATACCGGGGGAGCCGCCGCGCTGTTTGCCTATCGGGACGCCCTCGCCCCGATCACCGGCCCCGGGGACTGAGGTCAGGCCGGCCGCGCGGCATCCTCCGGGGTGCCGCCGACCCTGGCCGTGGAGGCCCGCTCGACGACGTGGCCTTCCAGCTTCCTGGAAACCAGCGGCACGCCGTCATCCAGGTGCCCCACGAGCGCGGCGGCGGCCTCGTGCCCCATTTCATCGACCGGCAGGTGCATGGTGGTCAGCGGCGGGGACAGCCAGCGTGACCAGTCCAGGTCGTCGAATCCCATGATGGACAGGGCGTCGGGTATCCGGTAGCCCCGACGGACCGCCTCGAAGTAGACCCCCTGGGCCAGCACGTCGCTCAGGCAGAGAACCGCGGTGCAGGTCGTCCCGCCCCGGTCGAGATTTCCGAGGGCCTCGCAGCCCCCCCGGACGGACATCTCGGTTTCCATCAGCAGTACATCCGGCAGAACGGACCGGATGCCCCGGATCCGGAGCCTGGTCCGGTCGTTGTTGTGCCGGGGGCCGTGCACCACCACGATCCGTTCGTGACCGAGACCCTTCAGGAAACCGGCGGCGTTGGCGGCAAGCGCGTAATTGTCATACCCGATCGTGGGGGGATGGGCAGGATCCGGCGCGAAGATGCTGGTGCAGAGCAGGGGAATCTTCCTTTGGGCGCACATGGCGAGAAGCCCGGCATGATGATCCAGTCCCGAGACCACGATCCCCTCGGCCCCCATCCTGACCAGGTCGCTGCAGCGCTCCATTTCCTCCTGGACGTCGTTGCCGGTGGTGGCCAGGACCAGGGCGTAGCCGTGCTGCTTGAGCCCCCGCTCAAGGGCGGAGATGAAACGCGCGAAGATGGAATGCTCGATCCCGGGAATGGCCGCCCCGACGATCCGGGTCCTGCGGGTGGCCAGCGCCCGCGCGGCGGGATGGGGGTGGTAACCGAGGCTGTGCGCGGCGCTTTCGATGAGTTCCCTGGTCTTCGCGCTCACCGCATCCGGGCGGTTGAAAACCCGCGATACCGTGGCGATGGAATAGCCCGTTCGCCTGGCGATTTCTCGGATGCTGCTCATCGGAACTGGGGGGAGTCGGCGGTTTTCCGGCAAAAGGAGCCCTGAAAGTAACACATTATGGAAGGCAGGGCCTTGCATAATGTAACCGGTTACATCTATAGTGGGCGCCATTGTCACGAGGAGGCAGAGGTGAATCATCCGGTCTACCGGCCACCCGCCGGCGGCATGCTGGCGGGGCATACGCGGTTCCCGGGGTATCCGGCCGCGGATGCGCTTCCGGCGCACGTGCTGGCGCCCGGGGGCGCGCTCTGGCTGGACCTGCAGGCAGGGGACCTGGTCCGGGTGGCGGGGGCCGGCAGCGCCCAGGCGGACGGCGTGGAGCTCTTTGTGGCGGCGCTCGACCGCCGGGGCCGGGAGGCCCCCGGCCGGCTCGGCATCCCGGCGCCGGACGCGGACTTGCAAGAAGGCGCCAGGGACGGTTCGCCGGACTGGTCCGGTGTTGACGCCAGGGAAATCACCCGGCGCCTTGCCGCCTTCGGATGCAGCCCCGGGGATCTTCGCTATGCCGCCGTGCGGGTACCCGGGGAAGGCCTGGTGATGTCCGCCGAGGGACAGGTCACCGGCCTGTTCCTCTACCCGGAATCCGCCGGCGACCTGGTCCGGGCAAGATCCCGCGGCCACCTGGAAATCCTCGTCAGCCGGCAGCGGGAGACACCCGCCGAGGCCCCCTTCCTGGGTGATCCGCGCGAGGAGATTCTGGTCCCGCGGGGCACCGCGGTGGCCTACGAGATGAGGCAGGGCGAGATGGTCCAGGTGATCGACCTGGAGGGCAAGCAGTGCTCCGACTTCATGGCCATGAACGCCCGGGCCCTGGAAGGCGGCCGGGAATGGCACATCGATTCCACGGTGACGCGCTCGCTGGTGGGCGGCGCCTGGCCGGTTCCCGGCCTGTTCGACAAGTTCTACGACCAGCAGATGAACCCCCTGCTGGCCCTGGAACAGGACACCGTCGGGCGCCACGACACGTTTGCCCTGGCCTGCACCGCACGGGGATACGAGAACAGGGGCTTTCCCGGGCACGCCAACTGTTCCGACAACATCTCCGCGGCCTTCGCGCCCTACGGCGTCCGGCCCCGCCGGGCGTGGCCCGCGATCAATTTCTTCTTCAATTCCTGGATCCCGCCGTCGGACAACCGCATCCGTTCCGACGAGGCATGGTCCCGGGCGGGGGACTTCGTCGCGATGCGCGCACT
The DNA here is from genome assembly GCA_022827325.1 of Gammaproteobacteria bacterium. Taxonomy (GTDB): domain Bacteria; phylum Pseudomonadota; class Gammaproteobacteria; order Arenicellales; family Poriferihabitantaceae; genus VYFG01. The sequence continues at coordinate 12,101 of JAJDTE010000113.1, read as the reverse complement.
GGCGGACCTCGTCTGCGTTTCCACGGCCTGCCCGGACGACGTCGACCCGATCAACGGCTGGAACCCCACGGATATCCTGGTCAGGATCTATCCGGCGGGGACGGCATCCCGCAAATCCGTGGCCTACCGGCCCGAGCCCCATGCAAGGCCCGTGCTGACCCGGGAATCCCCGTTCCATTCCCGCACCAGTCGGCTGACCGACCAGTTCGAGGTGGCCAGGGACCTCTGGGTGCCCCGCTGTTTCGACGCCACCGGCGCCGTCGGCGAGTACTGGGCCTGCAGCGAGGCGGCAACCCTCCAGGACATGTCCGGCCTCAGGAAGCTCGACATCACCGGGCCCGACGCGGAGTCCCTGCTGCAACTGACCCTGACGCGGGATGTCCGCCGCCTGTCGGTGAACCGCGGACTGTACGCGCTCCTTTGTGACGAACGCGGCGCGGTGATCGATGACGGAACGCTGTTCCGCCTCGCGCCGGACGTGTTCCGCTGGTGCTGCGGCCTGGACGAAAGCGCGGTCCACCTGCGCCAGGTCGCCCTGGAGAACAACCTGTCCGTGTGGATCACGGACCTGTCGCACTCCCTTTGCAACCTGGCGGTGCAGGGACCGCGGAGCCAGGAAATCCTGTCCCCCCTGATCCACACCCAGGGACGCCAGCCGGCATTCGACCGGCTGCGCTGGTTCGGATTCACCGTCGGGCGCCTGCACGACCGCCAGGGGCCGCCGCTGATGGTGACCCGTACCGGCTTCACCGGCGAGAAGGGCTACGAGGTGTTCTGCGACGCCGGCTCCGCGCCGGCGGTCTGGGACGGGATCATGGAAGCCGGCGCGTCCGAGGGGATGAAGCCCATGGGTACGGAGGCCCTCGAGATGCTCCGGGTGGAAGCCGGGCTCATGGCTTCCGGCGGGGAATTCGGCGGGCCGGAAACGCCGGACGAATGCGGCCTCGGGTTCGCGGTGGACACGGCCAAGGAACGCTTCATCGGCCGGGAGCCCGTCCTGCGGAACATGGCGGCCCCGCGCAGGAAGCTGGTGGGCCTGGTCTCCCCGTCCAGCGAAACCGGCGCCCGCGGGGACCCGGTGTACATCGGCCGGCGGCGCGTCGGCGAGATCACCAGCGCGGTGCGGTCTCCGTCGAGCGGCCGGTCCATTGCCATGGCGCGCGTGGTCGTGGAGGCCCTGGACAGCGGCGGGGAACTGGAAATCGGCCGTCTCGACGGCCACATGAAACGCATCCCGGTCACCGTGACCTGCCTGCCGTTCCGGGACCCCGAAAGGGAGAAGCCCCGTGCATGAATCCAAACAGGATGTCCGCATGGCGGACATCGTTTCCAATCACCAACCACGAGGAATCGTATGATGAAAACAAAATTCACTCCAACCCTACTGGCTGCCGGCATGCTGGCGGTTTCCGGCATGGCCGGCGCCGCGGAAAGCGTCAATATCGGCGCCCCTTCCTGGACCGGCGCGCAGGCCATCGCCAACCTGATCAAGGTGGTCGTGGAAGAAAAGATCGGCGGCACCGCGGAACTGGTTCCCGGTTCCAACGCAACGATCTTCCAGGCGATGGACCAGGGCAAGGGCGATATCGACGTGCATCCCGATGTCTGGCTGCCCAACCAGGAGAACTTCACCAAGGAATACGTCGACGGCAAGGGCACGGTGGTGCTGAGCCAGAATCCCTACCAGGGGAAGCAGAACTTCTGCGTCGCCAAGGCATTTGCCGAGGCGCACAACGTCACCTCGATCTTCGACCTGGCCCGCCCGGAAGTCGCCAAGCTGATGGACGGTGACGGCAACGGCAAGGGGGAGATCTGGATCGGCGCGCCGGGCTGGGCTTCGGCCAACGTGAACGAGGTCAAGGTCCGCGACTACGGTCTGATGGACTTCATGGAACCGATCCGCGCGGAGCAGAGCGTGATGGTGGCCGAGGTGGGAGACCGCATCAACAAGGATCTCGGCTACGCATTCTATTGCTATGCACCCCACGCAATCTGGTATATGTTTGACGTGGTTACCCTGGAGGAGCCTCCGTTCGATCCGGAGAAGTACGTCATGATACAGCCGAAAGAGGATCCGGACTGGTTCGAGAAGTCCAGGGTCATGAGCGAGGACGCCCTGAAGAACGTCCAGGTCGCCTATTCCAAGTCCCTGGAGTCCCGTGCCCCGATCATTTCCGAATTCCTCGCCAACATGTCCCTGGATACCGCGACGGTGAGCTACTTCGCGTTCGAGATCGCCGGCAACGGCCGGGATGCGGCGGAGGTGGCCCAGCAGTGGGTAGCCGAGAACGCAGAGCGGGTGGACGGCTGGCTGGGCCTGTGATATCCCCCTGATTCAACTGATTTTTCGAATTGCGCCCACCTAGTATCCTTCTTGTGTTTGTTAAACTATTGGGCATGAAGCGCCGGCCATGCCGGCGCTTCAATCTTTTACGAGATGGACCGGGAGATACCTGAGTCGGGCGCTAACGGGGCCAGCGCCATCCGGGTCGAGGGCGTCTGGAAGATCTTCGGCGACCAGTGGAAGGCCGCCCTGTCCGGTATCCGGGACAGCGGGTACTCGAAGGCGGAAGTACTGGAGAAATACAACTGCGTGGTCGGCGTGGCGGACGTCAGCTTCGAGGTGGAGCGCGGCGAGATCTTCTGCATCATGGGGCTTTCGGGAAGCGGCAAGTCGACCCTGGTCAGACACATCAACCGGCTCCTCGAGCCTTCCGCCGGACGCATCGTGGTCGGCGGCCAGGACGTGATGGAAATGGAGGAGACCCAGCTCCGCCGTTTCCGCAACGAACACATCGCCATGGTGTTCCAGAACTTCGCGCTGATGCCCCACCGCTCGGTGCTGGACAACATCGCACTGCCGCTGGAAATCCGCGGCATCGGCAAGAATCGCCGCATGGAGGTGGCGGACAGGACCCTGGAGATGGTGGAACTCGGCGGATGGGGCAACAAGTTCGCCCACGAGCTGTCCGGCGGCATGCAACAGCGCGTGGGCCTGGCCCGGGCGATCGCCGCGGATCCCTAGATCCTGCTGATGGACGAACCCTTCAGCGCGCTGGACCCGCTCATCCGGCGCCAGCTCCAGACCGAGTTCATGGCACTGGCGTCCGAGATGCAGAAGACCACGGTGTTCATCACCCACGATCTCGACGAGGCGGTGCGCATCGGCCACCGGATCGCCATCATGCGCGACGGCCGGGTGGTGCAGGTCGGCCAGCCGGCGGAGATCGTCATGCATCCCGCGGACGACTATGTCGCGGATTTCGTTGCCGGCATTTCCCGCCTCAAGGTGGTGCGGGCGGCAACGGTGATGCGGCCGCTGGCGGAATACGAGGCGGAGCACGGCCCCCTGCCGGACGGCGCGCCGGCGTTCCTGCCGGACGACAACCTGAGCGTTCTCATCCGCGCCGCCATCGACAGCGACCTGCCCATCCGCATCAACGACGGAGCCGGCAGTGCCCTGGGCGTCATCACAAGGTCCGACCTTTTGACAACAGTTATCGAGGGGACAGAAACATCATGAACCAGTTAGCGGACGGGCGGCAGTCGATGCCGGCAGTGCCCACGGACGAACTCAGGGAGGACCAGGCGGACCTGGTCCGGGAGTTTGTCGGCACCGGGCGGGAATACTATCAGCGCGTGTTTCACAAGCTCGGCAGCCGGTCCGGGCTCCGGTGGAGCTTCAACCCTGTCGCGGCCCTGGCCGGTCCGGTCTGGTACGGAATGCGGGGGATCTGGAACTGGTGCATGCCGTTCGCGGTGATGGAGACGATCTGCTTCATCCAGATCGCCAGGGGGCTTTTCGGGGATCTTGCCGCGGAGGCCAGGAACCGCATGGTGAGCGTGCAGGGCACCCTGGATTTCCGCCGGCAGCAGCTGGAAACCGCCATCGAGAACGAAGCCCCCAACGTGGACGTCTTCAAGCGGGCCATCGAGTCCCTGGAATCCGGCATCCTGGAGCTGCAGCAGGACGTGATCCGGATCGAGGAGAGCGCAATCACCGTGGCCATGACCGGGCTCGGCCTCCTGCTGTTCATCAAGCTGGTGGAGGGCCTGCTTGCCAACACCATTCTCGAGCGCCGCTTCTCCGACTGGCTCTGCGACCGGACCGTGTCCCACGGCATCAGCGGCCTGCGCATGGGACTGAGCGGATTTTTCTTCTTCATCGTCGTGGTCGCCTGCGTGATGCACTACAGCTTTCCCGGACGGTTCACGCTACTGATGGAATTTCCCACCAACCCCGAGTTCCGCCTCACCGCCATCGACTGGGTCAAGCAGTTCTTCACCTGGACCGTGCTCAAGGGGGAATGGTTCTTCGACGTCATCACGCTGGGCATCCGGACCCTGCTGGATGCCCTCGAGGTGGTGTTCGTGGAAACGCCGTGGGTCGTGATCGCCAGTTTCATCGTACTCCTCACCTGGCTGTCGGCCGGCCCGCGAACCGCGATCTGGGCCGGCGCGTTTCTCGCCTACATGGGGCTGCTCGGTTTCTGGGTGAAGGCCATGACCACGCTGGCCCTGCTCGGCACCGCGGCGCTCATCAGCATTTCCATCGGCATTCCCGTGGGCATGTTCTGCGCCAGGAGGCCGAGGGTGAACGCCGTCCTGAGACCGATCATGGACTTCATGCAGACCATGCCGGCCTTCGTGTTCATGATCCCCGTGATCGCGTTCTTCGGCACGGGAAAGCCCGCCGCCATCGTCACCACCATGATCTTCGGGGGCACCCCGGTGGTGCGCCTCACGGTGCTGGGGCTCCGGGGGGTGCCGGAACATATCCGCGAGGCCGCCATCGCCTACGGCGCGTCGAAATGGTACCTCCTCAGGAAGGTGGACCTGCCCCTGGCGGCGCCTTCCATACTGGCCGGCGTGAACCAGACCATCATGCTGAGCCTGGCCATGGTGGTGGTGGCGTCCCTGATCGGGGCCAAGGGACTCGGCGAGGATGTGCTGGAGGCACTGCAGTACGCCTCGGTGGGGCAGGGGATCCTGGCCGGCTTCTCGATCCTCTTTTGCGCCATGATACTGGACCAGATCGTGCAGGGCCGGCGCAAGGGACAGTAGTTCCCGATCGCTGCAGCCGTGCCGGCAGTCGCGGTACCCGGGATGCGGGATTGCGGCCCTGCGACGGTACCGCTGCCCGGGCAGTGCTGCTACCCGCCGGGCAGTTCCAGTTTCTTGTCTTCGCCGTGGGATTGGCGGTAACGCAGTCCGGCGTATTCCCCGTAGGTGATCGGCGGATACCTTGGAGGCACACCCTCCCGGCGAAACGGCGGCAGACAGCCGAGCACGGTTTCGCGGGACGGGTTGTGAAAGTAGGCGATCGACTGGCGCCGGGCAGGCCTGCCGGGATCCGCCGGCGGGTTCACCACGCGGTGCCGCGTCGATATCCAGTGGCCGTCGGTCCAGCGCATCATGGCGTCGCCGATATTGACGACGAGGCCGCCGGGGATGTGCGGGACATCGCCCCAGTGCCCTTCGCGGGTGCGCACCTGGAGGCCGCCTGGCGCGTCGTCCGTGCGCAGGATCGTGAGGACCCCGTAGTCCGAATGGGCCCCCGCACGGAGTTGCCCGGGCATCGGCGGCTCCGGCTGCTCCGGGTAGTCGATTACCCGCATGGACGACAGATGCCCCCGGAACCGGTCGTCGAAGTAGTCCGGCCGCAGGCCGAGCGCGGCGGCAAAGATGCCTCTCAGCACCGCCGCGAGGGAGGTCATTTCCGCAAAGTAGGCATGCCAGGCGGCCTCGAGGCCAGGCGGCTCCGCCGGCCACGGGTCGCCGTAGAAGCCCGGACCGTAATCCAGCGCCTCCTTGAGGTCGCGGATGGCCGGTTCGCCGAGCGTTGCCGCCAGCGCTTCCCCGCGGAACGGGAAATGCATCAGCCCGCCGGGTACCGGGCCGGTTTCCCCGATCCGGTCCTTCTGCTCGGACGGCAGGTCGAAGAAGGCCCGCGAGACATCGTAGATCCGGGTGGCCAGCGCTTCGGGAAAGCCATGGCCGGTGATCACGAAAAATCCGGTGTCCTCGCAGGCTTCACGAACCCGGTCGATGACTCCGCCCCGCCCCGGATTCTTCCCGGCGATGAACGGCGCGATGTCGATGACCGGGACGAGCCTGCCCCCGTCCGGACGCCGCGCCCGGTCCATCAGGAACCCCGGGGACCGGCCGTGCAGGGAAGTGCCCTGGCCGGGCCGGTCATTTCTTGCGGCGCACGAAGGCCGCGCTGTCGTCCCTCCTGGTTTCGAATCCGCCCGATTGCTGGACCAGCTTGATAAGGTTGGAGCAGCCGTAGGTTCTCGGATCGAAATCGGGATGCGCCCCCTGGATGCGGGTGCCGATGATGCCGAGGTTCACCCAGCCGTCCTCGTCCGGGTCCCCGACCGCCTTGGAGATGATCGGCACGGCCTCCTTGGGACGCAGCTTCGCCTGGCCGCCGGCACTGCCGGCGGCGCCTCCGACCGGTATCTCCGGGGAGGGCGTGAGGAGGTTTTCCAGGTAGGTGAACCGGGTGCAGGCGTTGCGGAAGGACTCGGGCGTCTTCTTCTCGCCGAAGCCGTAGACGGCGAGGCCGTCCTCGCGCAGGCGCTGGGCCAGCCGGGTGAAGTCGGAATCCGAACTGACCAGGCAGAAGCCGTCGAGCCGGCCCTTGTACATCAGGTCCATGGCGTCGATGACCAGCGCAATGTCGGACGCGTTCTTGCCGGTGGTGTTGGTCCGCTGCTGGTGCTGCAGGATGGCCAGGGACTGGATGGCCTTGTTCCAGCCCGACAGGCGGGTGCCGGAGAAATCCCCGTAGATCCGCCGCACATTGGCGTCGCCGAGGGTGACGATCTCCTCGAAGATGGCCTTGGCGTACTGCGAACTGGTGTTGTCCGCGTCGATCAGGACCGCGAGGCTGTCGTTTTCCGTGGTAGATGGCATGGCTTTGCTGAATGGTACAGGTTATTGGTCTCCCGGCACACCGTAGGATGGCGCAGCCGCCGGGTCGACCGCCCGGGTGAGATAGTCGTTCATCTGCGGCTCGTACCGCTCCCAGAGGCGCCTGAGCGTCCCGACGGCGTCCTCGTCCGCCCAGTCGACCCGCAGGTCCACCAGGGGGAAGGGCTGCACATGGGCCACGAGCAGCGCCGCGGAATGAACGTCGCCCGCCTCGCCGCCCGCCGCCAGGCCGGCCTCCAGGGCGTGCAGCAGCCGGTCCGCGAGGTGCAACCCGGCATTCCCGCCGAAGCTGGCGGTCATGGCGGCGGGCACCCCGGTGTTGGCGAGCAGGTTGCCCGCCGCGTAACAGCCCTCGCCGGCGCTTTCACCGTGGGTGCCGAGAATATGCTCCCCGGTCCAGGCCGCGGTCTGGCCCGTGCGATCCACCACGGTCAGCTGCCGCCAGTCGAGATTTTCCCTGCCGGCGGTCACCTGCTCGAGGGCCTCCACGGCGCCCAACCCCGATTCCAGGGCATCCAGCAGCAACGGGCCGAGAGCCGGATCGGTGACGTTCTGGGTGGCGACGGCGCCGACACCGGCCCGGGCATGGGGGCAGCGGGCGCCCACCGAGATGCTGGAGGTGGTGATCGCCACCCCGAGCATGCCGCTCCGGGCGCACCGCCCGACGATGGAAAAGGTCATGCCGGATCCCCGTCCGGAATCACGGCGGTGGCCTCGATCTCCATCAGCCATTCCGGCCGCGCCAGGCCGTTGACGATCAGCCCGGTGGAAACCGGGTAGACCCCCTTCAGCCATTTGCCGATCGCCTGGTAGACATCGTCACGGTAGGCGCGGTCGGTGATGTACACCTGGATGCGGCAGATATGGGACAGGTCCGATCCCGCCTCCTCAAGAAGCTGCTTGACATTCTGCATCGCGCGGTCGGCCTGGTCGTAGGCGCTCATGCTCCCGATGCTATCGAAGGAGTCGACATCCTGGCCCACCTGGCCGCGCACGAAGACCAGGGTGCCGCGGGCCTTGACCACCTGGCAGAGATCGTTGTCGAGTTTCTGGTTGGGATAGGTGTCCCGGGTATTGAACTTGCGGTATCGCTGGTGAACTTCAGGCATGGCCATGGTACTGGGAGAGACGGGGAATGCCGAAGGCTAGCCCGGTTCATGGCCTTGTCAAGGGCCAGGGAGCCCCCCCCCGGATCCCGGTCCGCCGGGGGCGGCCTGGCCGGGATGCCCGGCTATCCGAACGTCCGGTGATGGGATTCCACGGTCCCGACCAGCAGGCGGTCCAGCGAGAGCATGCCCGCGCCGTGGATCACGAGGTAGATCAGCAGGAACATCCACAGCGCCCTCTGGTCCAGGATCGCGGCGCCGGACAGGTTGTCGAACCAGGAGCCGATGGTCTTGCCGTCGACGCCGTGAAAGGCGATGTCGACGTAGCTCTGGACCAGGACGAATCCGATCATGCCGAGGGCCGCGAGGCGCGTGAACAGACCGATCACGATCAGTATCGGCAGGATGATCTCGCTGTAGGTGCCGAGCATGACAATAAATCCCCAGGGAATGAACGGCACCTGGGAGGCGTCGAAATCGTACTGCTCGATCACCGAGGGCAGGATCTGGAAGTAGGCGACGTCCTGGATCATGAACAGGCCGAAGAAGCCGTCGCCCGTCTTGGTGAAGGCGGAATTGAGGAAATAGACCAGCAGGACCGCCGCGAACACCAGCCGTGCCAGCGCCCCGGGAAGCCAGGGGGCGGTATTGCGTTCCAGGGAGGAGAAAAAGCGCACGAACCGGGTCGTTATTGATAGGGTCATGATGGGGTTCCCCATTGATCAGGTGGGATCTTGTTAACGGCGGCGGGGGCGATTCCCGCTACCGTCCCGTACTTGAAGAGTAGCACCAGTTGCGCCGACAGATCGAGACCCGGTTCCTCCGCCACGGCATGCTCCGCGGCCTCCCCGAGCGCGGCGCCCCGGGCCAGGCTCCGGATGAAGGCGTGGCTGCCGCCGTCCAGGCGGTGGGTGACGACCTCGGCGCCCGGCCGGACGACCAGCAGCCGCTCGGGTCGTTCCATGTCGATTTTCGCCTGTCCGCCCCCCGGCTGGCAGTCCTGCCAGACGGCAAGCACGGGCCAGCGTGATGCCAGCGTTCTTGCGGATGGATGCAGGATCAGCCGGGTGCCGGGCAGTTCCGGTTCGGGAATCCCGGACAGGAGCCGGATTTCCGCCGGGGCCGTGTCCCGGGCATTGAGTGCGAAGATCCTGCTCCACTCGAGCCGCGCCACGTCGCCCAGGTAGGGATACCGGCCGGCGGCGGGCAATTCGTCGAGCAGGTCGCCGAACCGTTCGCCGTACAGGAGCAGCACCGGCGAGCGGGGCGGGTGCCGGCGGACATAGTCCATGGCCGCCGCGCGGAAAAACTCCTCGCCCACCAGCTTCCGCACCACCGGGAAGGTCATCTCCAGCGCCCCGGCCAGCCCCGCGAGGTGATTGTTGCGGTAGACGCCGAAGCGGCGCCCCGCGCCGGCGCCCCCGCGCCCGGTGATGCCGCGGGGCGGGTCCGGCTCGGGCCGCCTGACCGCGGCGGCGAAGCTGTCCTGCAGTTCAGTCAGTGACGGCATGGGGCGGCCTGGTGGCGGCCTCATCCATGCACCGGTCCGCCAGCTCCGCCTGGCGGACCAGCACCGGCCATTCGGGTATCCGCGCGTCCCATTCGATGAGGGTCGGCACGGGACCGGTCCTCAGGACCGTATGCTCGTACAGTTTCCACACCGCGTCACAGACTTCCCGGTCGTGGGTGTCGATCAGGAGCGGCCGGCCGTCGGTATCGGTTTCCACGGCGTGGCCGGCGAGATGGATCTCCCCCACGCGGTCCAGGGGGAAGGCATCCAGGTAGGCCTCCGCGCTGTCCCCGAGGTTGGTGGCGGACACGTGGACGTTGTTGACGTCCAGCAACAGGCCGCATCCGCTGCGCCGGGAGATTTCCGCGAGGAATTCCACTTCCGGATACTCGTCCCGGTCGAAGCGGAGGTAGGAAGAGGGGTTTTCCAGCAGGATCTGCCGGCCGAGGCGGTTCTGCACCAGGTCCACGTGATCCGCGACCCGCCCGAGGGTCTCGTCGTCGTAGGGCAGCGGCAGCAGGTCGTTGAAGAACAGTCCCTCATGGGTGGACCAGGCGAGATGTTCGCTGACTGCCGCGGGTTCGAAGCGCCGCACGACCCGGCAAAGACGCTCCAGGTGGTCGGGGTCCGGGCCCGCGGCGGAGCCGATGGACAGCCCGACGCCGTGAATGGACAGCGGAACCTCGGCGCGCGCCCGGTCCAGCCACAGGTGGGCGGGCCCGCCGTCACCCATGTAGTTCTCCGCGTGCACCTCGAACCAGGCCGGGACCCGTTCCGGGGCCAGGGCCTGCTCGTAGTGTTCCGCCTTCAGGCAGACGCCCGCGTTCGGCGGCAGTCCGGTGGTCATGTTGTGCGGGATGCGGGAGGGCGGCCGCGGTCAGGCGGCCGCACCGGGAGGCAATGGCGCCGGGAAATGCCGGAACGGGTCACCGCGCGGCCCCGCCTGGCGCCGCGCCGTGGCGTTCCGGGAATGGATCAACTTTCCGGCAGGTCGCGGTCCAGCGCGGTCAGGGAGCCAACGCGGTCACCGGGCAGTTCGAATTTCGGATTGTCCTCCTCGACCCCGTATTTCACGCAATCCCCCTTGGGGACCACCTTCCAGGCGTTACCCTGGTAATCCACCGTGGAAGTGCCCGCGCAGGTAGTTCCGCCGCCGACACCACAGCCGTTTTTCCCGGCCAGCGCGATGCCGAAGCATTTTTCCTTGCTCCCGGCGGAGGCCGGCAGCGGCGCCAGGGCCGAGGATACCGCCAGGGCCACGGCGCCTGCCAGCATGGTGCCTGATACGACAGAGGTTTTCTTGGACATGATTCGTCTCCTAAAAGATGTGAACGGATAGGTGGATACAGGGACAACGGATCCGCGAATTAGTTCTCCACGGTCAGCATCATAACCGCAAAAAGCGATCTCCCCGCGGCGCGTGACGGGGGCGGGGTCCGTTCAGCCGGTTCTGTTCAACCGGTTCCGTTCAGGTTGGTCGCCTTGGACGCACCCGCCTCCACCTTGTCGATGACACGCACCACCAGCCGGTTGAGGGCGTCGGGGTCCAGGGTGGTGATATTGGACAGCCGGGAGTGGTGTATCAGCGCGGACAGGGCCGCGCCCAGTTCGGATGCGGCGACCGCGGACTTGTAGCCGTCCTTCATGACATCGATGAAATAGGGATAGAACAGGTGGCCGGTGATCCGGGCGTCCCCCCGGCCGACGCCGTATTTTCCGTCGTAGTCCGGATTGACGCTGGGATCGCCGAAGTCCCCGGCGGTCTGCTTGGATTCCTCCTCGTCCAGCGGCAGGTGGATGAGGTACTGCTTGTTCTGGTACTGGTAGCAGGTCAGGGAGCCCCCGGTGGAGAATCCCAGGGCGAAAGTCATGCTGGGGTCCATGTGGGGATTGTGGTTGCGGGTAAAGCGGTTGGTGATCTGCTGCAGGACCTCGTCGGAATATTCGTCCGGGTAGATGTCGGTGCCGAATTTCTCCAGCAGTTCGTCGTCGTTGCAGCAGACGATCACGTCGTTGTTGCCGATCCTCGGCTTGATGGTGTCGAAGCCGATGCCCGTGGGAATGATGATTTGCGGACCGAGATAGCTGTTGAGATAGCCGGGCGTCAGGATCGGGATGTCCTGGTCGGTCTTGAAACGGGCCTTGATTTCCGCATCCAGCGTGTCGATGGGCGGATGCGGGGACACCAGCAGGTAGGTCCGGTCATGGGCGTTGCCGTTGTAGCATTCCCTGGGTCCCCAGATGTGGGTATGGATCTGGACGATGTTGACGTCGTTGTAGACATGCCTGTCGATTTCCTGCTGGGCGATGGAGGCGCGGTCATCCGGCAGGAGGATCTTGAACTGGATGTTCTGCTCGGTGGCGGCATACAGGGCCACCAGGCCGAGAAAGGCATTCATGGTGTTGCCGCCGGAGCAGGGCGCCTCGACGTTCTCCCTGGAAATGAAGTATTCCGGATGTTCGTCGCTGTCGAGTATCAGGCGGAAGCCGTCCTTGTCCTTGGTGACTTCCTGCAGGGGAATCTTGTTGTAGCGGAACTTGGGTAT
>JAJDTE010000002.1:0-24906 GCA_022827325.1 Gammaproteobacteria bacterium | reverse complement strand
TCAAGGCATCCTGGGACTGCGCCTCACTGGTACGGGGGGAGGACCAATTCGGCTATTTCGAGCTGTCTCCCAGGCCCCGCTATGACCTTGACCCGGTCACCGTGGCCCATCACGGCAGGGCCACGGACGCAATCCGGGAATTGCTGTTCCAGGGAGCGGAAAGGATCCGTCCCACCATCTAGCCCGCCGGCCACCCAGCCCGATGCAGCCAGTGTTCTCCGGACCATCGCTGGCTGAGGCTTCCAGCCTGCCCCGCAAATGTCCCGAGCTGCGCCCTGGACAGGGCGGATTTCGCCGCATCGCCAAACGTGCCGCCGCAGTGGCCGCCCTGGCGTGGACGACCGTCGTCCAGGCTGATGAAATGCAGATCGGAGTGCTCGCATTCCGGGGGCATGACGCGGCGCTCGCGCGATGGTCGGCCACCGCCGAGTACCTGACCCGGCAGATTCCCGAACACCGTTTTGTCATCGTCCCGCTGGACCTTGAACGCATGTCCGACGCGGTGGCTTCGGAATCGCTGGATTTCGTTCTGACCAATACCGGGAACTACGTGGTGCTGGAGTCGGACTTCGGTGTATCCAGGCTGGCAACGCTCAAGGTTCACTACCAGGGAAGAGATTACACCCGTTTCGGCGCCGTGATCTTCACCCGCTCGGACCACCCGGAGATCCGGGAAATACGGAATCTCGCCGGCCACTCGTTCATGGCCGTCAGCCGGGAAGCATTCGGAGGATTCCAAATGGCGTGGCAGGAAATGCTGGACCACGACATTGACCCGTTCCGTGACCTGGAAAACCTGGAATTCGTGGGTTTTCCGCAGGACGCCATCGTGCATGCCGTCCTGGCCGGCGAAGTGGATGCCGGCACCGTCCGTGCCCGAACCCTGCACCGGATGGCGGCCGAGGGCATGGTGGACCCAGGGGACATCCGTGTGCTGGGGCAGCGCAAGGATGCCGCTTTCCCCTTCCCGCTCAGCACCCGCCTGTATCCCGAGTGGCCGTTCGCCAAGACCCGCGGTACTCCCGATCACCTCGCGCAAGCGGTGGCGGTTGCGCTACTTGGCATGCCGGCCGACACCGAGGCTGCCCGGAAAGCCGGCGCAAGATGGACCATCCCCCTGGACTACGGATCGGTGCATGCACTCTTTCGCCAGCTTGAAATCGGGCCCTACAGCGACCTGGCAAAACCGGGACTCGACAAGGTGTGGCGGGAGTACAAGCTATGGATCATTCTCGGCGCTGCCGCGCTGGCAGCCGCCTTGCTGGTGTCCTTGCTGGTCGGGCGCGCCAACCGGCGCATCAAGCTGTCGGAGTCCATGCTTCGCCGGGAGGTGAATCAGCGGCGCCGTACCGAAATTCTGCTGCAGGCCCACAAGGATTCCCTGGAACGCAGGGTATCACGGCGTACCGCCGCCCTTGCGGAAGCCAATGAATCCCTGCGGCGCAGCGAAGCCACCTTGCGCCGGCTCCATGAAATCTTCGCGGCCACCCGGGATCCCCTGGAGGTGCAGATCGACAAGCTGATCAACGAGGGCTGCCGTTACTTCCGGCTGGCTACCGGTTGCCTTGCACCGGTGGACCCGGATGCGCCGGACCCCACCCTGGTGCAGATCGGCTCCGACTGGCAGGAGGCGGCTGCCTCGTTCCGGACCCTCCAGGCTTACGCCCTGTCCCGATTCCGGCAGGGGCAAGGATTCGTGGCGCTGGCCGATGTCCAAAGGACGGATCACGATACGGCACGAGGCTCCCTGCTCGCAGCCCCCGTGACCCGGGAGGGGCGGATGACCGCCAGTCTCGTCTTCGCGGACGTGTCGCCTCGGGAACGCGAATTTTCCGACGTGGACGTCGATATCCTGCTGCTGATGGCCGGGTGGTTGGGCAGCGCCCTGGAAAAGCGCGAAATCAGCCGCCTCGCGGAAGAGCACCAGCTCCAGTTGGCCCATGTCACGCGCCTGAACAGCATGGGGGAAATGGCCGCCGGCATCGCCCATGAACTCAACCAGCCGCTCACCGCGATCATCAACTATGCCAACGGCTGTGCAAGGCTGATCCGCCGCGACCCCGTCGCGGCGGAAGAACTCGAACGCGCCATCGGCCTCATCGGCAACGATGCCCACCGGGCAGCGGAGATTATCCGCCGACTGCGTGATTTCCTGCGGCACGGGGACCTTAGAAGCGAAACTTTCCCGCTGTCCGGCTGCGTCAACAACGCGTTGGAAATGCTCGGCGGACGGTTGCGGCAACTCGGGGTGAAAGTGAGCCGGCACGAGGACCTGGCCGACGACCGGGTACATGCCGATCATATCCAGGTCGAACAGGTCATCATCAACCTGCTGCTGAACGCCATGGACGCCCTGTCCGACAGGCCTCCGGACAACCGCCGGGTCGAGATCTGTCTGACGACCGCCGGATCCGAAATCCGCCTGAGCGTGTCGGATAACGGCAGCGGCATACCCGAAGGGGAATTCGAACGCGTCCTTCACCCGTTCTATACCACCAAGCCCGGGGGCATGGGCATGGGCCTGTCGATCAGCCGTTCCATCGTGGAGGCCCACGGGGGCGCCCTCAGGGTCAGGCGGCCGGATGAAGGCGGAACCGAGGTGAGCTTCACCCTGCCGACACGGCCGGAAGCGGCCAGGGCTGTCGGGGCATGAGATGCTGACCGGGGAAAACGGGGAACTCGTCTACGTCGTGGACGACGATGCCTCGGCGCGGGAATCCCTGTGCTGGCTTCTGAACACCGAGGAAATCGGAACCCGCGCGTTTCCATCATCGGAAACGTTCCTGGAGGCCTGGCGAGCGGACTGGAGGGGATGCATCATGCTGGATGTGCGCATGCCGGGCATGGACGGCCTGTCGCTCCTGGAGGTTCTCGAGGCCAGGAACAATGCGCTGCCGGTCATCGTGCTCACCGGGCACGCCGATGTGGCCATGGCGATCCGTGCGATGAAGTCCGGGGCATACGATTTTCTCGAGAAACCGTATTCCGACGATGAACTGCTTGCCGCCGTCGATGCGGCACTGGACCGCAACCGGGAGCACACCCGGAAGGCGGTGCGCACACGCAGGACACGGGTCGCCCTCGATGCACTGACCCCGCGGGAAAGGGAGGTCCTGGAGCTGATCGTGGAGGGTCTGACCAACAAGGGCATCGCGGACCGCCTGGGGATCAGTGAAAGAACCGTGGAAGTCCACCGCGGCAGGATCATGTCCAAGTCCGGGGCGGGTTCACTGTCGGAACTGGTCCGCATGTGGCTGGAGAGTTCCGAACCCGCCCGCCGGGATACGGGATTCCCCTAATGGCCTGTCACCGGATGCGGGCATAAAATGGCGTGTTCGACCACACCATACGAGGAGAACCGATGAACACCATTCTCAAGATTGCGCTTGGCGCGGCAATGGCTTCCCTTTTCTGGGTCACCGCCGCCATTGGCGCGGAGTCCGGTTACGAGAAGCAGAAAGTCGTCTATCACATCAATTACGACAACCCGAAAGCCCAGGCAGGCGCACTCAGGAACATCCAGAACCATATCAACGCCGTGGGCGCGGAGAATCTGGACCTGAAGGTGGTTCTGCACGGAAATGGACTGGCACTGCTGCTTGAGCCGGATTCGCTGGAAAAACTCGCCAAGTTCAAGCACGCCAATGCGAACGACGAAATGGCGGCCAAGATCACCGGGCTCAAGGACCAGGGAGTCGCATTCCAGGTCTGCAACAACACCGTCAAGGGCCGCAAGGTGGATTACACCACGGACCTGTACGATGTCGAGGAAGAGGACATCGTCCCGAGCGGCGTTGCGGAAGTGGCCAAGCTGCAGGCACTGGGCTATTCCTACATCAAGCCCTGATCTGCACGACGATTCAGGCATTGACGGGAAAGCCGCCGAACTCCGGCGGCTTTTTCTTCATGCGCACGATGCGCATGCCTGATATCACGTACCGAATCCGCGGGCTTTTGCTCGCCTGCCTGGTTCTGCTGGTACAGCCACCTGCACTGGCCACGGACTTCCGCCAGCTGGATGACCTTTCCCCGGCCTCGCCGGAAGACTACCGGACACCGGGTCAGTGGCTGGTCGTGGTGATGTGGGCTTCGGACTGCCCCGTCTGCAACCAGGAGGCCCATGCCTACCAGGATTTCCATTTCGCCCACAGCGACCAGGATGCGTCCGTCCTCGGTATTTCCCTGGACGGCAGCGCCAGACTCGAAGAGGCGCGGGCATTCGTCCGCCGGCACGGGGTGGAGTATCCGAACCTCATCGGCGAGCCGGCCCTGGTGGCGGAATTCTACATGGCCGAGGCTGGAACACCCTGGGTGGGGACACCCTCCTTCCTCGTGTACGGCCCCGAAGGGGACCTTGCCGCCAGGCAGGCGGGTGCCGTTCCGATGGAAATCATCGAGCGCTTCATCGCCTCACGACCGGGAAGTTCAATCTGAAACGGCTTCACTCCACAGCCCTGCTCTTCGGTCTGCTCGTCCTGCAGGCCCACGCCACGGAATACCCTGCCGTTCCAGTCTCCATGGAGCCTGTCCGGATCTCGGAACATGTCTACTTTGTCGAAGGAGCCGCCGGCATCGCGACGTTCAACGCCGGCTTCACATCGAATGCCGCATTCGTGGTCACCGGCAATGGCGTGGTGGTCTTCGATGCGCTGGGAACGCCGGCCTTGGGCGCCATGCTGATGGATACCATCCGCTCCGTCACCGATGAGCCGGTCAGGCTGCTCTACATCAGCCATTACCACGCCGATCACATGTACGGCGCCCAGGTGTTTGACGAACTGGACGTCGAGATCATCGCGCCGGATGGCGCGGTACTCTATCTCTCCGGGGAAACCTGGTGGACCCGGCTGGTTGAGCGCCGGACCAGCCTGAGTCCATGGGTCGGCGAGGACACCCGGCTGGCGCTGCCCGACCGCTACCTCGAGGAAGTTGAGATCTTCACCATGGGGGACGTGGATTTCCGGGCGGTGAACCTGGGCAGTGCCCATTCGGAAGGCGACCTTGCCCTGTTCGTCGAAACCGACCGCGTGCTGCTGTCCGGCGACGTCATCTTCCGTGACCGCATTCCCCTGCTCGGTTCCGCCAATTCCGGGGCCTGGCTGGACATCCTGGACGACCTGTCCCGGTCCGGGGTCACGGCCATTGTCCCGGGGCACGGCAGCCCCGGGGAGAATCCCGAGGAGACCATCGAATTTACCCGGGAGTACCTCACCTTCGTCCGGGACGCCATGCGAGATGCGGTGGAGAACTGGATACCGTTCGACGAAGCCTACGAGGCAGTGGACTGGAGCGACTTCTACGAATATCCGGCCTTTCTCGAAGCCAACCGGCGCAACGCCTACAGCGTCTACCTTTCCCTGGAGCAGGAGTCGCTGAAGTAGTGCGGCGCCCGCCCCCCAGATCGGCCGGCAGGGAGACTTTCCGGGATGTCCGCCCTTCCCCGGTGTGTTATACAGACGAACTGTCCAATCCGCACATCCCGATCATGCACCCGGAACTCTTTTTCAACCTCGACAGGCCCGACGGCGGCATTCAGCGCGAGCTGGCCCCGGGGATCACCACCACCGTGTTCCCGGGTGAGCATGCCATGCTGTCGGTGGTCCGGTTCGAGCCCCATTGCAAGGGCAGGATGCATCATCATCCACAGGAGCAGTGGGGTATCTGCCTGGGCGGATCCGGCACACGTTACCAGGGAGAGGAAGCGTTGGAGGTGGGCCGGGGAGATTTCTGGCGCACCCCGGGCGGCGTCCCCCATACCATGGAGTCCGGACCCGATGGACTGGTGGTGTTGGATGTATTCGCACCGCCGCGCAGGGAATACGAAACGGCCGGCTCCGGGTTTGCCGCGGCGGATTCATGACCGCCCGCCTGCGAACCGCACCCGTGAGAACGGACGAACTTTGCCGACACGCGCGCCCCGGTCCATCGAACCTTCCCGCGGGTACTGTTCACCAAAATTGAATCAGGAATGATCCGGGCAACCGATCCTCCGCCAGGAACCCGCCGGAATCAACGTACTTGTCACTGGGCCGGTCCACAGTACTGACCCGGTAGCACCCTGCCGGGTGCCTGCTTCAACAACACTTTCGGCCGAACATCGGGGCTCCGGGATGAAGCCGGCTCAAGCCCTGACCCGCTTCATCCCCGGGTCGTAGAATGCCTTGCAGTGGAGCTTGGCCGGAACCCGCCGGGCGGCGACCTCAAGCTCGTAGCGGCCTCGGGCGAGCCAGCCGTCATCCACCCCGTCCGGGTTGCGAACGTAGCCGAGACCAATGGCGCGGCCCACGGTGTATCCGTAGCCGCCGCTGGTCAGCCATCCCACCCGTTCCCCATCCCGGTAGATGGTCTCCCGGCCGATCAGGACGATGTCCGGGACGTCCACGGAAAATCCCATCAACCGCTTGGCAAGCGGTCCCGACAGATGCTCCTCAAGTGCCTTGCGTCCCACGAAATCCACCGGGGACCGAAGTTTCACGGCAAACCCGAGACCCGCCTCGAGGGGCGTATGATCCGGGGTCAGGTCGGTCCCCCATGCCCGATAGGCCTTCTCCAGGCGCAGCGTTTCGAGTGCGCGGTAACCCGCATCGGCGATCCCGTGCGCCGCACCGGCCTCCATCAACGCCTCGTAGACCGCGGGCGCATCCTCGCATCGGCAATGCAGTTCCCAGCCGAGTTCACCCACGTAGGTGACCCGCATCGCCAGCAGTTCCATGCCTTCTATCCTGATGTGGCGCACGCTGGCAAATGGAAATTCCTCGTTGTCGAATGATCCTTCCGCAACAGCCTCGAGAACCGCCCGGGATCGGGGGCCCATGAGGGACAGGACGGTGTACCGGTCACTGACATCCTCGAGCCGGACCGATTCGCCGGATTGGAAGTGGCTCTCGATCCAGTGCCGGTCATGGGTGATGAACCCGGTCCCCGTCACGATGTAGTAACGGTCCGGCGCCAGGCGGGTCACGGTCAGATCGCATTCGATGCCGCCGCGGCTGTTCAGCATCTGCGTGTAACGCAGCCGCATGGGCATGCAGTCAACGTCCGCGGCACAGACGCGGTTGAGTGCCCCGGCGGCATCCGGTCCCTGGACTTCGAACTTTGCGAATGACGTCTGGTCGATGACCGCCACGCGTTCGCGCACGGCAAGGTGTTCCGCGCCCACGTGGTCGAACCAGTTGGGCCGTTCAAAGGAGTAGCGATCCTCCGGTTTCACCCCCGGCGGGGCAAACCAGTTGGGCCTCTCCCATCCCATCTTCTCTCCGAAACAGGCCCCCTTCCGCTTCAGGGCGGCGTACAGCGGCGAGCGCCTGGCGCCCCGGGCGCTGCTGTGCTCCTCGGACGGCCAGGCGATGGTGTAGTGCTTGCCGTAAAGTTCCAGCGTTCTTGCCTGCACCCACTTGCGGTCGCGATGAACGGCACCGAATCGGCGGATATCAACCGCCCACAGGTCATAGGGCGGTTCGTCGGCGACGATCCATTCCGCCAGCGCCTTGCCCGCGCCGCCGCCGGAGGCGATGCCGAAGGCGTTGAAGCCTGCCCCGACAAAAAAGCCCCGCAGTTCCGGTGCCTCGCCGAGAATGAAATTCCCGTCCGGGGTGAAGCTCTCGGGGCCGTTGACCAGCTGCTTGATGCCGACATCACGCAGGGCCGGCAGCCTGGGCAGTGCCAGGGCCATCATCGGCTCGAAATGTTCCCAGTCGGGATCCAGCAGGGTAAAGCTGAAATCCGCAGGCAGGCCGTCCTCCGCCCAGGCAATGGGGTTGGGTTCGTATCCCCCGATCACGAGTCCCCCCACTTCCTCCTTGTAATAGGTCAGCCGGTCCGGATCCCTGAGGGTCGGCAGGTTCGGTTCGACGCCGGCAACGGGCTCGGTCACCAGGTACTGGTGCTGCACCGAGACCAGCGGCACGCTGACACCGGCAAGGGTACCGAATTCCCCTGCCCACTGGCCGCAGCAGTTGACCACGATACCGGTCCCGATGCTGCCCTGCACGGTTTCCAGCCCCGTCACCCTGCCATCCGCCGCCCGCACCCCGGTGACGCCGCAGCCCTCGATGATCCTGACGCCCCGCCGCCTTGCTCCCCGGGCCAGTGCCCGGTTGATGTCGCCGGGATTCGCCTGGCCATCGGTGGGCAGGTATGCCGCCCCGACCACATCGCCGATATCCATCACCGGCCACAGCGCCTGCGCCTCCCGGGGCGTCAGGATCCGCATGTCCAGACCGAAGCTCTTGGCGGTCGTGGCCTGGCGTCTGATTTCCGTCATCCTCTCGGGATTGCACGCCAGCCGCAGGCCTCCGTTCATCTTCCACCCGGTTGCCTGGCCGGTTTCCTGTTCCAGCCTTTCGTACAGTTCCACCGAATGCCCGAGGAGCTGGGTAATGCCTGCCTGGTTGCGCAGCTGACCCACGAGGCCTGCGGCGTGCCAGGTGCTACCGCTGGATATCTGGTGGCGCTCCAGCAGGACCACGTCGCCGACCCCCAGACCGGCCAGGTGATAGGCGGTGGAGCAGCCCATGATGCCGCCGCCCACCACCACCACGTGGGCCCTGTCCGGCAACGTGTTCACGCGCGCATCGCCTCGAATTCCCTCACGGCGCGCTCGAACCGGTCGAGATTTTCCTCGGTATAGGCCCGGTAATCGAAATCCAGGGTGGAGTGGATCTCCGACACCATGCTCCACATGCTTTCCCGCAGCAGGGAGGCGCATTTCATGGCGCGGTAGGCGACCCACAGACGCTCATCCAGCTTCCTCTCGAAATACGCTTCGAGCAGCCAGCGTTCCTGGGCCTCGTCCAGGCCGTTGTTGGAAGCCAGGCCGCCGAGATCAAACAGCGGGCTGTTGAAGCCCGCGTAGTCGAAATCAATCAGCCACAGACGTTCTCCGTCATCGATGAAATTCGCCGCAAGCAGATCATTGTGCCCGAACACGATGTCGACCGGGCCCACCGCCTCCTCCAGTCTCTCCGCGATGTCCAGCAGCCCGGGCAGCCGGCCTGTCATCCGGCTGCCGCCCGCTTCCAGGGTCGCCGCGTAGTCCCGCGCCACGTGGAAGACCCAGAAGATCAGCGCGGGCCCGCGAAGATGCTTCGGCACCTCCCGGTGACAGGTCCGGACCAGCGGCAGGATGCGTTCCAGGTTGCCCGGGTCGCGGACATCCTCTTCCGCGTACGTCCTGCCCTCGATGTACTCCAGCACCAGCACGCCGGGTTCGTGGTGGATCACCGCCGGGGACAGCCCGGCCCCGTGGGCGGCGCGGCTTGCCGCGAGTTCGTTGAAGCGCATGATTCCGTGCACCGGAATGTCGTCTCCGGCGCGCACGAAGTACCTGCGGCCGCCGGACTCGACGACGAAGTTTGCGTTGGTGATGCCGCCCGAAACGGGCTGGGGCTCCACCGGCCCTTCCCAGAGGGCGAGTTGCCTGACTAGATCGATGGTGTTGGTCATGAGCGGATGGTGATGGGGATGTTGATTTCAGGTGTCCGACAGGCCGAGGGCGGCACGCCGCCTGGCCACCCAGGCCTTGATGAGGCGGTCGGAAATGATGGCGATGGCGGCCACGGACACGCCGGCCACCAGGCCCCGTCCCGTGTCCGCCTTGGTCAGTGCGATATAGACTTCCTGGCCGAGTTCCCGGGTGCCCACCAGGGCGGTGATCACGAGCATGGACAGGGCCATCATGATGGTCTGGTTGATACCCAGCATGATCTCCGGCAACGCCACCGGGAGCTGCACCTTGCGCAGGATCTGCCCGCGGGTGCATCCGACGGACTTGGCGACTTCCACCAGTTGGACCGGGACCTGGCGGATGCCGTGGTCCGTGTAGCGGATGGCCGGCGCCACGGCATAGGCCACGATCGCCAGCATGGCGGCGAAATCGCCGACCCGGAACAGCATGACAACGGGTATGAGATAGACGAAGGACGGCAGTGTCTGCAGGGTATCGATGCACACCTGGACCACGCGGTGGACCCGTTCGTTGCGCGCCGACCAGATACCGATGGGTATACCGATCATGGCTGCGAACACGACCGACAGTCCGCAGAGATAGACCGTCACCATGCCCTTCTTCCAGCCGCCGGTGAGCGCGATGAACAGGGCAAGGGAGCCCGTCAGCAACGCCAGCCTCCAGCCGCCCAGGCGGTAGCCCAGCAATGCCACGAAGGCCACCGTCACCACCCAGGGGGTTGCCAGCAGGAAACGCTTCACCGGAATCAGGATGTTGAGCAGGAGAAAGGTCTTGAACGCCTCGAGCTGATCGAAATAGTTGACGTTGATCCATTTCACCAGTTCCTCCCAAAAGCCGCTGGTGGTAATGGTCCAGCCTTCGGGATAGATCCTGACAAACGGCAGATATGCCGAGATGGCCCATGCAGTCGCCACCACGGCGGCGGCGGCGGTCAGGTGGGGATGGCGCCTGATCCAGCCCTCTTTCCTCTCCCTTTGGATATCCAGCTCCCGGCGTGCAAAGGCCTGGCTGAGACGGTCAAGGGCAATGGCAAGCAGGGTGATGGCGACGCCCGCCTCCAGCCCGGAACCGATGGCCAGGCGTTTCAGGGACGACAGCACGTCGAAACCGAGCCCCCCGGCGCCGATCATGGATGCAATGATCACCATGTTGAGCGACAGCATGATGACCTGGTTGACGCCCACCATCAGACCCGGTGCTGCCGACGGAATCTTCACCCTCCAGAGAAGCTGGCGGGGAGTGCAGCCCGACATGAGGCCGGACTCGATGGATTCGGTGGGCACCTGGGACAGTGCCAGCATGGTGATCCGGACCATGGGGGGCGTGGCGTAGATCATGGTCGCGATCATGGCGGCCACCGGGCCGAATCCGAACAGGAACAGGACCGGCACGAGATAGGCGAATACCGGGGTCGTCTGCATCAGGTCGAGCATCGGTTCGATGGCCCGGCCGAACCAGACGGAACGGTGGGCCTGGATGCCGATCAGCAATCCGCCGATGACGCCGAGCGGCACCGCGATCAGGATGGCGCTCAGGGTCACCATGGCGCTTTCCCAGCGGCCGAAGACGGCCAGGTAGGTCATGCAGGTGCCGGCCAGCAGCGCCAGTTTCCAGTCCCTGATCCAGTGGCCGAACACGGTGAACACGGCGATCACCGCGATCCAGGGCAAGGGATGCAGCACCGCCTCGGCGGTGGGATTATCTGAAAAGGAGAATCCCGTGACCAGGAGACGGCTGGCGAACGTCAACGGCCACTCCAGCAGCCATGCGATCGACCGCGTCATCTCCTTGAACGTGAACAGGCCGAAATCCAGGTCCTTGATCAACCATTCCATGAAGTCGCTGATCCAGTAACGCAGGGGGACGACCCAGTCCCGGGGATAGTTCACTGCCCAGGACCAGTACTCGCCGAGCCAGGTAACCAACAGCGATCCTGCCAGGAAACCCGCCCAGACCCAAGGTACGCGGTAACCGCCCGGTGTCGGGAGTTCGGTTGCCCCCATGGTCGCGGTTCCGGTCATGGCATGGTTCGGCGATGGAGTTTCTTGCGGGTATTCCCGGGAACGGGGGCAGTGTATATGGTGCCCGGGACCCGTGGCAAACGGACACGCCCGAAAGGACGAAGGGCGCCCCGGGCATGACCGGGGGATCGGAAGCCCCGGGGACGACTCAGACCTGAACCGCCCCCGGGGGAAGCTCCCGCGGCAACGGCCGAATCAGCCGGTGCCGCGCGGCATCAGCCGCACTGGGTCCATGCGGCCCAGGTATCCTTGTTGGCGTTCAGCCATGCCTCGACCACATCCTCCACGGATTTGCCGTCGAGATCCACTTCCCCCACCATGGTTCCCATGGCCAGGTTGTCGATGGTGAACGCGCGTATGGCACTGTAGGCGCAGGGCCATTTCTCCTCGCCGCCTTTCCAGCCCACCTTCTTGATCCAGCCGCGGGGCTTGCCGCAGTCATACGCCATGTTCGGGTTCACGCCCACGGACTTGTCGCTGTAGCATTCGTCGCTGTACGGCGGAAATTCCACGAACTCCCCCTGAAACTTGATCGGGGCCCAGTGCGGGGTGTAGACCCAGCCGAGCCAAGGGGCCTGGCGCTGGTAGGCCGACTCCAGTTCCGCGAACAGGGCCGCGTCGGTGCCCGCATGCACCACCTCGTAGTCCAGCTCCAGTGCCTCGGCGCGTTCGTCATCGTATCCGCCCCAGGTGACGGGTCCGCCGAGATATCTTCCCCGCGGCGCCGTTTCCGCGGTGGAGAACGCCTCCGCGCAGTCGTTCAGCGCCTCCCAGTCCGGCAGTCCCGGGCATTTTTCCTTCATGTACAGGGGATACCACCATTCCTCGATGGCCTGCATCCCGGTTTCACCGAGGTCCACCGTGCTCCCGGTGGCCAGGCTTTTTTCCATGGCGTCCTTTCCCGTGGTTTCCCACATTTCCATGGCGACATGCAGGTCACCGGACTCAAGCCCGGCGAACTGGGCCAGGTAGTCGGCCTGCTGGTACTTGACGTTGTAGCCCATCTCCTGCAGCACTCTTCCCATGATGGTGGTGGTGATGTACTGCCCGGTCCAGTCATGCAGGGTGAGAATGATGGGATCGGTGGATTCGACCGCCGCCTGGGCGGAACTGCCCGCCAGCATGGCGGCGCCGACCACCAGCGAAGCGGGGAAACGATAACGGTTTTTTGGCATGGTGTTCCTCCTTCCGGTATGGATTTGCAATCAGGGTAAAACGGATGACACTGTGTGTACGGTCATGTCCTGTAGGACAAATGTAACGCCAGTTTCCACATATTTTCAATGAATATTCACAGATTGTATGTTTATTTGTGGATTTGTGTTGAAATAAGTTTCTGTTTCCACCATAGCGGCTGACTGGCGGTGAGCGGGACGCAGTCATACCGATGAGTTTCAGAGCGTGAATCCATGAAGCCGATTTCCAGGCACGAGACCGAAATCTTCCGCCTGGTGACCCTAAGGGGGTCATGTTCCATCGTGGAACTTGCGGAACAGCTCGGGGTATCCGACGAAACCGTGCGCCGGCACGTCCGCCCCCTGGTGGACCGGGGGCAGGTGGAGAAGGTCCATGGAGGCATCGTGATGCCCGACCGCCTGCGCGAAGCGCCCATGGAGCGCCGCATGGGGGAAAACCGGGCCGCCAAGCAGGCCATTGCCGCGGCCGTGGCCGAACGGGTGGACGACGGCGACACGATGATGCTGGACACCGGCTCCACCACCGCCTACGTGGCCGTGGCTCTTTCAAGGAAAAGCGGTCTTCAGGTGGTGACGAATTCCACGGAAATCGGACGCATCCTGGCGCGCCAGAGAAGCAACAAGGTGTATCTTGTCGGCGGGGAGGTCGGCAGCGACCAGCTGGCCACGTTCGGGCCGCAGGCCATTGATTTCGTCCGCCGCTTCAATGTACGCCATGCCATCCTGTCCATCGGCGGCATCAATACCGACAGCGAATTGATGAATTTCGGTCTGGACGAGGCAGAATTCTCCCGTGCCGTCATCCGGCAGGCCGCCTCAGTGACGGTCGTGGCGGACCACACCAAGTTCAGCCGCCGTGCCCTGGTGAAGGTCTGCGATGTGGCGGACATCGACACATTCGTTACCGACAGCAGGCCACCGGAGGCGTTCTGCCGGCTGCTCGCGAGGAACGATGCTTCCCTGGTGATCGCGGGACCCCAGGACTCTGCGCAGTAATGGAGCGCATGTAATATTACACTCGTTGGATTGTTGAGGATTACGGGAGGTCAACGAGGTTTCGCCCCTGCCAGCCGAACCAGGGCCTGTTGTTGCCGTAGGACTTGCGGGATTAATTGGGAATAGATAATCGCTGCACCATCTAAGCGATCTGGTGAACGGGTTGGGCTTAGCGGTATTTAGCGCTCCCTGTGAGTGAGGCAGTCGTCACAAGTCGCCTCACCCCTCACAATCCCCGGAAACGCCCATCGGGTGGCTCAAGGAGGTACTCGGCTGTCGCCGTTTCCGCCTGCGTAACCTGGACAAAATGCGATGCGAGCGGGATCTCGTATACCTGGCGCTGGACATCAGACCTCTCCAGAAGGACAGACACTATCCAGTGTTCAATTTTTCCTGAAACTCCCCTACCACTTTCAGGATTTCTTCAAATGTTGGCACGTCGCCATAGAACATCTCTTGTCGCATACTTTCGTAATCAGCTTTCCAGGTTGCCAAATCAACTTCTGCAGGTGCCAATCGCAACTGTCCATGCTCCATCGTTGAATAGTCAACCCACGTATAGCGGAAGTAAATCTGACGATGAGCGACAATCCGGCGGAACAGATCCAAGTCTTTACATGCCTGATCACCTACCCCTGCCCGAATCAGTTGATAGAGATCATAGTAATGACGTGCCATGCCTTTCCGGTTTCTTCTATTGGCTGCCGGTCGAAGAGTCTCCTCATGAAGAAGCATCGCCTTTTCCCAAAAGGTGCGTTTTGGCATCACTGCTTTGACATTCGTGCCAGGCTTCTGCAAAAGGTTCGGGAAGGCATCGCTGACATAAGGTCTGATCTCTATGGATTCAGCAGGTTCTGTGTCTGAACGGGCGCCCATTTCAATTTTTACGGCACGACGAAGATAAGTGGCCCGTCCCAGAAAGACCGACGGGTAAAGCAGCGACAGGGTCTGTCCATCGGGGTCGTCGGCATCAAGTTCAAGTTTCCATTCAAGTGAGACACCCAAATCCAATGAAATCGCCTCATTAAGCGCCGGTAAAATCCTGTCGCTGATGCAGTACTGGCAAGACGTTTTCAGTGCCTTGAGGCGTTTCCCCATCTGTTTCCTGCTTGGTGCTTGATCCGGGGCATGGTCTCCACTAAAGCCCAACACCGCCCGATCAACCACAATGTCTATATCTTCGGAAAACCGCTGTATGAGATTCCAACACTTGGATAATGATGTGCCCCCCTTGAATGTGAGGTACTCACCCCATTCAACTAATCCAAAAAGCTTGTGTAGCGTCCAGCAGACCCAATAGTCCTTTTCAACAGCAACTTCAGACAAGTTCAGCTTTGCACTGGTCTCTGTACAGATCAGCCGACGGCGTTCCTCAGGCAGGGCAATAAACTCCTTCATACTGCACCCTTCGGAAGAGTGAGCTTGCGGATGATATCCGCGATCCAAGCTGGTGCATACCGCATATCCTTCACCAGTTGTTTGCGGGTGTCACTATCGAGGTGACGTTCAAGCTGTTTGATTACCCGCTGATCGACATTTTTCCGACCCAAGTGGCGCAACGCCTGGATGACTAGTCCACTGCTTTTCCCTGCAGTGGCCATGTTACGCGGAGTGGTATGTTTCAGAGTGATCTGGCGAGGGCCAATCTGGACTGTCCGTGTGCGCCCGTCTGTCAAATAAACAATTTTAGTGGGCACTTGTGTCGTAAGCCCAAGCAGATTGGCTGCATAGGCTCCGGAGGGCTGCAAACGAGTGGCATCCCGGCCTGCCAGCGCATTTGCAATATCATCCGTAGCTGGTTGCAGCATGCCAAACTGAGGATCCGTTTTCGGGTAATCATAAAGCCCCCTGGCTAGTTGCCGGATAATGCCGCTGTTCCGAAGCCGCATCAATGCAAGATCTACTGCCCGGCGGGTTCCGAGGTCTGTAAATCTGTCAGGCGTAAATACCCAACCACGGCCACGAGAACGAATTCGCCGGAAGATCTTGCTGTCGGTACTCTTTGCATGCTTGCCCATATCTGATTCATTAATTTTTGAAGTAAAATTATATACATTTTTCTTTCAAAAAAATAGTGAAAATCTAACATCAGCATAAACTCAGACAGGGAGTACTCACTTGTTGCTACTCATGTCCGGACTCCCGACTAATCGTAAGCCAGATACCCTGTTCAGTTCCCGTTGCTCCACGCTAAAAATTAAAATTCCCGTTGGCATTGCCATCGTGAATCCCTTGTCGGCATTTCAGAGAACGTACTAACTCCTCCAGGAATCTACGCTGTTAGGCACGCGCATGTGACAATACACCAGATGAATTGTTGAGGATGATGGGATGCTAAGGTTTGTCTCTACCAGCCAGACCTGAGCCTGTTGATACCGCCGGACTTGCGGAATTGGCTGGCGGAAAGACTATTGTTGCACCATGTGAGCGACCTGGTGGGCGGGTTGGACTTGACAGCATTCGACACGTCCTACGAGGCAGGCAGCCGGGAGATGGAATAGCTTTCACCTACAGGTGCGCGCGCCTCACCCTGACTCTATAAATACTGGAATCCTTGCGTCTCTTTATGCATATGCAACTGTCTGGGCGAGGCCGTTCTACAGATCTGCCATGGCCCCGGCGATGCTTTCGTCGAGGATGCCGATCACCTGCCCGACCTCTTCCCGGGACAACGTCAGGCAGGGAGAAAGTACCGCCATGCTCCCCAGTGGGCGTACGATCAGCCCGCGGTCCTGGGCATGTCTTGCCACCAACCCCCCGATGTTGTCCGCGGCATCGAAAGGCTGTTTCGATGCCTTGTCGCGAACGAACTCGATGCCCATCATGAAGTGGCTTCCGCGCACCTCCCCCACGATTTCGTGCTTCTCCAGTGCCTTCAGGCCCTGCTGGAATTCGAGTCCCACCGACTGTACATGACCGCAGATGTCCTCGCGTTCGATGATTCCGATGTTGGCCAGCGCCGCGGCGCAGCAGGCCGGATGCCCCGAATAGGTCATGCCGTGAAGAAACATGTCGCCGGGCTGTGACAGCATCTCGTAGATGTCGTCGGAGACGATGGTGGCCGACATCGGCTGATAGCCGGAAGTCAGCCCCTTGGCGGTGCAGATGATGTCCGGCTCGATGCCGTATGCCGCCTGGGAGGCGAACATGTGCCCGAGTCGGCCAAACGCCGTGACCACCTCGTCGGAAATCATCTTGATGCCGTACTCGCCGCACAGCTCCCATGTGCGCCGGTGATACCCGGGCGGCGGCACGATCACCCCCCCGGCCCCCAGGATCGGTTCGGCAATGAACCCGGCAATGTTTTCCGCCCCGATTCGCTCGATGCGCTCGCGCATCTCGTCGACAAGAAAGTCGCAGAACTCCGCCACCTCCATGTTTTCCGGCCTGCGATACGGGTACGGCGAGGACAGGAACTCCACCAGGTCGTCCGCGGAATGCCAGCCCTCCCGGTACTGCGGCGTAGTCAGGGCGATGGCAAGATGGGTGGAGCCGTGATAGGCGCCGATCCGTGAGAGGATTTTCCTGCGGGACGGCTCGCCCCTGCGGTTGAAGTAACGGTGCAGCATCCGCACGGCGCTGTCGTTGGCCACCGACCCCGAGTTGCCGAAATACACCCGGTTCAACGAGCCGGGCGCAAGGCTGGTGATCTTTTCCGACAGTTCCGCCGCCAGCGGGTGGGTCAGGTTGTAGAACGTGGAATAGTAGTCCAGATTTTTCAGCTGGTCCGCAACGGCGTCCGCGACCTCCTGCCGCCCGTGCCCGATGTTCACGCACCAAAGTCCGCCGATGCCGTCGATATACCGCCTTCCGCCGGCGTCGTACACGTACGGACCCTCCGCGCGCGCAATCACCGTGCGCGCCTGGTGGGCCCTGATGCCGTCCAGGTTGGCAAAGGAATGGATCAGGTGGTCGTCCTGTGCCAGGATGGCATCGGTGTCGAGGCTGACGGCTGGCTTGTTCATGGCGAGAATCGGTCCGGCTGGGGGAATTACAGGGCGGAAGTGTAGCCCAAGACGGGGGCGGACCGGGAACGGGACCGGGTCAGCACCCCAGTTACCGACTCTGTTATTCTTTCAGGTTGCCAATCCTGTCGCCTGATCATGTCCAACAATCGCATCGCCGTCGTCACGGGCGGCCTCCGGGGCATCGGCCTCGCCATCGCCAGGTCCCTGGCGGAAACCGGCGCGCGGGTTGCCGTGGGATCCCGCCAGGCAGGGGATTTCGAGGCCGACCGGGACGCCCGGCTCACGCTCGGTGACAATGGACTCGTCGCGCCGCTGGACGTCACGTCCGTCCAGTCCATCGAGAGTTTCCTGGTACGGGTTCGCGAGGCCCTCGGAGAACCGGACATCTTGGTGAACTGTGCCGGCGTATCGACCCACCATGTCGTGGAGGATCATCCCGAGGCCGACTGGGAACAGGTGATCGATACCAACCTGAGCGGGCCTTTTCGCATGATACGGGCCTGCATTCCCGCCATGAAACAGCGCGGCTGGGGGCGGATTGTCAATATCGCCTCCACTGCGGCGCGCATCGCCCAGCCCACCCATGCCGCCTACTGCGCCTCCAAGACGGGACTCGTGGGCCTGACCCGGGCCGTGGCCATGGAGGGCGGGCCCCACGGCGTCACCTGCGTGGCGGTCAGCCCCACCTGGGTGGAGACGGAGATGCTGCGGCGAAGTGCCCGGACCATGGCGCAGTCATCCGGCAGGACCGACGAGGAAATCATCCGGGAGATGGCAAAAAGCAATCCGCAGGACCGGCTGGTTCAGCCGGAGGAGATCGGCGCCCTGGTGGCTTTCTGCTGTTCCGATGCCGCCGCCGGGCTCACCATGGAGGATATACAGGTCAACGCCGGCGCCTGGTGGTGAGGCACCGGAGAAGTCGGTGAAACCGGGCGGTCAGCCGGGTCCGTCGAATATATAGGCGTCCAGGGTACTCTCCAGGGCAGCCACGCCGGCCGGAATGTCCACCGGCACCCCGAGTGCGTACAGGCTCGCACCCAGCGCATGCAGGGTCCGGAAAATGTGATGCGAGCGGCTCTGCTCCCCCATCTGGCCGATCCGGACGATGTCAAGACCGAATGACCCCGAAATCTCCACCCGGTGCACGCCGGACATGTGGGTCAGCAGGCGGCGGGATTCCACCCCATCGGGCACATTGATCCCGACCACGGAATTGAGCCGGTCCCGGGGCTTGGTATAGAGTGAGAGCCCCATGCTCTCGATGCCCGACTGGAGCGCGGTGGAGCATCGCAGGTGCCGTTCGAAACGCACTTCCAGCGTTTCCCTGCAAATCAGCCTGAGCGCCTCGTGCAGGGCCAGGACCCCGGATACCGGGGCGGTGTAGTGATAGGCCTTCTCGTTCCAGAACCTGTGCGCCAGCTTCGCATCAAGGCACCAGTGACGCAGCCGGTCCTCCCGGGCCCCGATGTGGTCCCAGGCGCGTTCCGAGAATGCGACCAGGGATACCCCGGGAATGGAGGCCAACCCCTTCTGGCCGCCGGTGATCACGGCATCCACCCCCCAGTTGTCCATCTCGAACGGCATCGTGCTCAGGGTGCAGACCGCGTCCACGATCACCAGGCAGTCATGCTCACGGGCCAGCCGGCAGATTTCCGGCAGGTGGCGGTTCAGGACCGTGTTCGATGTTTCCCCCTGAACCAGGGTGACGACTGCCGGCCTGTGCTTCGAAATGGCCTCGCGGACCTCGTCCGGGTCCGCCGTCACGCCGTCCGGCACCTTCAGGCAGACCACTTCCGCATCAACCCGTTCCGCCATTTCCGCCAGCCGGTTGCTGAAGAACCCGTTGCAGATGGCGAGAACCTTCATGCCCGGGCGAACGAGGTTGATGACGGCCATTTCCATGGCCGCGGAGCCCGGGCCCGCCACGCCCATGATGCGGGACGACTCGGTCTGGAAGACATACCGGGACATCGACTTCACCTGCTCGATGACCTGGGACATGGTATCGCCGAGGTGGTTGATGACGATGGAATTCGCCTGTGCCACCCGGTGCGGTATGGGAACCGGTCCCGCCCCCATCATCAGGAGCGGCTCGTCGGGAAGAATACTGTCGAGGGGAGACAGTCCGGTTGGGACAGATACAGGCATGGTTGGATTCTGGGAAAAGTCAGGCCCTGAAGTGTAGGGAATCGCCGTGAACCCGGGCAATAGGGCCAACGTCGATCCTGTGGACTCTACCCGACCCGGGCCCGGCAGCACTGGAATACCGCCGCCGACCTTGACGGTCGGCGGTTCCGGATTCCCTGGTGCGGCCGGCTTGCATCGTACTTCCGGATTATCCGTGATGACCATGGGCCGCACTTCGGGGATAATGGCTGTTCGACACCACCCCCAGCATTCCATGGACTCACTCTTCCGCAAGTCGGCCCTGGACTACCACGAGTCCGGCACCCCGGGAAAAATCTCCATTGCCCCGACCAAGAGCCTCTCGAACCAACGGGACCTCACCCTGGCCTATTCGCCCGGCGTGGCAGCCGCCTGCGAGGAAATCGCGTCTGATCCCGCCACCGCATTCCGCTACACGGCCAGGGGGAATCTCGTCGCGGTGGTCACCAACGGCAGCGCGGTGCTCGGCCTGGGGGATATCGGCCCCCTGGCCGCCAAGCCGGTCATGGAGGGCAAGGCGGTGCTGTTCAAGAAGTTCGCCGGTATCGACGTCTTCGATCTCGAAATCGACGAGGCCGACCCGGAGCGGCTGGTGGAGATCATTGCCGCGCTGGAACACACGTTCGGCGGGATCAACCTCGAAGACATCAAGGCGCCGGACTGTTTCCGAGTTGAGCGGGAGTTGCGCCGGCGCCTCAACATCCCGGTGTTCCACGATGACCAGCACGGCACCGCGATCGTGGTGGCGGCGGCGATGCAAAATGCGCTCCGGGTTGTTGGCAAGGACATCGGTGAAGTCAAGCTGGTGGTCAGCGGTGCCGGCGCCGCGGCGCTGGCATGCCTGGACCTCCTGGTGGAACTAGGCATGCCCCTCGGGCATATCTGGGTGACCGATATCGCCGGCGTGGTGTACGCGGGGAGAGCGGAACTCATGGACGAGGCCAAGGAGAAGTACGCCAGGGAAACCGACGCCCGGAGCCTTTCGGATGTGATCGAAGGCGCGGATGTTTTCCTTGGCCTGTCCGCGGGCGGCGTCCTGAAAAAGGAGATGGTCGCCCGGATGGCGGACCGTCCGGTGGTCTTCGCCCTCGCCAACCCCGATCCTGAAATCCTGCCGGAAGATGTCAAGTCCGTGCGTGACGACGCCATCATCGCCACAGGCAGAACGGACTACCCCAACCAAGTCAACAACGTGTTGTGCTTTCCGTTCATATTCCGCGGTGCCCTGGACGCCGGCGCCACCGGCATCAGCCGGGAAATGGAGGTCGCCGCGGTCAATGCCGTGGCGGAACTGGCCCGGGAGGAACATTCCGAGGTGGTCTCCGCGGCCTATGGAACCGCAGGGGAGGCGTTCGGCCCGGAATATCTCATCCCGAAGCCCTTCGATCCCCGGCTGATTTCCCGTATTGCCCCGGCCGTGGCTCGGGCCGCCATGGACAGCGGCGTCGCCAGCCGCCCCATCGGGGATTTCGACAGCTACCGGAGCCAGCTGGAGCAGTTCGTCTACCACTCCGGCAACTTCATGAAGCCCATTTTCGCCGCCGCCCGTCGCGATGCCGGCAAGCGCGTGGTCTTCGCGGAAGGCGAGGAGGAAAGGATCCTGCGCGCCGTCCAGGTCGTGCTGGACGAAAAACTGGCGCGGCCGATTCTCATCGGCCGCCCGGCAATCATTGAAAGACGGATCGAGCGCTATGGCCTGCGTATGCGGCCGGGTGCCGACTTTGAAATCGTCAACCCGGAATGGGACGACCGCTACAAGAGCTACTGGCAGGAATACCATCGCCTGACCGAGCGCAGGGGGGTAACGGAACATCTGGCCAAGATCGAGATGCGCCGGCGCCTGACCCTGATCGGCAGCATGCTGCTGCGGCAGGACCATGCCGACGCCCTCCTGTGCGGCACGTTCGGCACTTTTCCCATGCACCTCCAGTATATCGACGAGGTGATTGGGCACAGGCCCGGCGCAACGGTTTACGGTGCCATGAACACCCTGATGCTGCCGGATCGCCAGGTCACTTTGGTGGATACCCACGTCAACCAGGATCCGGGGCCGGATGCCCTTGCGGAAATCGCCCTGATGGCCGTGGATGAACTACGCCGTTTCGGCATCCAGCCCAAGGTGGCCCTGGTATCGCATTCCAATTTCGGCACCTCCGACCATCCCGAAGCGGTCAAGCTGCGCCGGGCGCTGGCCCTGATACGGGAACGGGCTCCCGATCTTGAAATCGACGGAGAAATGCACGGCGACGCCGCGCTGGACCCGGAGACCCGCCGGCGCATCATGCCCAGGTCCACACTCAAGGGAGACGCCAACCTGCTGGTGCTGCCCGGACTCGACGCCGCGAATATCGCCTACAACCTGCTGAAGACCGCAGCGGGCAACAACGTCGCCATCGGCCCGGTACTTCTCGGCACCGCGAAGCCGGCCCATGTCCTCACCCCCTCGGTCACCGTTCGCCGCATCGTCAACATGACTGCATGGGCGGTGGTGGACGCCCAGTGCGCACGGATTGAGCCGGGTCGGTAAGCCGGGACCGGACCCGCGGCCACCGTACCGCTAGGGAACCAGGGTGAAACGGTACTTGACCACGCGATCGTTCCCGGAGTCGGACAACCAAAGGATGTCATCCTCCACCTCCACGCCTTCCGGCGTGGCAAAGACACCCGGCCCCCTGCCGGGGCTGCCGTTGCCGAGCACATGGAGCAGCGTCCCGTCAGCGGCGATGAACTTCACGCTGTGGGTGTACTTGTCCGCTGCAATGACGGTACCATCATCCAGCACGTCCTGGTAACGTACGCCGTTGAACCGATAGGGTTCGCCCTGCCATACCGACAGGATGTCCAGGTCGGGGGACAGGAGCAGCATGCGGTGGTTGCCGGCATCGGACAGCCAGATGTTGCCGTCCGGCGCGAGTTCGACATCGTGGGGCGAAGACAGGCCGTCCATTTCATCCATCTTCACACCATTTTCGTAAACCACCAGGTTGTCCGACCAGGCTCCGGCGACGTAGATGCGCCCGTTGGGATGCGCGAGCACACCTTCCGGACCGCGTATCCCTTCTCCCAGTTCCCCCACCAGCATGGCACGGGTGCCGTCCATCTCGTACACGGTCACGCGGTTGTTGTGCGTGTCCGCCACGTAGACCCGGCCATCGGCATCGAAGTCAACATCATGGGTGCCGCCCTGGTGGTCCTCTCCGAACGAGCCGATGAATGCGAGTGTTACCGGATCAAGGATGGCGACCCGGTCATTGTCCACGTCGGATACCAGAAGGTGGCGGCCGTCCGGGGACAGCTTGAGGTCGTGAGGGTTGCCCAGGGGCGCGCTGCTGGCGCCGAGAAATTCGAGCGCGACTTCCGCTGCGGACCCTCCCGGGAACGCCAGCAGCACGGTCACAGTGAGCAGAGTGCGTATATGAAGCATCTTGGATCCTCCCGTTCGTGGCGTGCCGAACTGCCGGCCGGCCGCCGCCCTGACGCAACCCGGCACCACGGCCATGGTGTTCACCTAACGGGATCAGCGGTCGGCAAACCCGCCCTCCGGGGGCGGGCAGGCCGGGCCGCGCGTTCCGCTACTTTCCCCGCACCACGGTTACCGTGCACTCCGCATGGCGGGCCACCCTGGCCGAGTTCGGACCCAGCAGGAAGTCGGCAAGCGTCGGGCTGTGGGCACCCATGATGATCTGCCCAATGTCAAGATCCCTGGCGACTTCCACGATTTCGCGATAGACCGTTCCATTACGGACCACGGTGCCCGCGCGCATCGTCTGCGGAACGTGATCCGCCGCAAACTCGCCGAGACGCTTCGACATCTCGTCCTTCCATTCCTGTAACGGATAGTCCGCGGAGCCATGCATTTCTCCCCGAATCGCATAGCGCACATCGATTCCGGGCGGGATGCCCGGAATCACGGTCATCAGGTAGATTCGGGCATCATCCACACCGGTGGCCATCTGTACCGCAGTGCCGATGACTTTCTCTGAGAACTCTTCTTCGGCCAGGTCGATCGGAACAAGATAATTGGTCATCGTCAGCTCTCCTTTGTGCCACTTTTTGACTGGTCGTCGTCGGGCATCGTGAATGTTCGCGGACTGGGCAGGTAGCAGACATAGAGAACCCATACCGTGAACACGATAATCAGAATGTTGATGATTGAGATGTCGAGCCTGAATGGCAGGGATTTGTCGATCACCTCGACGGATGGCGCGAGTGCGGAATGCACCGGGACCGCGGGGTCAACGGCCTCTGCAGTGCCCAGCGCCTCGCGAATGGCCGCCACGGCATCGGCGCTGACCGGCACCGCATGGGCAACGCCCGCGGTTCCTGGCCCTACTTCACCTGCTTCCTGCTGCGTCTCCACGGGGCTGGCAAGAACGAACTGCGTGCTCACGCTGGCGACGGGGAGGAACTGCGATGGATAGGTCCCGGAGGGGATGGTCGTCGGGCGGATGAAACTGTAGCGGGCCGTGTGGCCCTCCTGCGACCACTCATCGAGGCCGAGCAGATGTACCCCCCCCGCCTGCATGGCACCGGCGACCTCGCGGTCTCCCTGGGCCGTCATCCTGAACACGCCGTCATAATCGCCGTTGCGAAGTCCTTCCACCTGATCGGTCAGACCCTTCGCTTCATGCACAACCTCCACATCCGGGCGGCCCAGTGAATTCAGGACCATCTCGAGGATCATGGCTGAGCCGCTGCCTGCCTGGTCGGTGGCAATCCGTTTCATGCTGGGAAGATCGCTGGTGGCACCGACACTGCGGGCGAACAGGTGGCCGCTCTTGTGTCCCAGCACGGCGAAGGCCAGTGAATTCCCTCTGGCCACGGGACCGGAATCACCGGGCGTGTAGAAAGCCTCCGTGCCGATGATCGCCACCCGCGCCTCACCACCGGCCAACGCGGCCATGGGATCCGGCGAGTTGAGCAATTCAAGATCCCTGCCCGGGAAGCCGGCGCGGATTGCCCGCAGCGCCCTGGCAGTCTCGCTGCTCCGGGACAAGCCCGGGTCGCCGACCACGAGCAGGCGCTCCACGTTCGCCGAAGCGGCTCCTTCCGGCAGCAGTCCCTTGCCCGCAAGGTATGCCGACGCGACACTC
>JAJDTE010000224.1:0-21997 GCA_022827325.1 Gammaproteobacteria bacterium | reverse complement strand
CTGACGGGTTCATCCACCGGCAACGGCAGGTTCACGTACAGTTCCCCGAGGAAGAACCATGACCCGGCGTCCCGTGAGAGCAGGTTGGTATGTTTCCCGATCCAGCCAAGTCCCGCCTTTTCGGCGAGGGGCTTTTCCAGGACCGGGGCACTGTCACAAAAGGGCCGGTAGCCGAATTCGCCCGCGGCCTCGCGGATCCGGCCGGCCAGCGTGGCAAGCCTTTTTCGCATCACCTTGTGATAGTCCCTGCCCAGCGCATAGCGGGAAATGTAGCCGGTGTCCATCCGGTCCAGCGCCCGGCACATGGCCTGCTGTGATTCCGGAAGATAGTCCATGGCAACGGATATGACCCTGACCGTGCCGGGAACGAGTTCGGGTGGACGCGAGCGCCGGGTACCGTGACGGTGCATCCATTCCATCTCTCCCGCGAACCCGCGTTCGAGCCATTCCTTCAGGCGGGTCTCCGCACCGGCGAGATCAACGTCCGTGATACCCAGCCGGGTGAACCCCAGTTCGCGGGCCCAGCGTCGGATATCATCCGTCAGGGGTTGAAGATTCTCGGGCATGATCGGCAAGGTATTGTTCCAGGAATCCGTGGGACGTCCGCCGGATCCGGACGGTCCGCGACGGCGTGGCGGATTGGGAGCTTAGCATCCGGATGGTAGAATCGCTCCCGTTGGAAACGGTGCGGCCGCGGCTGAAAATTGCATACGAACACGTATACCACTTGACGCTGTCAATAGAAATAGCCGGTGAGGCCGCCATGATCGAACTGGGAAAGCGGATCGCGCCGAGGATATTCCGGGGCGCCATGATCTATCTGTCCGGGGATCTTGGGGCCGGGAAGACCACCCTGGCCAGGGGCATTCTCAAGGGATGCGGCCATGCAGGGAGCGTCACCAGTCCCACCTATACGTTGCTGGAGACCTACACCCTGCCTTCCCTGGTGGTGCATCACTTCGATCTTTACCGGATGAAAACGCCGTTTGAACTCGAACAGATCGGGCTCCGCGACCTCCTGGACGGGGAGGCGATCGCCCTGGTGGAATGGCCGGACCGGGGGCGGGGGGTCCTGCCTCCCGCGGACGCGAGGATCGATATCGGGTTTACCCCGTCCGGAAGGAGCATCGCGCTGCCGCATTGTCTGCTGGAAGATCACGGGGCGGCGCCGGGGTGATCCACGTCGGGAGAAAACTCCGTGTTCTGGTGATCCTGGCGGGTTTCCTCGTATCGACGGCGCACGGCGCCGTGATCAAGGAAATCCGGATGTGGCATGCGCCCGACCGCAGCAGGATCGTGTTCGACATGGATCATCACAGCAGGTTCAACGTGTTCACCCTGGAGGACCCCGTAAGGGTGGTGATCGACCTCGACAATGCCGTTCTCAAGGGCAGGATACCCGCACCGGGAACCACCGGGCAGTTCATCCAGCGGATCCGCCAGGGCACGCACGATGGCGGGACCACGCGGCTGGTGTTCGACCTGGCGAAGCCGGTGCGCTATTTCGTTCGCATGCTCAAGCCCTCCAGCGGCTACCAGTACCGGCTCGTGGTGGATTTCTACCATCATACCTACAATCCCGAAAAGCCGGCGCCGGACATTCCTGCGGACCGGCGCGGGGATCGGGGCTTCCTGGTCATTGTCGACCCCGGCCATGGCGGTGAGGATCCGGGTGCCCTCGGCAGGAGGAGCAAGGAGAAGGACATCGTCCTGCAGATTTCCAGGCGCCTGAAGAAACTGATCGACGCCAGTCCAGGGATGCGCGCGGAACTGACCCGGACCGGCGACTACTACGTCAACCTCCGCCGGCGCAGCGCCCTGGCGCGGCGCCGGCGTGCCGACATGTTTGTCTCCGTTCACGCCGATGCATTCACCAGCCCCTCCGCCCGCGGTGCCTCGGTATATGCGCTTTCCCTGCGTGGCGCCACCAGTGAAGCCGCACGCCTGCTGGCCAACCAGCAGAACCTGTCGGACCTCGCCGGGGGGGTGAACCTGGCGGGAAAGGATCCCCAGGTGGCCAGAACCATGCTGGGGCTTTCCATGGACAAGACCATCGACCAGAGCATCCTTTTCGGGCGGGAGGTGTTGGATGAACTGGAAAATGTAGGCAGAATTCACAGTGCCCGCGTGGAACAGGCAGGATTCGTGGTATTGAAATCACCGGATGTGCCGTCGATACTGGTGGAAACCGGCTACATCACCAATCCCACCGAGGAGAAACTGTTGCGCAGCGATCAGCACCAGCAGCGCATTGCCAGGGCGATCATGAAAGGGATCGAGCGATATCTGGACAAGAACCCGGGCTATTTCTCGCAGAACTGAGTGTCATGGGTGCATCTCGACGTTCGATACGCCAGCTGGATGACAGGCTGATCAACCAGATCGCCGCCGGCGAGGTGATCGAACGGCCCGCGTCCCTCCTGAAGGAACTGGTGGAGAACAGTCTGGATGCCGGTGCCGGCGCCGTCCGGGTGGAGGCGGAGCGTGGTGGCATGAAGCGCATTCTGGTCAGTGACGACGGCAACGGGATTCCCCCGGAGGAACTCGCCCTGTCACTCTCCCGGCACGCGACCAGCAAACTGTCGGAATTCGACGACCTTTACGACGTATCGACCCTGGGGTTCCGGGGAGAGGCCCTGCCCAGCATCGGTGCGGTCTCGCGGCTGGAAATCCGGTCCAGGGTGCCCGGGGCCGACAGCGGTTTTGCCCTTGCTTGCCACGGCGGGACCCTGGATGAGGCCCCCAGGCCGGTGGCCGGCACCGAGGGCACCACGGTGGAGGTGCAGGATCTCTTTTTCAATACGCCGGCCAGGCGGAAGTTTCTCCGGACCGAAAAGACCGAACTCGGGCACCTGGATGATGTCCTACGCAGGGCGGCGCTTGGCCGTTTCGACGTCGCGTTTGAGTTCAGCCACAACGGCCGGGCGGTGTTTTCCGCACCGGCGTCGGATACGTCCGTGGGACGGGAAAGGCGGATCGAGACCCTGCTTGGCAAGCCGTTCGCGACGGGTAACCTGTGGTTCAGCGAGGAAAACGGACCCATGGAACTCGAGGGATGGATCGGCCTGCCGACGGTTTCCCGGAGTCAGCGGGACATGCAGTATTTTTTCGTCAATGGCCGGGCGGTAAGGGATCATCTGGTCGCCCACGCCGTCAAGCGCGCCTACAGCGATGTGCTCTATCACGGCCGTCATCCGGCATTCGTGCTCAGCCTTCGGCTTCCCCCGGGACTCGTGGACGTCAACGTTCACCCTGCCAAGACCGAGGTGCGGTTTCGGGAGGGCAGGTCGGTCCATGATTTCGTCTATCGTGCGATTCACCGTGTGATCGCGGGCGCCGGGCCGGGTGAGGTGGCCGTGGACCTCCCGGGACCCGCGGGGGCCGGTCCGCTGGCGGGCGATGCGCCGTCCGGGGATCAGCGGCCCCTGGAATTTCCTGGATCCGGGCGGCGGGGTGCGGGAGGAGGATATGGAAGCCCTGCGGCCCAGACGCAACTGCGGGTGCATATCCGCGAACAGATGGAGGCCCTGGACCGGCTGTACAGGACCCCGGAAGACGCCGATGGCGGTTCCCGGGATGCCGACCGGGAAGACGGGAGCCCCGGTGACATCCCGCCTCTTGGGTATGCCCTGGCGCAGCTCAAGGGCGTTTACATTCTCGCGGAGAACGCGGAGGGCCTGGTCATGGTGGACATGCATGCCGCCCATGAGCGGATCACCTATGAGAACCTGAAACAACAGATGGCGCAGCAGGGTGTGGAAAGCCAGCCGTTGCTGGTGCCGCTGATGATCCATGTAAGCGCGGCGGAACTTGCCGTAGTCGATGACCACCGGGAACTGTTCGAGCGTCACGGCTTCGACGTGGAACCCCTGGGAGAGGAGCAACTGGCGGTCAGGTCCATACCGGTACTCCTGTCCCGGGTCGATCATGAAACCCTGGTGCGGGACGTGATTGCGGATCTCGTGGAGTTCGGCGACAGTGACCGGCTTGGCGAGACCGGCAACGAGATTCTGTCCAGCATGGCCTGCCATGGTTCCGTACGGGCAAACAGGCGCCTTACACTGGACGAGATGAACGCCCTGCTCAGGCAGATCGAGACCATTGAGCGGTCTGGACAATGCAACCATGGGCGGCCCACCTGGATGCGGGTTGGACTCGGGGAAATCGACAAATGGTTCCTGCGCGGCCGCTAGATGCCGCAGGCGGGTAACCGATGAGCAGGGATGCAGGCGGGGTCCCGGATGGACCACCCATACTGGTTCTCATGGGTTCCACCGCCAGCGGAAAGACCGATCTTGCCGCAGCGCTGGCCCGGCGGTTCCCGCTGGAACTGATCAGCGTGGACGCGGCCCAGGTCTACCGCGGCATGGATATCGGGACCGCGAAGCCCTCGCGGGAGTTTCTCGCGCGGTATCCCCATCACCTGATTGATATCCGCGAACCCGCCGATACCTATTCTGCGGCGGAATTCGTGGCGGACGCGGGACGGTTGATCCAGGATATCCGGCAGCGGGGCCGGATTCCCATGCTGGTGGGGGGGGCGATG
Source organism: Gammaproteobacteria bacterium (assembly GCA_022827325.1). Taxonomy (GTDB): domain Bacteria; phylum Pseudomonadota; class Gammaproteobacteria; order Arenicellales; family Poriferihabitantaceae; genus VYFG01. Next base: position 17,451 of record JAJDTE010000224.1, on the reverse strand, counting down.
TTCTATTTCCATGTCCTGGAATATGGCCTTTCCCCCTTGCCGGCGGCGGATCTGTCGGTACGAGATGCGCTCAGCCGGGAAATGGCCGAACGGGGTGTCGAGGCATTGCACGGAATGCTGAAGTCGCTGGACCCGGCCACGGCCGCGCGGATTGATGCTCATGACACCCAGAGGGTGCAGCGAGCGCTGGAGATTCACCGCCTGACCGGCCGTCCGCCAAGCGAATCGATGCGGGATGCCCGGGGCCAGTCCGGGGCAACCGCCAAGTTCGCACTGTTCTGCCCCGACCGGGTAACCCTGCACCGGCGGATCCGGGACCGGTTCGGGGCAATGCTGGACGAGGGACTGGTGGAGGAGGTGGCGGCGATCGCCAAGTCGCTGGAAGACCCGGATTCGGTACCTGCAATGCGTACGGTCGGGTACCGGCAGGTACTGGAGATGCTGCAGGGAAAAACCGGTACTGCGGAGATGACGGAAAGGGCCGTGGCCGCCACCAGGCAGCTGGCCAAGCGGCAGTTGACCTGGCTCAGGCAGCAGCGTGGCCTGGTTTGGGTACAGGGAGACGGGAACGGCCGGGCTCTGGATGCCATTTCCGGTTATCTGGCACACCATCCCGGATGCGCTCTCCCCTGACGGACCGGGCGCTCAGCGGGCGGATATGTACTAAAAATTAAGGCGTTGTGTTCGTCCTTTATGCTAATATCAGTCATCCGGGTATGGCTGGTTTACTGCCATCGGGCGGGGCGCGGATTACCCGGGAATTTTCGACAGACCAACTGCATATTCGACGGAGAAATATCTGATTACCGGAAAACGGATATGGTGTGCAGCCCGAACCCTGGCCCGGGGCGGGCACAGTCGCGCCATGCGCGTAGGCAGGAACTTGAAAATTCCTGCTGCGCACCGATATTGCAAATATGAAATTATAATTTATTCAACCATTTGCAGTTAGCGATCGGGCAACACAAGAAGGTTACCTAAAATGGCACAAAACAGAGGGACAGCTTTGCAGGATCCATTTCTGAACGTCCTGCGTAAAGAACGAATCCCCGTTTCCATCTTTCTGGTCAACGGAATCAAGCTCCAGGGGCAGGTCGAGTCCTTCGACCAGTTCGTGGTGCTGCTCAGAAACAGCGTCAACCAGATGATCTACAAACATGCAATTTCCACCATCGTCCCGGCCCGTCCGGTAAAGATTCCGCATGAACATCAGGATGATGGTGGTATCGACCAGGGCAGCGGTCAGCATTCGGACGTGCGCTCCTATTGAAGGGAATATGATTCAGGGTCGGTCGTCGGACGGGGTCCGGACTGATCTTGCCCCGGCGGGATTACGGGGCGTGGGGATTCTCTGGCACAAGTCCAGGGGACGGTGTTCCTGATGTTCCGATCCCTGGAACACAAGGGGGCCATCGAGTACGGGAGGTATGACGGGAACCACGAAAGGGGTGCTGGCGCAATTCTCGTCAAGCAGCTGGTGCCCGACGACGTTGCGGTTGGCGATCCCCTCCGGGAACTCGGGGAGCTGGCGGTTTCCGCCGGAGCCGTCGTATTCGAGAAGTTCATCACCGAACGGCCCCGGCCGGTAGCCGCCACCTTCATCGGCAAGGGCAAGGCCGAGGAACTGGCGGCAAGAGTGTCATCCACGGGCGCGTCGCTCGTGATCGTCGACCATGCCCTCACTCCGGTACAGGAACGGAACCTGGAGCAGTTGCTGTGTTGCCGCGTGCTGGATCGCACCGGCCTGATCCTCGATATTTTCGCCCTGCGCGCGACCACCAGCGAAGGCAAGCTGCAGGTGGAGCTTGCCCAGTTGAGACATCTGTCCACGAGACTGGTTCGGGGATGGACACACCTCGAGCGCCAGAAAGGAGGGATTGGCCTGCGCGGTCCGGGGGAGACCCAGCTGGAAACCGACCGCCGACTCATCGGCATGCGGATCAAGACCCTGACCCGGCGGCTGGGCAAGGTGGAATCCCAACGGCGCCTGCGCCGGCGCTCGCGGCACCGCACACCCATTCCCACCGTTTCCCTCGTGGGCTACACCAACGCCGGAAAGTCGTCCCTGTTCAATCGCCTTACCGGGGCGGAGGTGTTCGCGGCGGACCAGATGTTCGCGACCCTGGATCCGACCATGCGACGGCTGGAAATCCCCGGACTCGGACCGGTGGTCCTGTCGGATACCGTGGGTTTCGTACGGGACCTTCCCCACAACCTGGTGGCAGCGTTTCACAGTACCCTGGAGGAGGTTGCCAGTGCCTCGTGCCTGCTGCTGGTGAATGACGTCTCGGACCCGGATCACGAGGTGCTGGCGGACGCTGTGGTCGGCGTTCTGGAGGAGATCGGCGCTGCTGACGTACCGCGCATCCTGGTGCACAACAAGATCGACCTGGACGGCGGATACGCACCTTCCGGGGTTTGCCGGCGCGGTTTTCCCGGCCGGGTGCGGGTTTCCGCGAGAACGGGCGAGGGAACGGATGACCTGATGTCATCGCTGGCGCTCCTGCTGGGCGTCGATCACCGCCACTGCGAGATCCGGGTGTTGCCCTGTGGTGGCGCGCTTCGAGCGCAGTTGTACCGGCGCTGCGAAGTCACCGCGGAATCATTCGATGAATCGGGTGCCAGCATGCTCAGGCTGGTGATGTCCCCGGAGGACCACGGCTGGCTCGAATCGAATGGCGAATTCAGGGGGCAGTGGGACTACGTCGAGTGACCGCCACCCCTGCGGATCCCGGCGAACGGTGGACAGGATACGCACGGACAATAGGCTTGCAGGGGCCGCTGTGGTAAAATTTGCACCGTCTGGATCACTGTTTTTCCACCCCGAAAATCCCCGGGAATTCACGTTTTCCACCGCCGTTCCCGGGTACCGGACAGTCGGCAACCCGTACGGACCGCCGACACCGGAAGCATCAGCCTGACGATCGCCAAGAACCCATCGGGTCGCCCACCACCCGAACAACCCGTTTATTGTGATGACCGAGTCGCCGTTCGCCCGAGAGACACTGCCTGCCAACCTGGAACAGGAAATGCGGCAGTCCTACCTGGACTACGCCATGAGCGTGATCGTCGGTCGCGCGTTGCCGGATGTCCGTGACGGACTGAAGCCCGTCCATCGCCGGGTCCTGTATGCCATGTCGGAACTGGGCAACGACTGGAACAAGCCGTACAAGAAATCCGCCCGGATCGTGGGGGACGTGATCGGAAAGTACCATCCCCACGGCGATACCGCGGTGTACGACACCATCGTCCGCATGGCACAGGATTTCTCCATGCGCTACCTGCTGATTGACGGGCAGGGGAATTTCGGCTCCGTGGACGGGGATGCGCCTGCCGCGATGCGGTATACGGAAATCCGCCTGAGCCGGATCGCCCATGAACTGCTGTCCGACCTGGAAAAGGAAACTGTGGATTTCGGTCCCAACTATGATGAGACCGAAACCCAGCCGCTGGTGCTGCCGACGCGGGTGCCGAATCTCCTGGTAAACGGCTCCACCGGCATCGCCGTCGGCATGGCCACCAATATTCCCCCGCACAACCTGCGCGAGGTTGTTGGCGGTTGCCTGGCGCTGATCGACAACCCGGATATCTCCGTTACCGGGCTGATGCAGATCATCCCGGGCCCGGATTTCCCCACGGCCGGAATCATCCACGGGCGCACCGGCATCCGCCTGGCCTACGAGACCGGCCGCGGACGGATCAACGTACGGGCCCGTGCAGCCATTGAAGAGGGAGACAGCGGGCGCCAGTCAATCATCGTGACGGAACTGCCCTACATGGTGAACAAGGCCCGGCTGATGGAAAAGATCGCGGAACTGGTAAAACACAAGAAGATCGAGGGAATTTCCGCGCTCAGGGACGAGTCCGACAAGGCGGGCATGCGCCTCGTGATCGAGATCAAGCGTGGCGAGCAGGCAGACATCGTGCTCAACAATCTGTACAAGCATACGAGGATGCAGACGGTGTTCGGTCTCAACATGGTGGCGTTGAGCGGGAACCAGCCCCGGCTCTTTACGCTCAGGGACATGCTCGAGGAGTTCCTGCGGCATCGCCGGGAGGTGGTCACCCGCCGCACGGTTCACATGCTGCGCAAGGCGCGTGACCGGGCCCATATCCTGGAAGGGCTCTCCGTGGCGCTGGCCAACCTGGATCCGGTCATCGAACTGATCAGGGCGGCGCAGACCCCCGCGGAAGCCAAGGCGCAGCTGCTGTCGGGTCCATGGGAACCCGGTATCGTCGCGGCCATGGTGGAACGCGTCGATTCCGATATGACGAGGGCCGAAGGTCCCGGCCCGGAATACGGGATGCATCCCGATGGCTACAGGCTCTCTCCGGAACAGGCCCAGGCAATTCTGGAACTCAGGCTGCATCGCCTGACGGGTCTTGAACAGGAAAAAATACGCCAGGAATACGGCGAGATCGTTGACCACATCGCCTCTTTGCTGGAGATTCTGCGAAATCCCGACCGCCTCATGGCCATCATCCGGGAGGAACTGGCGGAAATCCGGGACCGGTACGGTGACGATCGGCGAAGCGAGATCCAGGACGGTGAAATCGATTTCTCCATGGAGGATCTGATCCCCGAGGAGGAACTCGTGGTGACGCTGTCCCATGCGGGCTATGCCAAATCCCAGCCGGTCAGCGATTACGCCGCCCAGCGCCGGGGGGGGAAAGGGCGCATCGCCACCCGGACCCGCGAAGAGGATTTCGTCGAACGCATGTTCATCGCCAATTCCCATGACACGATCCTGTGCTTTTCCGACCGGGGAAAGGTTTACTGGCTGCGGGTGTTCCAGTTGCCCCAGGCGGGTCGCCAGGCCCGGGGGAAGCCGCTGGTCAACCTGTTGCCGCTCGAGAGCGGCGAGCAGGTGACCGCGATACTGCCCATCAAAGGCTATGACGACGGTGAGCACATCTTCATGGCCACCTCCCGGGGCACGATCAAGAAGTGCGACCTGACCCTGTTTTCCAATCCCCGCAGCAACGGCATCATCGCGGTCAGGCTGAACGAGGACGATCACCTCATCGGTGTTGCGCTGACCAGGGAGGGTGATGATGTCCTGCTCGTCAGCGACCGTGGCAAGGCAATGCGTTTCGCCGAGGCCGGCGTCCGCAGCATGGGCCGGACCGCCCGTGGCGTGCGCGGCATCCGGCTGGGTGAGGATGGCCGGGTCATTTCGCTGATGGTGATCCCCGGTCCCGGCACGGCCGATCCACCAAGGGACCTGAATGTGCTGATCAGTACCGTCAACGGCTATGGCAAGAGGACGCCGGTCTCCGATTTTCCGAGAAAGAACCGGGGTGGCATGGGCGTCATCGCGGTCAAGACCTCGGAGCGGAACGGTGAAGTGGTCAGCGCCCTGACGGTTTCGGAGCAGGACGAGGTCATGCTCATTACCGACGGCGGAACCCTGATCCGCACGCCGGTGAGCGGGATATCCGCCCAGGGAAGGAATACCCAGGGCGTGCGCCTGATCTCGGTCAATACGGGAGAAAGGCTGGCCAGTGTCAGCCGCGTGGACGAGTCGGCCAACGGCGACCCGGAGGACCCCGGCGAAGACGGCGCCGGCCTGTCACCGGCCCCGGAACCGGCAACCATTCACTGACCTGTGCGGATTCCCGTGTCGGATCGTTCCGAAAACCAGCTCGGCCGGTGTCGCGAACGCATCGACGAGATCGACGACCGCATACTGGAACTGATGGGCGAACGGCTCGAGGTGGCCCGGACCATTGCCGAGATCAAGCAGGCGCTCTCCGAGCCTGCCTATTACCGCCCGGAACGGGAAGCCCAGGTTCTGAGCCGGATGCGCAACCTGAAGCCGTCACTCATGTCAGAGGCTGACGTGGATTCACTGTTCCGTGCGATCATGTCCATTACGCGCAGTTCCGAAACCCGCCTTGCCGTGGCGCTGCTCGGTCCCGAGGGAACGGATTCCGAGACCGCGGCGAAACAGCTTTTCGGCACCGCGATCGATATCGTCCACATGCCCACGGTTGAAGAGGTTTTTCGCAGCGCGGAAGCAGGCCGGGCGGACTTCGCCGTCGTGCCGGTGGATCATGCCGCCGAGGAAGGTGCCAGTGTCGTCATGGACCTGTTGGCCAATACGCCGCTTCTGGTCTGTTCGGAAATCTGCCTGCCCCTCCGTCACAACCTGATCGCTGCCGCACCCGCCCTTGCGGGTAAGGAAATCGCCGACGCACACCAGCTTCCTGTGCAGGTCGCGAATATCGAGGACGGTCCCGGGAATACCGCGCGCTTCCTGGTTCTGTCGATGCGGGACACGCCACCGAGCGGCCACGACAAGACCAGCTTTCTGGTGGCGGCGCACAACCGGCCCGGCGCGCTGTTGCAGCTGCTGAAGCCGCTGGCCGATCACGGCGTGGACATGACCCGGATCGAATCGCGCCCCTTCCGTTCGGGAAACTGGGAGTACGTATTCTTCGTCGACGTGAAGGGCCACCGGGATGATCCTTCCGTTGCCGGGGCCTTGCGCGAAATCCAGGGCGAGGCTGGCCTGTTTCGCCATCTTGGCTCCTATCCTGCTGTGTCCTGAGTACAAGCCATGACGACATCACAGAAAAGCACGGTGGATGGCGCCGCCGGAACCGCGGATTTCCGCATCCCGGTCCTGTCCGTCATCGGCGTGGGGATGATCGGCGGGTCCCTTGCCCTCAGCCTGAAAAAACGGCGGCTGGTCGGTCAGGTCATCGGCTACGGCCGCAACCACGAAAACCTGGAGCGGGCCAGGGAACTGGGTGTCATCGATGAAATCGCGACGTCCGCGTCCGGAGCGGCCCAGGGGGCCGACATGGTGGTTCTGGCCACGCCGGTCTGTGCCATGGGCGAGATCATGGATGAAATCCGGCCGGTGCTGAGTGCCAGTGCGGTGGTGACCGATGTGGGCAGTGTCAAGCAGGGCGTAGTGGATGAGGCCAGGGCCCGCCTGGGCGCGTCCCTGAGGCGCTTTGTTCCGGCCCACCCGGTGGCCGGCAAGGAGAAAAGCGGCGTGGATGTGGCCACCTCGGACCTGTACGAACAACACCGGGTGGCCCTGGTTCCGCTGGAGGAGTCCGATGCCGACGCGGTGGAGAGGGTCGAGAGCATGTGGCGGCAAGTGGGCGCGGATACTGTCCGGATGGGCGTTGCCGAGCACGATCGTGTGCTTGCCATGACCAGCCACCTTCCGCATCTGCTGGCCTATGCGATGGTGCATTATTTCGCCGCCGGCGAGGACCGGGAAAAATGCTATGAGATGGTGGCAGGGGGATTCTACGATTTCACCCGTATCGCCAGCAGTGACCCGGTGATGTGGCGCGATATCTGCCATATGAACCGGGGCGCTATCCTGGATCATATTCGCGGGTACCGGGACCAGCTTTCCAGGGTGGAGGCCATGGTGGATGATGACAATTACCAGGAGCTGGAAGCCCTCTTTTCCGCTGCCCGTGAAGCCCGCGCCGTGGTTGCCGAAAGAAGGCGGATCCGGCCTTCCGGGGAGCAGGCCACGCCCAAGCGATGGGTCCGGCAACTGGTGAACCGGTAGCGGGGCCATGATCCAGGGCATCGAGGTGGCGGGAGGATTTCCGCTCAGGGGCGAAGTTCGGGTGGATGGGGACAAGTCCATTTCCCATCGGGCCATCATGTTCGGTGCCATTGCGGATGGTGTCACCAGAATACAGAACCTGCTTCTGGGCGAGGACGTCATGGCGACCGTGGCCGCGTTTCGGGCCATGGGAGTGGAAATCAGGCAGGATGGCCGGGAATTTCTGATCAACGGCGCCGGCATGGAAGGACTGCACTGCCCGGGCAAGGCATTGGACATGGGCAATTCCGGTACCGCCTTCAGGCTTCTTGCCGGCATTCTGTGTGGACAGAAGTGGCCCGTAACGCTGACCGGGGACGCGTCCCTGCGGAGTCGCCCGATGGACCGCATCATCGCGCCCTTGTCGGAGATGGGTGCACGGTTCGAATCCGATGCGGGCAGACCCCCGCTGACCGTTCATCCGCCGGGGGAGGTCCAGGCCATCCGCTACGAACTTCCCATGGCAAGTGCACAGGTCAAGTCCGCTGTGCTGCTGGCGGGTTTGTACGCCCGGGGCAACACCGAGGTGCACGAACCCGCACCCACACGTGATCATACGGAGCGCATGCTCCGGGGGTTCGGCTATCCGGTCCGGCGAAACGGGGACTGGATTTCGTTGACCGGTGGCGGCCGGCTGGGCGCCCGCGAAGTGGATGTGCCTTCCGACCTGTCATCGGCCGCCTTCTTCATCGTCGGGGCCCTGATCGCCCCGGGATCCGAAATCCTGTTGCGCCGGGTGGGCATCAATCCGAGCCGGGACGGGGTTCTCAGGATTCTCCGGCGTATGTCGGCCGATATCAGCCTGGAAAACCAGCAAGAGGTCGGCGGTGAACCCCTCGCAGACTTGCGGGTGCGCCATTCCAGGCTGCAGCCGGTTGACCTTGACGCCGGGGATATCGCCCTGGCCGTGGACGAGATTCCGGTGCTGGCGGTGGCCGCCGCCTGCGCGGAAGGTGTGACCACAATCCGCGGGGCGGAGGAACTGCGGGTCAAGGAAAGTGACCGGATCCGGACCACCGTGGCGGGTCTTTCCGCCCTGGGTGTGAAGGTCCTTGAGCATCCGGACGGCATGTCGATCACCGGGGGCCGGGTCGCCGGGGGCGTTGTGGAAAGCGGGGGCGATCACCGGATCGCCATGGCGTTCGCCATGGCGGCCAGCGCTGCCGGAAGCGCTGTCCGCGTCATGGACACGGCCTGCATCAACACCTCGTTTCCCGGATTCCTCGACCTTGCCCGGGGTGCGGGCATGGCCGTCAGCGATTTGCGGCTACCAGGGCCAGGATGAACGGAGCGGCAGTGCCCGTAGTCGCCATCGACGGCCCGAGCGGTTCAGGCAAGGGTACGGTGGCATTGCGGGTTGCCCGTGCACTTGGCTGGCATTACCTCGACAGCGGGGCACTGTATCGTGTCCTGGCATTGTACGCGGTCCGCCGGGAAGTACCGCTGGATGACGAATCGCGGTTGGCCGAACTGGCCGGATCCCTGCCGCTGCGGTTCGACCAGGGAAAGGCTATGCTCGATGGATCGGACGTGGAAAATGAAATCCGCAGTGAACAGGCCGGTGACCGGGCTTCCAGGGTGGCGCCGCTCCCTGCGGTGCGCAGGGCGCTGTTGGCCTGGCAACGGAACTGCGCCATGCTCCCGGGACTGGTGGCGGACGGACGGGACATGGGAACGGTTGTTTTTCCGGATGCCGATTGCAAGATTTTTCTCACTGCCAGCGTGGAACAAAGGGCGCAGAGGCGCTTTAACCAGTTGAGACAAAAGGGTTTTGATGTTAACATCCACCGGCTTTTCGAAGAGATTTCCGAACGGGACCGACGGGATGCGGGTCGCAGGGTATCACCGTTGCGGCCCGCTGAAGACGCGGTGCTGTTGGACACGACAGAGCTGACCATCGACCAGGCGGTCGAGGCCGTGTTGGGGCTGGCAGACCGTTTCCGGGGGAAGGCGCGAGGGTGAATCGGCATGCCGGTTGGCTTCGGGCTTCCGGGCCGTTGCTGTTCCCCGCGGGCTTGCCGGGTACGTTGGTTTCGGGTCCATTCGTGGCCTGTCCGGCGGCCGTCGGCTGACCTGATCTTCGATCGGCACTTGGTGGACAGGTCCGGAGTGGCGGCCATGCCGGGGGCTGGCTGACTGCTCAACACCTGTCCTGAATGATACAACCTATCGATAACGTCGACTGCCTGCCACGCTTCCTGTTCGTATCAGTTCCGTCTCAGGGCGGCATCCAGCCGGATGCGGCCGCAGAACCGGCAAGCGTTTGGAAATCGGGCAGCTTTTTTTTAATTTGAACTATGAGTGAAGACTTTGCGGCGCTCCTGGAGGAGAACCTTTCCGGTGTGGTGATGAAGCCCGGCTCGGTAATCACGGGCGAAGTGCTGGAGATCAACAATGATTTCGTGATTGTCGGGGCAGGTCTCAAGTCCGATGCAGAGATACATGCCTCTGAATTCAGGAACCCCGCCGGGGAAATAACCGTCAAGGTGGGCGACAAGGTGGAGGTTGCCCTGGAAGCCGTGGAGGACGGCACCGGGGCCACGCGGATGTCCAGGGAGAAGGCCATGCGCGCACGCGCCTGGGAAGAACTCTCCAAGGCCCACGAGAACGGCGATATCGTCAGCGGCATCATTACAGGCAAGGTCAAGGGTGGATTCACTGTTGACATCAACAACCTTCGTGCCTTCCTCCCCGGCTCGCTCGTGGATGTAAGGCCGGTCAAGGACTCCGCCTATATCGAAGGCCGTGAACTTGATTTCAAGGTCATCAAGCTCGACCAGTCCCGCAACAACATCGTGGTTTCCAGACGAGCCATCGTCGAGAACGAGCTCAACGAGGAGCGGGACAAGCTCCTGGACACCCTTGAGGAGGGTCAGATCGTCAAGGGCATCGTCAAGAATCTCACCGACTACGGCGCATTCGTCAATCTGGGCGGGCTTGATGGCCTGCTGCATATCACCGACCTTGCCTGGAAACGTGTAAAGCATCCTTCTGAAGTGCTCAATGTCGGTGACGAGATCGAGGCCAGGGTGCTGAAGTTCGATCGTGAGCAGTGCCGTGTCTCGCTCGGCATCAAACAGCTCGGAGAGGACCCGTGGCTGGATCTTTCACGGCGGTATCCGGTGGGAACCCGCCTGTTCGGCCGGGTCACGAACCTGACCGACTACGGCGCATTCGTGGAACTGGAAGAAGGGGTGGAAGGCCTGGTGCACCTGTCGGAGATGGACTGGACCAACAAGAACATCCATCCGGCCAAGTTCTGCCATGTGGGTGACGAGGTCGAGGTCATGGTGCTCGATATCGACTCCGACCGCCGCCGCATCTCCCTTGGCATGAAGCAGTGCACGCCCAACCCCTGGGAAGAGTTCGCCGCGCTGCACAAGAAAGGCGACGTGATGACCGGGAAAATCCGCTCGATTACGGACTTCGGCGTCTTCATCGGTGTCGAGGGGGGAATCGACGGACTGGTGCACCTGTCCGAACTTTCCTGGGACCGTCCGGGGGAGGAAGTGGTCACCGAACTCAAGAAAGGTGATGAACTCACCGTGGTGGTTCTTGCGGTGGATGCCGAAAGGGAGCGGATCTCCCTTGGTCTCAAGCAGGCGATCGAGGATCCGTTCGCCACCTATGTCAGCGAAAACGGCAAGGGCCGCACTGTGCAGGGAACCGTCAAGGACGTCACCGCCAAGGGGGCGACCGTGGAACTTGCGCCCAGTGTCGAGGGATACATCCGTGCATCGGAAATCACCCAGGACCGGGTCGAGGATGCGCGTACCGCGCTGAACGTGGGCGATACGGTCGAAGCCAAGATCACCAGCATTGAACGCAAGGATCGGAAGATATCCCTTTCCATCAAGGTCAGGGAAATGGAGATCGAGGGCGAGGCCGTGCAGGAATATTCCCGCGAATCAGCTATCGGCAGTGCGACGCTGGGCGACAAGCTGAAAGAACAACTGAACAAGCAAAGCTCCTGATATCCGAGGGTACCGGTATGGCTTCTGATGACGCGCAATCTACTGATCAGCCAACTCTGACCAAGTCGGAACTGGTTGCCTATATCAGTCAAGAGCAGCCGCAGTTGTTGGGACAGGACGTTGAACTAGCGGTCAACAGTATCCTTGACTGCATGTCGCGGGCGCTTGTTGGCGGCGAGCGTATCGAGATTCGCGGATTCGGCAGCATGACGCTGCACTATCGCCCGCCGCGCATCGGCAGAAATCCGAAAACCGGTGAAAAGGTCCAGGTGCCGGAGAAATACGTCCCGCATTTCAAGCCGGGGGCCAACCTTAGAAATCGAGTGGACGAGAATTACAAGGGAAAATAAACATGAAAAAACTGCTGTATGTAGCTGTAATTGTGGTTTTTTTCTTGTTAGCCCTTTCGTTTTATCTCAACAATCCGCAAGTCGTGACACTCAGTTACTACATGGGATTCGAAAAGGAGATGCCGTTATCGCTGCTGCTTTGGATTACACTGTTCATCGGCGTGGTCATCGGCTGGCTTGCCGGCGTGGTACGCAACCTGAGATTGCGTCGCCGTCTCGCGCAGGCCAACCGGACACTCAGAATCGTGGATACCTGATCAGGCGGGAGAGGGGATAGACTCCCAATCGGATATCCTATGGAGTAGATCGGACGCATTATGGTAGACCCCTTCTGGCTGTTGATTCTCCTGCCACTGGCTGCCGCCAGCGGCTGGTACATGGCGCTCAGGGACCGTGACGGCCGCGAGGGCCGTCACAGCCATGAACCCAGCAAGCCGCCGGTTCCCGATGCGTATTTCAAGGGACTCAACCTGCTTCTCAACGAGCAGCCGGACAAGGCGCTGCAGGTTTTTCTGCAGGCGACGGTGCTGGATGAAAGCACGGTGGAGATGCATATCGCGCTCGGCAACCTGTTTCGCCGCCGGGGCGAAATCGAACGCGCCACGCAGATTCACCAGAATCTCGTGGAGCGTTCCGATCTGGAGGACTCGCTGAGGTCACTGGCCCTTTTCGAACTGGCCCAGGACTATTTCAAGGCGGGTCTGTTCGATCGTTCCGAGAGCCTGTTTCAGGAACTGCGGCAGTTGTCGGAGTACAAGGAGCAGGCCTGCCGCTTCCTGCTGCAGATCTACGACCAAGAGAAGGAATGGCACAGCGCAATCGTGATCGGAGAGGAACTTGCGGGGATTTCCCGGCAGGACTATTCCGAGACATTGTCCCAGTACTGCTGCGAACTCGCGGAAAGCGCATTGCAGGAGGGAAAGCCCGGCAAGGCGGAATACTATCTTGAAACGGCGTTCCGGTACGATGAGAAATGCGTCCGGGCGGCCATACTGTCCGGGAGCCTGGCGGCGATCAGGGGCAACCATGGCGGTGCAATCGCGATCTGGCGCGGACTTGAACTCTGGGCCCCGGAATCCCTGGGGGAGGTCGTGGACCTCGTCTCCGGCAGTTATGCCGCATTGCAGGACAAGCAGGGATATCGCGAGTTCCTTGAGTCCGCCCTGGAGAAAAACCCGGATGCCCGCATCATCTCGGCCCTGGTGGAGATGTCGCAGCATCAGCACGGGGAGCTTTCCAGCACCCGGATCCTGCTTGATATCGTTCACAAGTACCCCTCGCTTGAGGGTTTGTACCAGTTGCTGCGGAACAGCAACTCGCCCGAACTGCTCCGCGGCGAATCCATCGACATGGAGCTCATTGCCCGCCTGCTTTCCGAAGCCATGGGTCATGCCCGGGAATATCAATGCCGGCAATGCGGATTCAGCAGCAATACCCTGCACTGGCAGTGCCCCGGCTGCAAGGCCTGGGGGGCGGTACAGAAAAGCTTCTTCGGACGCGAACGCGGCGAGTCCTCGGCACAGGGAAAGCTGCCGATCTGAACGGTCAGGCGGCTGGGGATGCGGCCATGCACCGCGGTGCGGGCCAGATTTTCATTATCTGACGAAGGTCCATGAACATCACTGTAGTGGGTGCCGGCTACGTCGGCCTGGTGACAGGTGCCTGCCTTGCCGATGTCGGCAACCTTGTGGTCTGTGTGGATACGGACCGGAACAAGATCGACGGCCTGAACCGGGGCATCGTACCCATTCATGAGCCGGGCCTTGACCAACTGGTCGCGGACAACCGGGAAGCCGGCAGGATTAGTTTCACGACGGATATCGCCCGTGGAGTCGCCCATGGAGAGGTCATATTCATTGCCGTGGGTACACCGCCGGACGAGGACGGGTCCGCGGACCTCGCCCATGTGCTGGAAGCGGCGCGTTCGGTGGGCGAGCACATGGATGGTTACCGCGTCGTGGCCACCAAGTCGACCGTTCCCGTGGGCACTGCCGAACAGGTGCGTACCGTGATTGGCGAGGCCCTGGCAAGCCGGGGGCACTCCGTGGAATTCGGCATGGTCTCCAATCCGGAATTTCTCAAGGAAGGGGCTGCCGTGGATGATTTCATGAAACCGGACCGGATCATCATCGGATCCGATAATGAAGGTGCCCTGGAAGTCATGCGCAATCTCTATGCGCCCTTCAACCGGAACCATGAGCGTGTAATCGCGATGGACATCCCTTCGGCGGAGCTGACGAAATACACGGCAAATGCCATGCTCGCAACGAAGATTTCGTTCATGAACGAGATGGCGAATCTGGCGGAAAGACTTGGTGCCGATATCGAGGCGGTCCGGGTCGGGATCGGGGCGGACCCCCGCATCGGCTACCACTTCATCTATCCCGGCTGCGGGTACGGCGGTTCCTGCTTTCCCAAGGACGTCAAGGCGCTGTATCACACCGCCGGGGTGGTGGGATACGAAGCCCGGATCCTGGCTGCCGTGGAAGCCGTGAACAACGACCAGAAGCGGGTGCTCGTGAACAAGCTGATGGGCCACTTCAATAGCACCCTGCAGGGGAGGACGTTTGCGCTATGGGGGCTTTCGTTCAAACCCGACACCAACGACATGCGGGAGGCGCCGAGCCGGGTCGTGATCGAATCGCTGTGGGAGCAGGGTGCACGGGTGCAGGCGTTCGATCCGCTTGCAACCGCCGAGGCCAGGCGGATTTACGGCGAACGGGATGATCTGGACCTGAACGACGAGGATCCGTATGCGGTGCTGGAAATGGCCGATGCCCTGATCGTGGTCACGGAATGGAGGGCGTTCCGCGCCCCGGACATCGACCGCATCCGCGACACGATGCGGGGAGACGCGATTTTTGACGGCAGGAACGTCTTTTTACCGGAAGCCGTCCGGACCGCCGGCCTGCACTATCATGGCATCGGTCGCTGACCCGGCACCGGCTGCCCGGCCCGGGGGTGCCGCATGAGGGGCCTGATCCTGGCGGGCGGGACCGGCTCCCGGCTCTGGCCGCTGACGTGGGCCGTCTCAAAGCAGCTGTTGCCGGTCTACGACAAGCCGATGATCTATTATCCGCTGTCGACGCTGATGCAATCGGGCATTCGCGAGATTCTGCTCATCACCACGCCGCGCGACCGCGAGGCCTTTCACAAATTGCTGGGCGACGGCAGCGCCTGGGGCATCTCGATCGACTACGCCGAACAGCCGCGCCCGGAAGGCCTGGCCCAGGCCTTCCTCATCGGCGAGGAATTCATCGGCGACAGCCGCGTCTGCCTGATCCTCGGCGATAACATCTTCTACGGCAACCGCATCGAGGACACCTTGACCAATGCCGTCGCCCAGGACAACGGCGCCAGCATCTTCGCCTATTACGTGCAGGATCCGGAGCGCTATGGCGTGGTCGTGCTCGACGAGAACAACCGCGCGATCGATCTGGAGGAAAAACCCGCCCGGCCCAAGTCCCATTACGCCGTTACCGGGCTTTACATGTACGACGACAAGGTCGTCGACGTCGCCAAGTCGATCCGCCCGTCGGCGCGCGGCGAACTCGAAATCACCGACCTCAACAGGATATATCTCCAGCGCGGCGAATTGCAGGTGGAACTGTTCGACCGCGGCACCGCCTGGCTCGATACCGGCACCACCCAGTCGCTGCTCGACGCGGCCAATTTCATCCGCGTGCTCGAAGACCGCCAGGGCCTGAAGATCGGCTGTCCCGAAGAGATCGCCTGGCGTCAGGGTTTCATCGGCGACGCGCAGTTCGAGCGATTGGCCGAGGACCACATCAACAGCGGCTACGGCCAGTATCTGCTGGAATTGCTCCGGGAATCACCATGAAAGTCGACTCGCAGTGAAAATCGAAAGCACGCCGATACCCGGATTGCTGCTGCTCGAGCCGGCGGTCCATGGCGACGCCCGCGGCTTCTTCATGGAGACGTGGCGCGAGTCATTTTTCAGCGAACATGGCATCCCTCACCGTTTCGTGCAGGACAACCACAGCCGCTCGCTGCGCGGCGCCTTGCGCGGGCTGCATTACCAGCTCGAGTATCCCCAGGGCAAACTCGTGCGCGTCGTGCGCGGCGAAGTGTTCGATGTCGCCGTCGACCTGCGGCATCAGTCGGCGACTTTCGGCCAATGGTTCGGCGCCCCGCTCAGCGAGGAGAACAAGCGCCAGTTGTGGATACCGCCAGGCTTCGCCCACGGCTTCTACGTACTCGGCGAAAGCGCCGACCTGTGCTACAAGTGTACCGAGTACTACCATCCCGAAGACGACCACAGCCTGCTCTGGAACGACCCCGAAATCGGCATCGAATGGCCGCTGCTCGACCCTGCGCCGATGCTCTCGGAACGGGACCGCAATGCCCCGCCCCTGTCCCGGGCGCCGCTGCCCCATTAGGGCCCGGGCGATATGACCGGTTCCGTCCTCGTTACCGGCGCCCGGAGCCAACTGGCCCGCTGCATGCGCATGGCGGGCGCGCCGCCGGGCTGGCGGGCGGCGTTTCTCGCACGGGAAGAACTGGACATCGCCGACGAGGCACAAGTGCAAACCGTGTTAAGCGAGGCCGCTCCCGACTGCATCGTCAATACCGCCGCCTATACCGCGGTCGACCGGGCCGAGAGCGAACCCGAGCAGGCCCGGCGCGTCAACGCCGGCGCCGTGGCGAATCTCGTCCGCTGGTGCGAGGCGAACGGCGCGAGGCTGATCCACGTTTCGACCGATTTCGTGTTCGACGGCCGCGCCAGCACGCCGTACCTGCCCGAAGACGAACCCGCGCCGCTCGGCGCATACGGCCGCGGCAAGCTTGCCGGCGAAGGCGAGATGGGCAAGCTGCCGGCCGGACAGGGCGTGGTCGTGCGGACTTCGTGGCTGTATTCGGAATTCGGCCGCAACTTCGTCAGGACCATGCTCGCACTGATGGCCGAACGCGATGAACTGGCAGTGGTGAACGACCAGATCGGCTGTCCCACTTCGGCGCACTCGCTGGCCGCGCTGATCTGGCGCATGATTCTCCTGCCGCCGAAGTCGGGCTTGTATCATTGGCGCGACGGAGGCGTAATGAGCTGGTACGAGTTCGCGCTGGAAATTCAGAAATGGGGGCAGGCGGCAGGCGTGTTGCAGAACATGATCCCGATCAGGCCGATCGCGAGCGCCGATTATCCGACCGCCGCCGCGCGGCCGGCCTATAGCGTCATGGACCGATCGGGCACAATGAGAGATTTCGACATGCCGGAGCGCGACTGGCGCTCGGAACTGATCCGCGTCGTCGGCGCCATCGCGGAGCGGAAGGCAGCGGAATGAATCGGCAGTCAACAGCCCCCGCGGGCGAGGCATGCCTCGCCCCTACAGGATTCGGCGGGGATCTTCGAACCGCCCGCATAGGCGAGGCATGCGTCTGGAACTGGTTTGCGGGCGCCGATGGTTTGTCGGACTGTTGTAGGGGCGAGGCATGCCTCGCCCGTACAGGGTTCGGCGGGGATCTTCGGGCCGCCCGCAAAGGCGAGACATGCGTATGGGGCTGGTTTGCGGGCGCCGATTGTTT
>JAJDTE010000082.1:0-33314 GCA_022827325.1 Gammaproteobacteria bacterium | reverse complement strand
TCGGCCAGCGCCTTGCCCAGCCCGCCGGCGCTCTGGATGCCGATGGAGTTGAGCCCGGCCGCAACAAAATAGTTGCGCACCTCCGGCGCCTCGCCGACGTGGAACTGGTCATCCGGGGTGAAGCTTTCCGGGCCGCAGAAGAACTTGCGCCAGCCGACTTCCTGCAGCAACGGCACCCGTTCCATGGCATCCTCGAGCACCGGCATGAGCTGTTCTTCCATGTGCCCCTCGATTTCGTCGAAACTGAAGTCCCCGGGAATTCCGTCCTGGCCCCAGGCCACGGCCTGTTTCTCGAACGCGCCCACCAGCAGGCTGCCGGCGTCCGGCTTGTAGTAGGCGCACTTGTCATGGTCGCGCATCACGGGCAGGTCGTCCGACAGGTCGCTGAGCTTTTCCGTGACCGCGTAGTAGTGTTCGCATGCGTGCAGCGGGATGTTGACCCCGGATTTCCTGGCCAGGTGGCGTGCCCACAGCCCGGCGCAGTTCACCACGACATCCGTCTCGATGTCGCCGTGGTCCGTGGCGACCCCCGCCACCCGTCCATCCCGAATCTTCACGTCCACCACGGTTACCCCCTCGATGCACTGCGCGCCGCGCCCCCTGGCGCCCTTGACGAAGGCCATGGTCACATCCACGGGGCTGGCATACCCGTCATGGGGTACCCAGGTGCCCCCTAGCAGGTCATCCGTCTTCAGCAACGGAAACAGGTCCGCCACTTCCCCGGGCGTCAGGACATCCACCTGGGTGACACCGAACGCATTGTTCATCGAGGCCACCCGCTTCAACTCCTCGAATCGCGCAGCGCTGTGCGCGATGGACAGGGAGCCAACCTGGCGGAACCCGGTGGATTGCCCGGTCTCCTCCTCGAGCTGGCGCAGGATGGACATGGAGTATTCCGCCAGCTTGGCATGATTCTCGTTGGCGCGCATAGTGCCGATGAGGCCGGCGGCATGCCAGGTGGTGCCGCAACTGAACTGGCTTCGTTCCAGCTGGACGACATCGCTCCAGCCGGCCCTTGCGAGATGGTAGGCGACACTGGAGCCGGTGACACCGCCGCCGATTACGACGGCGCTGGCCCGTCGGGGTAACTGTATGGGCATTGCTCTATCTCTGGTGATGTGTTGCTCATGGGCGCCTTTGCAGGGGCTGCCATTCTAGGCCAGCGCACCGGCGCGGAAAAGTGGAGATTGCGCGGCGCACGCACCCCGGTGCGACACCGACCCGGCAGGGCCGCAACAGCCGGCGGCCCCGTTCCCCGGCATGTCAGGCCACGGCTTCCCCGATTCCCAGCCAGTCCAGCGCATGACGCACCGCCGCCAGCGCGCCGCGCATGTGATCCTGGTCGAGCCGGCCGATGCAGCCCATGCGGAAGCTGTCCGCCTGCGTGAGTTTCCCCGGATAGATTACGTATCCCTGTTCCCGCATCAGCCCGTAGAACCGTTCGAACACGAACTTCCGGTTCTCCGGCATGTGGAATGTCACGATATTCGGCGCCTGGAGCCCGTCCGGGAGCAATGTCCTGAAGCCGAGATTCCGCATGCCCTCGACCAGCAACGCGCAGTTGGCACGGTAGCGCGCCCCCCTGCCTTCGACGCCGCCTTCGCGGTCGAACTCGTCCAGCGCCTGGTCGAAGGCCAGGATCACGTGGGTCGGCGGTGTGAACCGCCATTGCCCGCTTTCCTGCATCGCACGCCACTGGTCATGCAGGTCCAGGCTGAGGGAAGGCGAGTTCCCCTTCGTATCGGCCAGCGCCTCTTCCCTGGCAATGCAGAAACCCATGCCGGGAACCCCTTCCAGGCACTTGTTGCTGGATGCGCAAACCGCGTCGAACCGCATCTCCCGCGCATCCAGCGGAACGGCCCCGAAAGCGCTCATGGCGTCCACCAGCAGCCCCCGGCCGCAGCGTTCCACGACCCGGGCGATCTCCGCCAGCGGATTGAGAATTCCGGAAGTGGTTTCCGAATGAACCACCGCCACATGGGTGATCGTCTGGTCCCGCTCAAGCGAGGCCTCCACCGCCGCCGGGTCTACCGGTTCATCCTCCGTGAACTCGACTGTGGTGTGGGACCGTCCGTGGTACTGGCAGATTTTCGCCATGCGCTTTCCATAGGCGCCGTTGATGCAGATCAGCAGTCTTCCGTCCCGGGGGACGAAACAGCCCAGCATGGCCTCTACCACAAAAGTGCCGCTGCCCTGAAGAGGGACCGCCACGTGGCTGCCCTGGGCGCCCGCGATCCCCACCAGCCTATCCAGTATCCCCTGGTTCACCTCGATGAAATGGCGGTCCCTGGAGCCGTAGTCATGCAGCATGGCCCGCTTGACCGATGCTGAAGTGGTCAGGGGCCCCGGTGTCAGCAGCAGCGGGTCGCCGGTTTCCGAGGCCGCCGCCATTGGGGTAGGGACAGGATGATCCATGACAATTTCCGGGCTTTGTGACAGGCGGATTCTGCTGGAAATCGCCATGGAAATACATACCGACAGCCCGGCCGCCTGTCGGACTGTCAGGGGATGATGGCCGTGTCTGTCCAGGCTTGCCGGAGATCCGTAACTGTCGGATCAGGAGGAAATCCTGTCAGGTTGTCCGAGATCCCGATCTCCATCCCTGGCATGTGCCATCCAGGCCCCGTCTGACCGTACTCCACAAACATAAGCGACAGGACAAACAAAATATTCAAGCGCCTGCCCTCCATTCGCGTTGCTCACTTCGCCCCGATGCTGCGCATCGGTCTGCTGAATGTCGCGCCATACGGCGCGGCGTTGTTTAAAGGGAATGGATGCGATAAACCGCTAACCAAAAAAGGTTAGAGAACATGCAATATCGTGCTATTTTGCACCTATTGTATGATTTTTCCTGAACCTTGGAGGTCGTTTGATGGGTACAACACGAAAAACGATCACGCTTACAGATCAACAAGACAACTGGATCAAGGCGCAAATCGCTGCTGGACAGTTCACCAATGACAGCGAATATATCCACGATCTGATCCGCCGGGATCAAGCAAGTCAAGCTGACCTAGAAGCAATCCGCGCCGCACTGATCGAGGGCGAGGGAAGCGGAGAGCCACGAGCGTTCGATAGCAGTCAATTCAAACAAGAAATGGCTGCGAAACATGCCGACAAAATCCGCTGAATACAGGTTATCGCCCAAAGCACGGGAAGATATGGAAGCCGTATGGCTTTATTCCGTGGCAAAGTGGGGCGCAGAGCGGACCGACCGATACACAGACGATCTGACAGCGGCCTTTGAGTTTTTAGCGTGCAATCCGAAGTCAGGGACAAGCAGTGAACATATACGTGCTGGTTATCGCCGGCATTCCGATTTGCGGAATGTGAATTTCTACCGGGAAACAGCTTATGGCATCGAGGTTATACGGGTTTTGCATGACTGTATGTTAGCTACGCGGCATTTATAGGGATAAAAAAGGGGAATCATTGACGTACCGGAATCAGGCGGCATCAAATCCAGCAAATCTTAACTTTCTGAAACACAATCATTATTCATATAATCCGCAGATCGATTGTGCGATTGGGGACGGGTTCCGGAAAACAGGTTGTATATTCCCCCTTTCCCAACACCCCGACACCGCCTGAATGACCACAGACACCGGAAATATCAAAGTGAACGATCGCACCTACCGCTGGCCCGGGAGGCCCGTGGTGGTCATCTGCGTCGACGGTTCGGAGCCGGCCTACATTGAGCAGGCCGTGGACGCCGGCGTCATGCCCTGGACGGAACAGGTACTTGAAACCCGGGGCACCGACCTGCGCTGCCATTGCGTGGTGCCCAGCTTCACCAACCCCAACAACCTGTCCATCGTCACCGGCGTGGAGCCCGCTGTGCACGGCATCTGCGGGAATTTTTACTACGACCGTGAAAACGACCGGGAAGTCATGATGAATGACCCGTCGCTGCTGCGCACGCCGACGGTATTCAAGGCTTTCCAGGATGCCGGGGCAAAGGTCGCGATCATCACCGCAAAGGACAAGCTGCGCCGGCTGCTCGGGAACGAACTGTCCATGGGCCCGGACGGGGCCATCTGCTTTTCATCGGAAAAGGCGGACCTGGTCACGCTGGAGGAAAACGGCATTGAGGACGTGTTGGGCCTGGTGGGCTTGCCGGTGCCCTCGGTGTACAGTGCGGAACTCTCCGGATTCATCTTCGCCGCCGGAGTCAGGCTGATGGAAACCGTGCGGCCGGACATCATGTACCTTTCCACCACCGATTACATCCAGCACAAGCACCCCCCGGGCAGCGAAGTCGCCAACGCCTTCTATGCCATGATGGACGGACACTGGAAGCAGCTGGACGCCCTCGGCGCCGTGATCGGGATCACCGCGGACCATGGCATGAACGCCAAGCACGACGACGAAGGCAACCCCAACGTCGTCTATCTGCAGGACCGGCTGGACCAGTGGCTCGGCGCCGGCAGAAGCAGGGTGATCCTGCCCATCACCGATCCCTACGTCGTTCATCACGGGGCCCTTGGCTCCTATGCCACCGTGTACCTCCCGGCCGACGTGGACCGCGGACAGGTCATCGAACGGCTGCGGCAACTGGAAGGGATCGAGGCCGTGTACGGCAACGAGGACGGTTGCCGGGAGTTCGGCCTCGCCGGCGACCGCATGGGGGATATCATCCTGGTATCCACCATACACACGGTGATCGGCACGAGTGCGGACCGCCATGACCTTTCCGGCCTGGATGCCCCGCTCCGTTCCCACGGGGGTGTCAGTGAGCAGACCGTACCGATGATATTCAACCATCCCGTGAGCGGGATCGGGAACCGCCCGCAACTGCGCAACTTCGATGTGTTCGATCTCGCGCTCAACCACACCAGCCCCCGGTAGCACGAAAATAACCATGAACAGATCCAGTGACACCATACGCCACGAGAAAATGCGGATCGCCGGCCGGCAAGTGGACGGCGAGGCCGGCGGGGCTGTTGAAGTATTCAATCCCTACACCAACCAGGTGGTGGGCACCGTCCCCCGGGCCAGCCGGGCCCAGGTGGCCGAGGCATTCGGGATCGCCGCGGCCTGCAAGCCGGCGCTGAGCCGTTACGAACGCCAGCAGATCCTCACCAGGACCGCGGAGGCGCTGGTGTCCCGCAAGGAAGAGATCTCCGACCTGATCACCGCGGAGAGCGGTCTCAGCAAGAAGGACAGCCTGTACGAAGTCGGCCGTGCCTTCGACGTGTTCAGCCTGGCGGGCCAGCTTTGCATTCATGACGACGGCCGGATTTTCTCCTGCGACCTCACCCCCCACGGCAAGAAGCGGAAGATCTTCACCCAGCGGGAGCCGTTGAACGCCATCTCCGCGATCACGCCGTTCAACCATCCGCTCAACATGGTCGCGCACAAGATCGCTCCCGCCGTCGCAACCGGCAACTGCATGGTGTGCAAGCCCACGGAGCTGACGCCCTTGACCGCGCTTCTGCTGGCGGACGTGTTGTACGAATCTGGCCTGCCGCCGGAGATGCTGTCGGTCGTCACCGGACTGCCGGAGGACGTGGGAGAGGAGATGATCACCAATCCGCACATCGACCTGATCACGTTCACGGGCAGCGTGCCGGTGGGGAAATACATCGCCAAGTCCGCGGGTTACAGGCGTACGGTGCTGGAACTGGGCGGCAACTCCCCGCTCATCGTCATGGAGGATGCGGACCTTGACAGGGCGGCGGAGCTGGCGGTGGCGGGCGGCACGAAAAACTCCGGGCAACGTTGCACCGCGGTCAAGCGGGTGCTGTGCGTGGAGTCCGTCGCGGACAGTTTCGCGGCCCTGGTGACGGAAAAGGCGGCCGCACTGCGGTACGGGGATCCGATGGATCCGGAAACGGACGTGGGCACCGTGATCCATGAGGCGGCGGCGACCCAGATCCAGGACCGCGTCAACGAGGCGGTCGCGAACGGCGCCGAACTGCTGTACGGGAATGACCGCCAGGGAGCGCTTTACTCCCCCACGGTTCTGGATCATGTCCCGGCCGGCTGCACCCTGGTGGCGGAGGAGACCTTCGGCCCTCCGATCCCCCTGATCCGGGTGCGCGACGCCGACCACGCCATTGAAGTGGCCAATTCCACCTCCTTCGGCCTGTCCTCGGGAGTCTGCACCAACCGGCTCGACTACATCAGCCGCTTCGTGAACGAACTGCACACCGGCACCGTGAACATCTGGGAGGTGCCGGGATACCGGACCGAGATGTCGCCCTTCGGAGGAATCAAGGATTCCGGGCTTGGCTACAAGGAAGGCATCATCGAGGCCATGGCCAGCTACACCAACCTGAAGACGTTCTCCCTGCCCTGGGGATGATCCGCAGGAGGGACGCCGCTGCGGCGGCCACGCGGGAGGTCGATAAATCCCCGATTTGACGGGACGATCACAGGCACCCGTCCGGAACGCGCCGAATCCCGCCGACCCCTGGGCGGGCCCACTTTTCCGCCCGCTGTTTGTCCGCTGTTTGTCTATGGAGAATCCCGGGGGGAGCGGTTAAACTACTTCGCCCGGACTCACAGTTTCATTGTTCCACGGTGCCCCGACATGAGCGAACCCGACACCACTCTCAAGACGATACCCGACGATCAGGACGATACCGGTGACATGGACGCCAGGGCCGTCATCGGCCATGAGGTGAAGGTCCAGGGGGACCTGAGCGGCCGGGAGGACCTCATCATCAACGGTACGGTGGAAGGGTCCATCAATTTCCACGAGAGCAACGTCTTCATCGGGAAGAAGGGCAAGGTCAATGCCGATGTCACGGCAAACAGCATCGTTGTCGAGGGAGAGGTCAAGGGAGGCATGCGGGGCAACGAACAAATCATCATCAAGCCCACGGGAAGGGTCTTCGGGGACCTCAGGGCGCCCCGGGTGATCCTGAACGATGGCTGCCAGTTCAAGGGGTCGGTGGACATGGAAGAGAAGTCCCATGCACCGGGAGAACTGAAGCTGGGCAACAGCACCGCCAACGCCAAGCAATTGCCCAACCGGCCCCTGACCGGCGGCGGTCCCAAGCCGCCACCGGCACCGCGCAGGAAGCGGTAACCATCCCGGTTACGCCTGCAGCAATCACAGACAGGGAAATCGGCCATGGCCATCGAGGCGGGCGAGACCGCCCCCGAATTCACTCTCAACGACCAAGATGGCAACCGGGTCGCCCTGAAGGACTTTCGCGGCCGGACGGTGGTGGTCTTCTTCTACCCCAAGGACAACACACCCGGTTGTACCAAGGAAGCCTGCGGGTTTCGGGACAACATCCAGCAGTTCGACGCCCTGGACACGGTCATCCTCGGAGTCTCCCCGGATGCGGCGGACTCACACGTCAGGTTCATCGACAAGTTCCGTCTTCCCTTCACCCTGCTCTCGGACCCGGACAGGAAGGTCATGGAACAGTACGGCGCCTGGGGCGAGAAGGTCCTGTACGGCGTGAAAAGGGTGGGGGTCATCCGCTCCACCACGATCGTGGGGCCGGACGGCAAGGTGCTGAAGCACTGGAAAAGGGTTCCCAAGGCTGCGGACCACCCGAACAAGGTGCTCGAATTCCTGGAGGCGCATCCGGCCTGAGCGGCATCCGCCGGGGTGGGAGTCAGCCGGCGTTCCTGGCGCCATCCACCGCCGCAGCGACCATCCGTGCAAGCCGGTCAACCGTCCCGGCGTCCTCGCCTTCGATCATCACCCGCACCAGCGGCTCTGTTCCGGAAGGACGCAGTACGACACGCCCCCGGTCCCCGAGCTCCGTTTCCGCCGTCTCCACGGCCGCCCGGACTCCGACGCCCTCCACCAGCGCCCCGGCATTGGCGCCATCCGCGTGCACGTTGATCATCTCCTGGGGAAACACCCGCATGCCGGCCACCAGGGCAGACAGCGGCTCCCCGGCCTCCAGCATCACCTGCATCACCTCCAGGGCCGCCACGATGCCGTCGCCGGTGGTCCCCTTGTCGAGGCAGATGATATGGCCCGAGGTTTCGCCCCCCAGTAGCCAGCCCCGCTCGACCAGGGCTTCATGCACGAACCGGTCGCCCACGCCGGTACGGCAAAACGGGATTTCCCTTTGCGCAAGGGCCTGCTGGAGCCCCAGGTTGGTCATCACCGTCCCGACCACTCCGCCGCCCAGGTTTCCCCGGGCCTGCCTGTGTCCGGCAAGCAGATAAAGAATCTGGTCGCCGTCCACGCCGTGACCGGATTCATCCACCAATAGGACGCGGTCGGCGTCACCGTCCAGCGCAATGCCGAGCGCGGCGCGTTCCTCAAGGACTCTTGCCTTGAGCCCATCCAGGCTGGTTGAACCGCATTCGTGATTGATGTTGTAACCGTCCGGCCGGTTGCCGATGGCGACCACATCGACGCCGAGTTCCGCCAGTACCCGTGGAGCCACTTCGTACCCGGCACCGTTGGCGCAGTCAATCACCACCTTCAGCCCCGAGAGGCTGAGGGACCGGGGGAAGGTGTTCTTGCAGAATTCAATGTAACGCCCCTGGGCATCGGAAAACCGTTCCGCCCGCCCCAGCCGGCTGGACTCCACGCAGGTCATTTCCCCCTGCATCGTCCGGTCGATGGCGGCCACCAGGGCATCGTCCAGCTTGGTGCCCTCGGCGGAAAATATCTTGATCCCGTTATCGTGGTAGGGGTTGTGCGACGCGCTGATCACCACGCCGGCGCAGGCTCTCGCGGTCCGGGTGAGGTAGGCGATGCCCGGGGTCGGCATGGGCCCGAGTAACGAAATGTCCACGCCCGCGGCGGAAAAGCCGGCTTCCAGGGCAGACTCCAGCAGGTAGCCGGAAATACGGGTATCCTTGCCAACCAGCACCTTGTTTCCATTGCCGGCGCCGGCAAGCACCCGGCCCGCCGCCCAGCCCAGCTTCATGACGGTCTGGGGGGTGATGGGTTCGAGGCCTACGCGGCCGCGAACCCCGTCGGTACCGAACAGAGACTCCGACACCGTGGAACGCGGCGCTAGACGGTTTCGTTGGGGTCCGGCAGGTCGATATCGGATTCCGACAGGGCGGTATCCAGCTTCTCTCCCCTAGAGCCCTTGTTCACGTCACTGCCCGGGCTGGATGCGGACTTGTCGTCCTCGTCCGGGGACCGGGGGTCCCTGCCCTCCATGATCGCATCTATCTGGTCCGATTCCAGGGTCTCCCATTCAAGGAGCTTCCGCGTCATCACCTCAAGCTTGTCGCGGTTGTCCTCGATGATCCCCCGCGCACGATCATACTGTTCGGAAATGATCCGGGTGATCTCCTGTTCAACCTTCTCCGCGGTCTCGTCGCTGAGTCCTCCGGTGGGCCGGCCATACATGTCGGTGCTTTCCCGATTGTAGATCCGGGGGCCGAGCAGTTCACTCATGCCCCACTCCGCCACCATGGATTCCGCAGTCCGGGTCGCCATCTGCATGTCGCCGGCCGCCCCGCTCGTGACCTGGTCCATGAAAATCTCCTCCGCGATCCGCCCGCCCATGGATACCGCGATCTGGGCAAGGAGTTTCTCCTTTTCCTGGCTGAGTTCGTCCGCCTCGGGAAGGAATTGCGTGGTGCCGAGCGCACGTCCCCTGGGAATGATCGTCACCTTCAGGATGGGATCGACCAGGTCACGCAGTACCCAGCCAACCACGGTGTGGCCGGATTCATGGTAGGCGGTGTTGGTCAGATCCTCCTTGCTCATCACCATGGACTTGCGTTCAGAGCCCATCATGATCTTGTCCCGGGACGCCCAGAACTCGTCCACGCCGACCAGTTTCTTCTTCAGCCGCGCGCTCAACAGGGCCGCTTCATTGACCAGGTTGGCGATCTGGGCGCCGGAGAACCCGGGGGTGCCCCGGGCGATGTCACGCGGGTTGACATCGTCGGACACCGGCACCTTGCGCATGTGCACCTTGAGTATGGCCTCGCGGCCGCGGATGTCCGGCAGGGGCACGTGGACCTGGCGGTCGAAACGTCCGGGGCGCAACAGTGCGGGGTCCAGCACGTCCGGGCGGTTGGTGGCGGCGATCACGATGACGCCCTCGTTCTCCTCGAACCCGTCCATCTCCACCAGGAGCTGGTTCAGCGTTTGCTCCCGCTCGTCATTGCCGCCGCCGAATCCGGCGCCGCGATGACGCCCGACGGCATCGATCTCGTCAATGAATATGATGCAGGGCGCATTTTTCTTGGCCTGGTCGAACATGTCCCTCACCCGGGATGCGCCGACGCCGACGAACATTTCCACGAAGTCGGAGCCCGAGATGGTGAAAAACGGTACCTTGGCCTCCCCGGCAATGGCCTTGGCAAGGAGGGTCTTGCCCGTACCGGGGCTGCCGGTCATCAGCACGCCGCGCGGAATGCGGCCCCCAAGCCGGTGGAACCGCGAGGGATCCCGCAGGAATTCCACCAGTTCACCGACATCCTCCTTGGCCTCGTCCACTCCGGCCACGTCATCGAAAGTGATGTGGTTCTTGTCCTCGGCCAGCATCTTGGCCTTGCTCTTGCCGAAGCTGAGCGCACCGCCCCGGCCGCCGCCCTGCATCTGCTTCATGAAGAAAATCCACACGCCGATCAGGAGCAGGATGGGGAATGAACTGATCAGCAGGCTCATCAGCAGGGAGGTGCCCTCCTCCTGCTTCGCACGGATCCGCACGCCGTTGGCATACAGGTCGTCAATCAGCTTGGGATCGTTGGGGGCATAGGTGATGAACGCGCGATTGTCGTTGGTTTCCCCGGTGATCGTGTCACCCGAAATCTCCACGGCGGCGATGTTGCCCTTTTCAACCTCACCGAGAAATGTCGAGTAGTCCATCTCTCCGCCACGGTTACCCTGGGGCGATGTGAAATTCTCGAATACGGACATCAGCACCATGGCGATTACCAGCCACAGCAGGATGTTCTTGGTCATGTTGGACACTGTTGGTACTCCGGTAAACGTGGAACCCGGGTTCCACCGGTCAATTCAATCATATCATGTTACACATGGGCGCCCCGGTTGTCCGGCATGCGACAGCCGCGACCTCAATCACCCTCCTGGCCGATGACAGTCCCGCCGAGGAACCCCTTGCCAAGGAGATAGAACTCCCGGGACTCCGCACGGGAGGCATCCGGTTTGACGGTGAAAGTCCGGTCGAACCTCAACCCCATCTCCCTGCGGATTCCGGTTGCTGTCCCATCCTCGAACAGTTTGGTCAGAAGCGTTCCGCCCGGCCGGAGGGCCCGATCGCAGAATTCCATCACCGCCTCCTGTATTTCCTCGGCACGGGCCTCGTCGGTGGCCCGGATACCAGTAATATTGGGGGCCATGTCGGACAATACAAGATCGACCGGCGAGTCCCCGATCCACGCCAGAACGTCATCCGAAACGCCGGGATCCGTGAAATCCCCCTGCACGAAATGGACGCCTGGAACGGGGACCATGTCCAGCCGGTCCACCGCGACAACCTGGGCCGGGAAGGAGACCCGCTCTGCGACGTACTGGGTCCAGCTTCCGGGGGCGCTGCCCAGATCCACGACCCGGGTGGACGGCCGGATCAACCGATACTTGCGGTCGATCTGCTCCAGCTTGAAAAAGGACCGCGCCCTGGCCCCGCCCGCCCTGGCCTTGCGCACGTACGGGTCATTTTTCTGGCGCCTGCGCCAGTTGTCGGACTTGCGCCGCCTGCGGCCGGTGGTCACGGCATCAGCCTCCCGCCGGAATCATCACGAGGGCCCGGCGAGCCGGTACAATTCCGCTCCATGAAAACGCTTTCCGCACAGCAGAGAAAATTCCTGAAGGGACGGGCGCATTCCCTGAAGCCCGTGGTCACCATCGGCCCCGGCGGACTCTCCCCGGGCGTGGTGGAGGAACTGGCGCGGAACATCGCTCACCATGAACTGATGAAGATCAAGCTCCCGGCAGGGGGGAAAGCGGAACGAAGAGCGATGCTTGACGCGGCCTGCGACGCGGTCGGCGCCGCCGCCGTCACGCTGATCGGCCGTACCGGCATCATGTACCGGGCCGCGGAAAACGCACGCATACGGCTGCCGGAATGAACCGCCCGGCCACGCCCGCCGGACCGGCGCATCCGTGATTTCCCCGGCCGCCGGCAAGGTCAGCCCGGAAACCGCGCCCGGACGGAGTGCATCGGCGCCGGCAGCTGGACCTCCCTGCCCTCCGACGGGTTGACCGGAATCAGCAGCGAAAGGATCAGGGAGCACACCGCGAAGGCGGTGCCGCACAGGAATACCAATGCGGGCGAGCTCAGCCACAGCAACCCCAGCGCCGCCGGCAGCAGGACCGCGGCAACGTGGTTGATCGTAAACGACACCCCGGCCGATGACGCAAAGTCCCTGGGGTCCGCGATCTTCTGGAAGTAGGTCTTGATGGCAATGGCCAGGGCGAAGAACATGTGGTCGAGGATATACAGCACGGCCGCCAGCCCGGCGTGGCTGACAAAGGCATAGCTGGTGAAAATTACGATGAGTCCGAGATACTCGAACACCAGGGCGTTGCGGTCGCCCCAGCGCCCCACCAGGCGCCCGACCACGGGGGCGAGCCAGATATTGATCGCGCAGTTCACCAGGAACAGGAGCGTCAGGTTGGCGGCGCTGTAGCCGAATTTCTCCACCATCATGAACCCGGCGAACACCACGAAAATCTGCCGGCGGGCGCCGGAGAAAAACACCAGGGCGTAGAAAAGCCAGTAGCGGCGCCGCAGGATCAGCTGCTTGTGCTGCTGGTGCCTGGACGCGATGGCGGGATAGGACAGGAGGACCACCAGGGTGATCACCACGGTCAATCCCCCTCCGGCAAGGAGGACATGGCGGTACGACAGCGAAAACAGCTCGAGGCCCGCGTAGATCAGGCCGAACGCCACCAGCGAGGTGAATGACCCCACCCCGAGGATCCGCCCCAGTACCAGCGCGGTACGTTCCTTCTCAATCCACTGCAGGGATAGGGAGCTCTGTACCGCCTCGTAGTAGTGAAACCCGAAAGACATCAGCAGCGTGGTGCAGTACAGTCCGACGACCGAGGGCAGGTATCCCGTCAGGGCGGTGCCGATGCCCATGAGCAGAAGCGACACGATGGCCAGGGTCTGCTCGCGCATCAGCAGGAGTACGAAGATCACCGCAAATGCCAAGAATCCCGGAATTTCCCGGATACTCTGCAGGATGCCGATTTCCCTGCCGCTGAACCCCGCCATTTCCACGCTGAGGTTGTTGATCATCGCCGACCAGGTGGCAAAGGACAGGGGCACCGCCGAAGCCATCAGCATCAGCAGCATTTCCGGCGAGCGCAGGTAGTTCTTGAGTGCGGTATTCACACGGGAGTCCCGGTTGGCGACCGGCTATTCTACCGCGAGTGCCGGCCCCGGCGGCTCAGGTGTCGCCGAGCCCGTATTCCGACCGTGCGGCGTCCTGCCGGATATAGTCCCTGGCCAGGTCCTTCTCCACTTCCTGCCGGGAACGCTTGCGGGGGTCGCCGTAACCGCCGCCCCCGGGAAGCTCCACCACCAGCCGCCTGTCCGCCGGTATCCACTGCGTTCCCTTGCTCTTCAGCGGACTGCCATCGTCCAGGCGGACTACCCCCGGCGCACCCGATGAGCCGCCTTCCCGGCCCTGCGCGGGGTGGTCACAACGGTCGAACATGGCGTTCAGGTACATGTGGTGCCCCCGGTTGGCGGACATTTCGATGACCTGGCCGAGCCCGCCCCGCTGGGCGCCGGCGCCGCCGGAGTCACTCCTTAGCTCCTTGCGCCAGATGGTGACGGGGCCCACGTGCTCCATCACCTCGGCGGACATGGTGTGCACGCCGGAGGGGAAGGCGGTGGCGCTGAGACCGTCAAGCGCCGGGCGCGCACCGGTCCCCCCGGAATTGAACATCAGTACCTGGGAGCTCTGCAGGGTCTCCCCGGGGGCGGGATGCCCGTCCGGCAAGGGCCTGACCCCGAGCTGGATGTTCCACAGCGCGCTGGCGCCTTCCGCCGGAACCCGCCCGGGCAGCACCCGGTGCAGGGCGCCCAGAACCGCATCGGGCAGGAACTGTCCGAGCACGTGGCGGATAGCCACGGGCGCGGGATGCCCGGCATTGAGAATGCAGTTTTCCGGGGCCGAGACGCGAAACGGTTCCAGCGACGCATGGTTGTTCGGGATAGCCGGCGCCAGGGCGCACTTGAGGGCATAGCAGGTATAGGCCGTGGTGTAGATCAACGGCACGTTGATCCCGAGTGCGCTGAGGCCGGACGTGCCATCGTAGTCCGCGAGCACGCCTTCGGGGGTCAGGTCCAGGCGCAGCCGCATGGTCACGGGGGCGTCATAGCCGTCCACGGTGATGGTGTTGCTGCAGGAGGTCCGCGGCAGTGTTGCCAGGCGCTCCAGGGTGGCCTGGCGGCTGTGACCGAAGATGAACGCCTGCAGCCGGTCCAGGTCGTCGATGCCGAATTCCCCCATCATGTCCATCAGCCGCCGGTGGCCGGTATCGTTGCAGGCGGACAGCGAATGCAGATCGCCGACCACTTGGTCCGCCTCGCGCACATTGTTGCGAATGATGTTCAGGAGATTCGCATCCACCCTGCCGCGTTCGGCGAATTTCATGATCGGTATCCGCAGGCCCTCCTCGTACACCTCGCTGGCATCCGGGCCAAATCCCCGTCCGCCCACGTCGACCACGTGAGCGGTGCAGGCGAAAAAGCCGATCAGGCGCCCGTCCCGGAAGGAAGGGTTCACGAAAGTGAAGTCGTGCAGGTGCCCGGTGCCCTTCCAGGGGTCGTTGGTGAGGTAGGAATCCCCCTCGAAGATATTGTCCTCGCCGATGTCCCGGATGAAGTTGCGCACCGCCGCGGCCATGGCATTCACATGACCCGGCGTCCCGGTGACCGCCTGTGCAAGCATGAGCCCGTCCCGGCCGAACACCCCGGCGGACAGGTCGCCCGCCTCGCGTACCGAGGTCGAGAACGCGGTCCGGACAAGCGCCAGGGCCTGTTCCTCCACCACGGAAATCAGTCGGTTCCACATGACCTGCATATCGACATCCGCCAGTTTTTCATTCATGGGAACCCTCCGTCATCTTGCGCCTGATCAGCAGGCAGCCGTCCACCTGCATGACCGCGTCGAAATCCGATGTCAGCACCGTGGTGGTTTCCCTTTCCACCACCAGGGCCGGCCCGTTCACAAGGGCGCCCGGAGCCAGTCCTTCCCGCTGGTGGATGGCGGCCCCTACCCACCGCCCCAGGCGGGCATCGTAGATCTCCCGGCGGTCGCCGGGGACGGCTTCGGCCAGTGACGCCGGCGAATCCACCCGTGCCGCCGGAACCGGCGGGGAGCTGGCCTGGACGGACCAGTTGATCACCTCCACATCGAGCCCGTCCAGTGCCCGGCCGAACAGATGGACATAGGCGGATTCGAAGAGATTCCGCAGGTGCGCCCCGTCCTCCGGGCCATAGGTCCGCATCGGCAGGTCAACGACGATCTCCCAGCCCTGCCCCTGGTAGCGCATGTAGGCGCGCGCGGAAAAGACCATGTCATCGAGATCCGCGCCCGCGCTGACGAACTGCGCCGCCTCCTGGGAGAGCCGGGACAGGAGATCGTTGGTCCATGCCGCGTCAAACCGGCTGAGGCGCAGGTAGGCCCCGTGAACCGCCTCGTAGGCGAACGGCGCGCGCAGGAAACCGATGGCCGAACCCACGCCGGCGCCGGGCGGCACCAGCACCGAATCCATGCCGAGTTTCTCGCAAAGCCGGGCAGCGTGGAGCGGGGCCGCGCCACCAAAGGCGATCATGGTGAAATCCGACAGTTCCCGGCCGCTTTCCACCGCGTGCACCCTGGCCGCGCTGGCCATGTTTTCGTCCACCACCTCGCAGATCCCGACGGCGGCGGTGGCGGCGTCCATACCGAGCCGGTCGCCGACGCCGCGTTCCAGCGCCGCCCCGGCAAGGTCGGCCGACAGCGGAATCTCGCCGCCGGCGAAACCGGCCGGATCGAGACGCCCCAGCACCAGGTCGGCATCCGTGACCGCGGCCTGCTCCCCGCCCCGCCGGTAGCAGGCCGGACCGGGTTCGGAACCGGCACTGTCCGGACCCACCCGGATCTGTTGCATTTCATCCACCCAGCCGATCGAACCGCCGCCCGCGCCGATTTCCACCATCTCGATGACCGGTATGGAGATGGGCATTCCGGAACCCTTCTTGAAGCGGTAGGTTCTGGCTACCTCAAAGGTGCGCGCGGTCTTGGGCGTGCAGTCCTCGACCAGGCAGATCTTTGCCGTCGTCCCGCCCATGTCATAGGACAGCACCCGCCCGAGCCCGTACCGGGCGGCGTAGTCCGCGGCGAAGATGGCGCCGCCGGCAGGGCCGGATTCCAGCAGCCTCACCGGAAACTCGATGGCACTGTCGATGGAAATCAGCCCGCCGCCGGAATGGATCATGTATACCGGGCAGTCCGTGCCGATGGCCCTGAGCCCGGCGGCCAGCCGCCTGAGGTACGACGACATCAGCGGCTTGACGAAGGCATTGGCGCAGACCGTGTTGAAGCGTTCGAATTCCCGGACCTGGGGAGACACCTCGCAGGAGATGGACATGGCCACGCCGGGGATCTGCTCGCCGATAATCTCCCGCGCCCGGCGTTCGTGGGCCCCGTTGACATAGGAGTGGATGAAGCCGATGGCCACACTCTGGTAACCCTCGTCACGGATTCTCCGGCCGATGTCCGCCAGGGCTTCTTCGTCCAGCGGCACCAGCTCATGCCCGCTGGCCGCGATCCGCCCGGCCACGGGAAAGCGGTGCTCCCGGGAGACCAGGGGCGGAGGCAGGACGAGGTTCAGGTCGTATTGCTCAAACCGGCCCTCGTTCCGCATCTCGATCACATCGCGGAATCCGGCAGTGGTGACGAATGCCGTTTTCGCCCCCCGGCGTTCGATCAGGGCATTCGTGGCCAGGGTAGTCCCGTGAATCAGGAGGTCGATGGCGGATTCCGGTATTTCCGCCTCTCCGCACACCCTGCCCACCCCGTCCACGATGGCGCTTTCCGGCTCGGCATGGTCCGTCAGCACCTTGACCGAGTGCAGACGTTCGCCGCATTCCAGCACCACATCAGTGAAGGTGCCGCCGATGTCGGCGCCAACGCGGACCTTCAGGCCTTCATAACTCATCGTAAGGGGAGTGGCAGAATATGCAGGGATGATACCCGAGGCCCGGGCCGCCGCAACGCCGACAACATACGGACCCCGCCAGGCGAATCGGATTCGGACCTACGGCGGCGATGTTCGGCTTCCCCGCCTTGTGCATCACATGAATGTGTGAAAGCCTCTCACGAAGAGTCTGATTTTATTCAGGAGTGGATTACACCGAGTCTTTGGAAAACGCCGGACCGGATTTACTGTGCTGCTCTTTCCCATACTTTTTTTCTTTCATACTGGCATTTCGAATGGGTCTGTTTATGATTTGGGATACAACTTCGGAAAGAGTTCTTCCAACGTTTCGGTAGGGAACCGTAAGGATACTGGTCCCTTCGGCGTAGCAGATGAGAGTAATCCCACGGCGGTCAAGTCATTCAACACACGGCGGGCGGTACGTCCAGGTAATCCAGTAATTCGGGGTGCCTCACCCCGCTCAAACTGGCCACGAATTAACGCCTCCTCTAGAAGCCCAGAAGCCTCCGATTTCAGCTTATCACTCCTCTCGACGTAAGTGCGAAGTCGCCGCGCTAGATTCTCCAAGTCGAAAAGTTCGGACATAAAGTTCACTTGATCCAGGCATACTTCAAGAAACCACAGAGTGAACGCAGTCAGGGCTTGCTGCGACAGGTTTCCTCGACCGTCAGTATCTCCCTGCCGGGGCATGTCGGCATAGTCCATCATACGATTGTACTCGGTTCGGCTTTCGAGACCACGCGCTAGTCCACGGGAAACCGACCATAGTCCGTAGGCGCCAATACCTGCCTTCGACGCCATCGCATGGCTCATTAGGCGGCTAACGCGTCCATTTCCATCAGGGAATGGGTGAATGAAATTGAGACGGTGATGGGCCGACGCGATAGCCATAATCCTCGTCGCCTTACCCATACCTGCGAAGCGATAGCGTCTTTCGAAATATCGCATGAAGTCGTCAACTCGATTGCTAGATGGAGGAATATGGCGACCGACAGCAACGTCGTGTTCGGGGCGACTGCGCCAATCGCCCGGTTCCATAGTGAACTCGGCGTTGGTGCCGCGTATCTGCAGCATCTCCTCGGGCGCATCTTGATAGAACTCCCTGTGAAGAGTCCGGATGAATTCCGCCGACGCCGGCTCCGGGAGAGCATCGTTGATCGCCATACGATCGATTTCAGACTGAACCCGAACATGTGCGGCGGCTTCAAGTTGTAGATTGCGCCGCCTTTCATTCTGATCAAGATTGCCTGCCAAGGCGCGTTCAATATCTCTTGGTCTGGTATCGTGACCCTCAATGAGATTGCTGTAGTAGGTGTTCATGATGCGAACGAGCGTCGCGAGATTTGCGGCGGTCATTGGATGAAGCGCCGATCCAAGGACAGCGCCGGCCGCTGACAGGTTTGCAACCACGTCAGCGATGGTTTCCGGCGCCTCCTCCAATCTAGCCGGCTCGATGCGGCTAACGTTTTCAATCAAGTTTTTGGCCGATCTCATGTTTCTCTATGTTATTGATTATAAGTTATATATCTCAAGAACACTATGAGGCTGGCCGATCTACTGGCCGATCTTAATCCCTCGGATCAAAGAGTATAATATTAAAGGCTCTTCCCCAGATCGAGTGGGTAGATTCATTGTTTGATGGGTTCGGGATGTAGTTTTCCCCCGAGGTTAAATTATACGAAACATTCCGAACCCGCTGTTCGGCTAGCCATAAGTGTTGAAACAAGACGAAATTGAGATGATCACCGGCTTCCATGCATGGACCACTCGCGAAATCGCCAGCCATCGTTGCAGCCTGATCAATCAGGTGCCGAACTGCATAATTTGTGTCCGGCCGAAAACCCCGATTTCCGGCGAATTCCCGGTGTGAAAATATCTCAGTCGCGATCAGCCATTGAATGATGCAGACCGATCAGGAGCGCGGGGATGTTATCCCGGGATTTCGGGTCGATCCGGATATCGGCAATCTGGCATGCGCCGATCTCCAGTTGGGGGGGAGGGTAGTCTCATCAAGCAGGGTCCAGAGCGAAGATTCGGGGAAAATCGGCAAATACCTCCTGAATTTACCGCCTCGCCACTGAATCCGGGACATCCTCATCACCCGGATTTCCCGTTTACACCTTTCCAATCAGTGATCTATGGGCTTTCGGCCGGACACTATCCGGGGAAGGACAGCCGATCCGGGCCTACGCGTCATCGTCCCCGGCTTCACCATCCCCGGACAGGTCCCTGTCCACCAGCTGCACATAGGCCATGGGCGCATTGTCCCCGTCGCGGAACCCGCATTTCAGGATGCGGAGATAACCGCCGGGCCGGGACTGGAAGTGGGGCCCGAGCTCGTCGAACAGCTTGCTGACGACCGCGCGGTCACGCAGCCGGGCGAAGGCCAGGCGGCGGTTGGCCACGCTGGGTGTCTTGGCCAGGGTAATGAGCGGCTCCGCGTGACGGCGCAATTCCTTGGCCTTGGGCAACGTGGTCCTGATCTGTTCGTGGGTGAACAGCGAATTGGTCATGTTCGCCAGCATCGCCTTGCGGTGCGCCGAGGTGCGGTTGAGCTTTCGCCCTGAAATTCTGTGTCGCATCAGAAACCACCGAGGGTCAATCCGCCGGGCTCCTCCTCCTTGACCAGGGAGGGCGGCGGCCAATTTTCGAGTTTCACCCCGAGCGCCAGGCCGCGCTGGGCCAGCACGTCCTTGATCTCGGTCAGGGATTTCTTGCCGAGATTCGGGGTTTTCAGCAGTTCGGTTTCGGTGTGCTGCACCAGGTCACCGATGTAGTAGATGTTTTCCGCCTTGAGGCAGTTGGCGGAGCGCACCGTCAGTTCCAGATCGTCCACTGGGCGGACCAGGATCGGATCGATCTTGGGTTCCTCGTCGGCCTTGGACTGGATCATGGATTCCTCCAGGTTGACGAACACGGAGATCTGGTCGTGCAGGATGGTGGCGGCGCGGCGGACAGCGGTCTCGGGATCGATGGATCCGTTGGACTCAATGTCCAGGATCAGGCGGTCGAGGTCGGTGCGCTGCTCCACCCGGGCATCCTCCACCGAATACGAGATCCGGGTGATCGGGCTGTAGGAGGCATCCAGGTGAATCACGCCCACCGCGCGCGTATCGTCGGTGTCGTGCAACCGGGTCTCGGCGGTCTCGTAGCCGCGTCCGCGGCGCACGGTGAATTCCATGTCAAGGGAGCCCTCCTTCGCCAGCGTGGCGATATGATGATCAGGATCCACGATCTCCACATCATCGATCAGTTCGATGTCCCCGGCGGTCACCTTGCCTGGGCCCTTCTTCTTCAGGCTCAGCCTGGCCTCGTTGCGGGTATGCAGTTTCAGCGCCAGGGTCTTCATGTTCATCAGGATGTCGAGGACATCCTCCTGGACCCCCTCCAGGGCGGAATATTCGTGGAGTACACCCTCGACCCTGACTTCCGTGATCGCACAGCCTGGCATGGACGACAGCAGAATGCGCCGCAGCGCATTTCCCAGGGTATGGCCGAAACCGCGCTCCAGCGGTTCGATGGTGATCCGGGAATGTCTGTCGTCGATATTCTTAGCTTCTACCAGGCGCGGCCTCAGAAACTCAATTGTGGGATCCTGCATATGTTTTCCTCGTAAAGACGAAGTTAAATCCAAAAGCGGGCCATGGCCGTGAGGCCGGGGCCGAGCCTTTCAATGTCCAGTGCCGCGCTTCGCCCCGGGGCGGGTGTGCGGCAATGACCCGGCGTTCCCTACTTGGAGTAAAGCGCCACCACGAGAGCCTCGTTGATATCCGGGGGCAGGTCAGCCCTTTCCGGCAACGATTTGAACAGTCCCTTGGCTCCCTTGATATCGACCTCCACCCAGGGCACGAAGCCGATCTGCTCGGCGATTTCCAGGGCCGACGCGATGCGCAGCTGTTTCTTGCTCCTGTCGACGATTTCGACGGCGTCGCCGGGCTTGACCTGGTAGGACGGAATGTTCACCTTGCGGCCGTTCACCATCACGGACTTGTGGTTCACAAGCTGCCTGCTTTCGGCACGGGTGACGCCGAATCCCATGCGGTACACCACGTTGTCGAGACGGCTCTCCAGCAGTTGCAGCAGGTTGAGGCCGGTGGAACCATGCAGACGCGCGGCCTCTTCGTAGTAGGCACGGAACTGCTTTTCCAGCACGCCGTACATCCGGCGGAGCTTCTGCTTTTCCCGCAACTGGGTGCCGTAGACCGTCACCCGGGGGCGGCGTGCGCCCGCCCTGACGCCGGGAATGCGGTCGAACTTGCACTTCGAGTCGATGGTGCGGACCGGACTTTTCAGAAACAGGTCGGTTCCCTCGCGACGGGCCAGCTTGCAGGTGGGGCCGAGATATCTTGCCATCTTTGCTAATTTCGGATGCGATTTATGGGTTCATTGCGGTTTCAGGTCCGGTCCGCCTCCGGCTACACGCGGCGGCGCTTGGGCGGCCGGCAGCCATTGTGCGGAATCGGCGTGATATCGGAGATCGAGTGGATCTCCAACCCCAGCGCGTTGAGCGCCCGCACCGCGGACTCCCTCCCCGGGCCGGGACCCTTGACCTTGATCTCCAGTTGCTTCACGCCCATTTCCTGGGCTTTCCTGCCGCAGGCCTCCGCCGCGGTCTGGGCGGCGAACGGGGTGCTCTTGCGGGACCCCTTGAAGCCGGAATTGCCGGCGGACGCCCAGCACAGGGTGTCACCGTGGCGATCAGAAATCGTCACGATGGTGTTGTTGAAGGTCGCGTGGATATGCGCAATGCCCTCCTGGACATTCTTGCGGACCTTGGCTTTCGTCCGGGTGTTTTTGCTTGTGCCCTTGGCCATGACTTTCAGCGGTTATTTCTTGACAGGTCGACGCGGGCCCTTTCGGGTGCGCGCATTGGTTTTGGTCCGCTGGCCGTGCACCGGCAGACCGCGGCGATGACGCAATCCCCGGTAACAGCCGAGATCCATGAGCCGCTTGATGTTCATGGAAACCTCCCGGCGCAGATCGCCCTCCACCTCAACGACCGCCACCTCGGCGCGGAGCCTCTCCGCCTGCTCCTCGCTCAGGTCCTGGACCCTGGTGGACCGGGGGACGCCGGCGGCGTCGCAGATCTTCTGCGCGGTGGGACGGCCGATACCGTAGATCGTGGTCAGCCCGATCTCGATGTGCTTGTGGTTCGGCAGATTGATTCCAGCTATTCGTGCCACGTTCTAGTCTCTAAAATCAGGTAAAAATCAGGGGGTTAGGTGATCAAAAAGGCGCAGTATTCTACCAGAACCGGGGCACCCTTCACAATCGCCGCAACCCGTCCGGAACATTCATCCCTGGCGCTGCTTGTGCCTGGGGTCGGTACAGATCACCCGGACTGTCCGGTTGCGGCGGATGATCTTGCAGTTTCGGCAAATTTTCTTGACGGAAGCGCGTACTTTCATGGAAATTCTCCGGGTATGGTTCAGGAGGCCCCGCCTAGCGAAGGCCCGGATTGCCCGTCAGCGAGGACTTCTTCAGTATGCTTTCATACTGACGCGACATCAGGTGCGACTGCACCTGGGTAATCAGGTCCATGGTGACAATCACGATGATGAGCAGCGAGGTGCCGCCGAAGTAGAACGGCACGCTGTACTTCACGATCAGGAACTCGGGTATCAGGCAGACCACGGTGATGTAGATGGCCCCGACCAGGGTCAGCCTGGACACGACGCCGTCGATGTACCGTGCGCTCTGGGCGCCGGGCCGGATGCCCGGGATGAACGCGCCGGACCGCTTCAGGTTGTCCGCGATGTCATTGGGATTGAACACCATCGCGGTATAGAAGAAGCAGAAAAAGATGATCATGCCCCCGTACAGCAGGGTGTAGATCGGCTCCCCGGGCTGCAGCTTGGTGGCGAGATCGCTGAGCCATCCCATGCCTTCGGCCTGGCCGAACCAGCTGCCGAGACTGGCGGGGAACAGGATCAGGCTGGAGGCGAAGATGGGCGGAATGACGCCCGCCATGTTCAGCTTCAGCGGCAGGTGGCTGGACTGTCCCGCGAGCATGCGCCGTCCCTGCTGCCGCTTGGCGTAGTTCACCGTGATGCGGCGCTGGCCCCGTTCCACGAAGACCACGCAGAAGGTGACGATAATGGCGCCGATGAACAGGAGAAGGACAAACATCGGCGAGAACGCCCCGGTCCGCGCCAGTTCCAGGGTGCCGGTGACCGCCGCCGGCAGCCCGGCGACGATGGAGGCGAAAATGATCAGCGAGATGCCGTTGCCGATCCCGCGTTCCGTCACCTGCTCGCCGAGCCATACCAGGAACATGGTGCCGGCGACCAGGCTGGCCGCGGCGATGATCTTGAACCCGATTCCGGGTATCAGGATGACCGGAGAACCCGCCACCTGCATGTTCTCGATGGCCACGGAGATGCCCACGGCCTGGAAGGCGGCGAGCAGGACGGTGCCGTAGCGGGTGTACTGGGTGATCTTGCGGCGGCCGGATTCGCCCTCCTTCTTGAGCTGCTCCAGCGTGGGCACGATGGCGCTCATCATCTGCATGATGATGGAGGCCGAAATGTAGGGCATTACCCCCAGGGCGAAAATCGACAGCCGGCTGAGCGCACCGCCGGAAAACATGTTGAAGACGTCCACGATGGAGCCGCGGGTCTGGCTGAACAGTTCCGCCACGGCATTGGAGTCCACCCCGGGAACGGGAATGTAGGTCCCGATCCGGTAGACGATAAGAGCCCCCAGCAGGAACAGGATCCGCTGCTTGAGTTCGGACATGCTGGTCAGCATGCCGGTCGTGGGCGCGTTTTTCTTTGCCATGTGCCTGTTGCCGTCCGGACCGTCAGTCCTCGACCTTCCCTCCGGCCTGCTCGATGGCCTTGCGGGCACCGCCGGTCACCCCGAGGCCGCGCACCGTGAGCGCACGGTCCATGCTGCCCGACAGGATCACCTTCGCGCGATCCACGTAGAGGCCGATCACGCCGGCGGACTTGAGGGCCTGAAGATCCACCACGTCGCCTTCCACCTTGGCCAGTTCATGCAGGCGCACCTCCGCCGCGTTCCGGTTGACCCGGCTGCGGAAACCGCGCTTGGGCAGGCGCCTTTGCAGCGGCATCTGGCCGCCTTCGAAACCCACCTTGTGGTAGCCGCCGGAGCGGGACTTCTGGCCCTTGGTGCCGCGGCCGGCCGTTTTGCCCTGGCCGGCGGCGCTGCCGCGGCCCACCCGCTTGCCGGCGGTGCGGGACCCTGCCGCGGGCTTGATGGAATTCAGTCGCATGATCTTCAGGAATCGGTCGATGGAGTCGGTGTCTACACTTCCTTGCATTCAAGCATGTAACTGACCTTGTTGATCATCCCCCTGTTTTCCGGGGTATCGATGACTTCCACGGTCTGGTGCATGCGCCGAAGACCCAGGCCGCGCACGCAGGCCTGGTGTCTCTTGAGCCTGCCGTGCAGGCTCCGTACCAGGGTGACCTGGATTTTCTTCTGTTTCGCCATGATTCACTTCATTCGGAAAATTTCGGTCCGCAATACCGGCATCCGGATCACAGGTCCTTGACGTTCTTGCCCCGCTTGGCCGCCACCTGGGTGGCGCTGCGCATGTTGCGGAGCGCGTCGATGGTGGCCCGGGTCACGTTGACCGGGTTGGTGGTGCCGATCACCTTGGTCAGCACGTTCTCAAGCCCCAGCACCTCGAACACCGCGCGCATGGTGCCGCCGGCGACGATGCCGGTGCCCTCCGACGCGGGACGCAGCACAACCCTGGCCGCGCCATGGGTGCCCACCAGGGCATAGGGAATGGTGTTGTCGGAAAGCTGCACCTTGAACATGTTGCGGCGCGCATCCTCCATCGCCTTTTGCACCGCCACGGGCACTTCCCGGGCCTTCCCCCGGCCCATGCCGACGTGACCGTCGCCGTCGCCCACCACGGTCAGGGCGGAGAAGCCGAAAATCCGGCCGCCCTTGACCACCTTGGACACCCGGCGCACGTTGATCAACTGCTCCTGGTAACTGTCTTTCCGGGCTGGGTCCCGGTCTTTCGGATTAGCCATAACGAACGGACAATTTCTCTAGAATTTGAGGCCGCCTTCGCGGGCGGCGTTGGCGAATGCCTTGACCCTGCCGTGGTAGCGGAAACCGGAACGGTCGAACGCCACGGCTTCCACTCCGGCCGACTGCGCCTTTTCCGCCAGCCGTTTGCCGACGGCGCCCGCGGCTTCGGTGTTGCCGGTGTACTTCAGTTCCTTGCGCAAATCGGCGTCCAGGGTGGACGCCGCCGCCAGCACCCTGGAGCCGCTGGCGTCGATGACCTGGGCGTAGAAGTGGCGCGGGGTCCGGTGCACGGTCAGGCGCACCGCCTCGAGCCCGGCAATCCGGGCCCGGGTCCTGCGCGCCCGTCTCAATCTCGACTTTTTCTTGTCACTCATAGCTCGATACTCGGATGAATGGAACGGTCAGGCCCGATCACTTCTTCTTCGCCTGCTTGCGCACCACGTACTCGTCCCGGTAGCGGATCCCCTTTCCCTTGTAAGGTTCCGGCGGACGGAACGCCCGTATTTCCGCGGCGGTCTGTCCCAGCAACTGCTTGTCCGAAGACCGGAGCACGATGGTGGTCTGGTTCGGCGTCTCGGCGGTCACTCCCTCGGGCAGGTCGTAGACCACCGGGTGGGAAAAGCCCAGGGTCAGGTTGAGCCTGTTGCCCTGCACCTGGGCACGATAGCCGACGCCCATGATGTTCAGCACGCGCTCGAAGCCGCTGGTCACACCGGTGATGATGTTGTTGACCAGGGCCCGGGTGGTTCCCGACATGGCGACCAGCTTCTTCGACGCCCGGCGGTCGGCATCGACCACGGACACTTTCAGGACGTCGTCGTCCCGGACCAGGCTGATGCCGTCCATGAGGTCCACACCGAGCTCGCCCTTGGGCCCCTTGGCGCTGAAGCGGCCGTCCTCGATTTTCACTTCCACCCCGGACGGCACCGGGATGGGGGCTTTTGCGATTCGTGACATGGTACTGTTCTTGCGTTGTCTGCCTGCTGACTGGATCTGTCCGGTTCAGAACACCGTGCAGATGATTTCACCGCCGACTCCGCTTTCGCGTGCCGCCTTGTCCGTCATGATTCCCTTGGAAGTGGATACCAGGGCCACCCCGAGACCGTTGCGCACCTGCTGGATCTCTCCGCAGCCGGCGTACACGCGCCGGCCGGGCCTGCTGATGCGGTTGATTTCCTCGATCACGGGCGCGCCCTGGAAATACTTGAGTTCGATATCCAGGACCTTCGTGGAGCCCTCACCGGCGACCTTGTACTCCCTGATATAGCCCTCCTGCTTGAGCACTTCCGCGATGGAAGACTTGGTTTGGGAGGCGGGCATGGTAACCGAACTCTTCCCGGCGTGCTGGCCGTTCCGGATCCGGGTCAACATATCGGCGATGGGATCAGACATGCTCATGATTCTTTCCTCACTTACCAGCTGGACTTGACCACACCCGGGGCCTCGCCACGCATGATGACCTCCCGCAGCTGGTTCCGGCACAGGCCGAACTTGCGGAAGTATCCGTGGGGCCTGCCGGTCAGTTCGCACCGGTTGCGCCGCCTGACCCTGGCGGAATCCCTGGGCAGCTTCTGCATCTGCATCATGGCTTCCCACTGGTCCTCCGCACTGG
The DNA here is from genome assembly GCA_022827325.1 of Gammaproteobacteria bacterium. GTDB lineage: Bacteria > Pseudomonadota > Gammaproteobacteria > Arenicellales > Poriferihabitantaceae > VYFG01. The sequence goes on along the minus strand of JAJDTE010000082.1, from coordinate 6,612 downwards.
TCTCGGGGCTCATGATGGTCTTGCGCAGCTGGTCGCGCCGGGCGGCGTGTTTCTGCACCAGCCGGGCCCGCTTGACCTCACGGGCAATCATGGATTTCTTCGCCATATCCTCAGTTCCTGATCGGAAAGTTAAATGCCCTCAAAAGCGCCATCGCCTCTTCATCCGTCCTTGCCGAGGTGGTAATGCAGATGTCGAGCCCGCGCAGCGCATCGAGATTGTCATAGTCGACCTCGGGGAACACGATCTGTTCCTTGAGACCGAAGGAATAGTTTCCCCGACCGTCGAAAGACTTCGGCGGAAGGCCGCGGAAATCCCGGATCCGGGGTATGGCCACCGAGATCAGGCGATCGAAGAATTCGTACATGCGCTCCCGCCTCAGGGTCACCTTGGCGCCGACCGGCCAGCCCTCGCGGATCTTGAACGCGGCCTCGGACTTCTTCGCATTGGTGATGACGGGCTTCTGGCCCGTGATCTTCTGCAGGTCGTCCGAAGCGGTCTGCAGCACGTTCTTGTTCGCCACAGCCTCGCCCAGCCCCATGTTCAGGGTGATCTTGACCAGGCGCGGGATCTGCATGCTGCTTGAAAACTCGAACTGCGCGTACAGCTTCGGCGCAATCTCATTGTGATAACGTTCTTCCAGTCTGCTCATGGTTCTGCTCACAGTCGCAACCAGGTGTCGATGCCGGCTCAGGCCAGATCGATGACTTCCCCGTTGGATTTGAAGTACCGGACCTTGCGGCCGTCCTCCAGCCGTTTGTAACCGATCCGCTCCCCCTTTTTCGTGGTCGGGTTGTACAGCACCAGGTTGGACAGGTGGATCGGCGCCTCCTGCTCCATGATGCCGCCCGTCTCCCCGGTGTTGGGATTGCCGCGCTTGTGTTTCTTGACAAGGTTGACGTTGTCCACCAGGGCCCGTTCGTCGTCAAGGACCCTGAGCACACTGCCGCGCTTGCCCTTGTCACGGCCCGCGGTCACGATCACGTCGTCGCCTTTCTTGATTCTCTGCATGATGAACTCTCTCGATTCTCCGGTGATCTCCTGGCGGGACGGCTACAGGACCTCGGGCGCCAGGGAGATGATCCGCATGAATTTCTCCGACCGCAGTTCACGGGTCACCGGCCCGAAAATCCGGGTGCCGATGGGCTGGTGATTCGCGTTCAGCAGCACGGCGGCGTTGCGGTCGAAGCGGATCAGGGATCCGTCGGGCCGCCGTACGCCGCTGCGGGTACGGACGATGACCGCGTTGTAGACATCGCCCTTTTTCACCCTGCTGTTGGGCAGGGCCTCCTTGATGGAGATCTTGATGATGTCGCCGATACCGGCGTAGCGCCGCTTGGAGCCGCCCAGCACCTTGATGCACTGGACCCGCTTGGCACCGCTGTTGTCCGCCACGGACAGGATGGATTGCATCTGGATCATGGTCAGCTCCTAGACGGCCTTGCTCATCACTTCCACCAGTCGCCAGCACTTGTGCTTGCTGATGGGCCGGCACTCCTCGATACGGACCACGTCGCCCACGCCGCACGCGTTCTTTTCATCGTGCGCATGAAACTTGGTGGAGCGGCGGATGTATTTCTTGTAGAGCGGGTGCTTGACCTGGCGCTCCACCAGAACCGTAATGGTCTTGTCCATCGCGGCGCTGACCACGCTGCCCTGCAGCGATCGCGGGGATTTCTCGGTATTCGTGGCGGTCATCTCAGTTTCCGGCTTTCTCGTTCAACACGGTCTTGATGCGGGCGATGTCCCTGCGCACGATCCCGAAACGGGCAGGACTGGCCAGCTGGCCCGCCCCGCGCTGCATCCGCAGGTTGAATTGTTCCTGGCGCAACCCAAGCAGCTCCGTCTTGAGCTCCTCCACGGTCTTCGATCTCAGTTCCGACGCTTTCATCAACCCACCTGACGCTTGGCAAATGTTGTCTGCACCGGCAACTTGGCGCTGGCGAGGCGGAATGCCTCACGGGCCAGCGGTTCCGGCACACCCTCGATTTCGTACAGCATGGTGCCGGGCTGGACCAGGGCCACCCAGTACTCGGGATTGCCCTTGCCCTTGCCCATGCGCACCTCCAGCGGCTTCTTGGACACCGGCTTGTCCGGAAACACGCGGATCCAGATGCGGCCGCCGCGTTTCACGTGGCGGGTGATCGCGCGCCGCGCAGCCTCGATCTGGCGCGCCGTGAGACGGCCGCGGCCGGAACACTGCAGGCCGTATTCGCCGAAGCTGACCCGGTTGCCGCGGGTCGCCAGTCCCCGGTTGCGACCCTTCTGCTGTTTGCGGAATTTCGTTCTTTTCGGTTGAAGCATCGTCTACACGACCCTACTCAGGCCGCCTCGGTTTTCTGTTCCTGGGTCTCGGCGGGCGCGGTTTCCTCGGTGAACACCTCGCCCTTGAAAATCCAGACCTTGACGCCGATGATCCCGTACGTCGTCAGCGCCTCGTGGACGCCGTAGTCAATGTCGGCACGCAGGGTATGCAGGGGCACCCGGCCCTCGCGGTACCACTCGGTGCGGGCGATCTCGGCCCCGTTGAGGCGGCCGGAAACCATCACCTTGACGCCCTCGGCGCCCAGCCGCATGGAGTTCTGCACCGCCCGCTTCATGGCGCGGCGGAACATGATCCGCTTCTCGAGCTGCTGGCAGATGTTCTCCGCCACCAGCTTGGCATCCAGTTCGGGCTTGCGGATCTCTTCCACGGCCACCTGCACGGGAGAGCCGTTGAGACGGCTGAGACCCGCCCGCAGGCGCTCGATGTCCTCGCCCTTCTTGCCGATCACGATGCCCGGACGGGCGGTGTATATGGTGACGTTCAGATTCTGCGCCGGCCGGTCAATGACCACCCTGCTGACCGCCGCGTTGGCGAGCCGCTTCATGATGAACCGGCGCAGCTTCAGGTCGCTTGCCAGCGTGGCGGCATAATCCCTGCTGGGGGCATACCACTTGGTGTTCCAGTCCCGGGAAATTCCGAGACGCATGCCGTTCGGGTTGACTTTCTGTCCCATGGTTATCTCCGCTTCGGTTGCGGTTCGTCACTCACGCTCACGGTGATATGACAATTGCGCTTGATGATCCTGGCCCCCCGGCCCTTGGCCCGGGCGCGGTAGCGTTTCATGACCGGCGCCTCATCCACCATGATCGCGTTGATCCACAGTTCGTCGATATCCGCGCCTTCGTTGTGCTCCGCGTTGGCAATGGCCGAATCCAGGGTCTTGCGCACCAGCAGCGCGCCCTTGCGATTGCTGAACTGGAGCAGCTCGAGCGCTTTTTCCACCGGCAGGCTGCGGACCTGGTCCGCCACCAGCCGGCATTTCTGCGGGGACAGCCTGACGTAACGTGATATTGCTTTCGCTTCCATGGCTTACCTGGCCTTCTTCCCGGCTGCGTGTCCGCGATAGGTGCGGGTGGGGGCAAACTCGCCCAGCTTGTGGCCGACCATGTTCTCGTTGATCAGGATCGGCAGATGCTGGCGGCCGTTGTGCACTGCGATGGTCAGCCCGACGAACTCCGGCATGATCATGGAACGCCGCGACCAGGTCTTGATCGGCTTGCGGGAGTTCTCCTCCCGCGCCTTCTCGATCTTGGCCCAGAGGTGATGATCCACGAACGGACCTTTCTTGATGGAACGTGGCATGACTATTTCTTCCTTCTGCGGAGGATCATTGAAGAGGTTCGCTTGTTGGAGCGGGTCCGGTATCCCTTGGTGGGGACGCCCCAGGGCGTCACCGGGTGGCGACCGCCGGAGGTCCGGCCCTCCCCGCCGCCGTGGGGATGATCCACCGGGTTCATGGCGACGCCGCGCACCGTGGGGCGCACCCCGCGCCAGCGCTTGGCCCCGGCCTTGCCGAGTTTCTTCAGGCTGTGCTCCGAGTTGCCGACCTGGCCGATGGTCGCGCGGCAGTCAAGGTGCACCTTGCGCATCTCGCCGGACCGGAGCCGGAGCTGGGCATAGGCACCCTCCTTGCCCACGAACTGCACCGAGGAGCCGGCGGAACGCGCCAGCTGTGCGCCCTTGCCGGGCTTGAGTTCGACGCAGTGGACCACCGTGCCCATCGGTATGTTCCGCAGGGGCAGGCAGTTGCCGTTGTTGAACGGCGCCCCGGGACCGGACATCACCGAATCCCCCGCCTTGATGCCGCGGGGGGAAATGATATACCGGTGCTCCCCGTCACGATAGACCAGCAGTGCGATGTGCGCGCTGCGGTTGGGATCGTACTCCAGTTGCTTGACCGTCGCCGGTACACCGTCCTTGTCCCGCTTGAAATCCACCACGCGGTACTGCCGCTTGTGGCCGCCGCCGCGATGGCGCACGGTGATGCGCCCGGCGTTGTTGCGCCCGTCGATGGCCTTCTTGGGTTCGAGCAGGGGACCATACGGCTTGCCCTTGTGCAGGTCCGGGGTCACCACCCGGACCATGCCGCGCTGGCCCGGAGTGACTGGTTTCTGTTTTGCTAGTGCCATGTCTTGTTACTCTGCTGGTTCTGTCAGGCGCCCGCCAGACCGAGGAAGTCGATGTCGTGGCCTTCCTGCAGCCTGACATAGGCCTTCTTCCAGTCGCTGCGCTTTCCCGGTATGCGGCCGAACCGCTTGACCTTGCCGCGCACATTGACGACCTGGACACTGGCCACCTTGACGTCAAACAGTTTCTCCACCGCCTGGCGCACTTCCTGCTTGGTGGCGTCGGGCAGAACGGCAAAGACGATCTGGCGACGCTTGTCCGCGGCGATGGTGGATTTCTCGGTAATCACCGGGCGCAGGATCACCTGGTACAGGCGCTCGTCCTTCACTGCGGTGGCGGCGCTCATCGCAACACCTCGTCAATCTTCTTCACGGCGCCGACCGTGACGACGACCTTGTCAAAACTGATCAGGCTCACGGGATCGATCTCCCGGCTGTTGACCACGGCCACCCGGGGCAGGTTGCGTGCGGACAGCTCGATGTTCCGGTTGTCCTCCTCCAGGACCAGCAGCGCCTCGACCACATCCAGCCCCTCCAGGGTGCCGGCCAGGTCCCGGGTCTTCGGCGCGTCCATGGAGAAGTCGTCCACCACGATCAGGCGTCCCTGGCGGTTCAACTCCGACAGGATGGAGCGCATCGCGGCGCGGTACATCTTGCGGTTCACCTTCTGGGAATGGTCCCGGGTGGTGACCCCGAAGGTGACGCCGCCGCCGCGGAAGATCGGGCTGCGGATGGTGCCGGCGCGCGAACGGCCGGTGCCCTTCTGGCGCCAGGGCTTGGCCCCGCCGCCCGCCACCTGGGAGCGGTTCTTCAGGCCCTTGGTGCCGGCCCGGGCGCCCGCCCGGTAGGCCACCACCACCTGATGGATCAGCGCCTCGTTATAGTCGGCGCCGAAGGCGTCGGACAGCTGCACGGTTTCGTTCCCGCTGCCGGAGGTGCTGTTGACTGCTAGTTGAACGGACATTGTCAGGCTCTCTTATGCTGTTTTTCCGCTGTTTCAGGCCTCGGCGCCTTCCGGCCGGGCCTTGACCGCCGGACGGATCACCACGTCGGCGCCCCGGGCGCCGGGTACGGAGCCGCTGACCAGGAGCAGGTTGCGCTCACTGTCCACGCGCACCACCTCCAGGTTCTGCTGGGTACGGTTCCGGTTACCCATTCCGCCAGCCATCTTCTTGCCCTTGAACACCTTGCCGGGATCCTGGTTCTGGCCGATGGAACCGGGCAGCCGGTGGGCCTTGGAGTTGCCGTGGGTCGCCCGTCCGCCACGGAAGTTGTGCCGCTTGATGGTGCCCGCGAACCCCTTGCCGATGCTGCGGCCACTGACGTCGACCTTCTGGCCGACGGCGAAGATCTCCACGGTGAGATCGCTGCCCACCTCGTTTTCGGAGGGTCCGTCCAGACGGAATTCCCAGACCCCGCGGCCGGGTTCGACGCCGGCCTTGGCAAAATGCCCCCGCATGGGCCCGGACACGCGGCTGGCCCGCCGCTCGCCCACGGTCACCTGCAGGCCGTTGTAGCCGTCCGCCACCTCGGTGCGCACCTGGGATACACGGTTGGGGGTCACCTCGATCACGGTGACCGGGGTGGACACGCCGTCCTCGCTGAAGACCCGTGTCATGCCGATTTTCTTTCCTACCAGTCCGATAGACATTGATCTGTCCTGCCGATCGTCAGTTGAGTTTGATTTCGACGTCAACGCCCGCCGCCAGATCCAGCTTCATCAGGGCGTCGACGGTCTTGTCGGTGGGCTCCACGATATCCAGGATGCGCTTGTGGGTGCGGATCTCGAACTGGTCGCGGGCCTTCTTGTTGACATGGGGAGACCTGAGCAGCGTGTACTTTTCGATCTTGGTCGGCAAGGGGATCGGGCCCATCACCAGCGCGCCGGTGCGGCGCGCGGTATCGACTATCTCCAACGCCGAGCGGTCGATCGTCTTGTGATCGAAGGCTTTCAGGCTGATCCGGATTTTCTGGTTTTCGACCTTCACGGTGCTACTCTTCTCGAAAGATTGTTTCGGTGATCAGGCGAGGATCTTGGACACCACGCCCGCACCCACGGTGCGGCCGCCCTCGCGGATCGCGAACCGGAGCCCCTCCTCCATCGCGATCGGCGCGATCAGTTCCGCCACCAGGTTCACATTGTCCCCGGGCATCACCATCTC
>JAJDTE010000001.1:0-10942 GCA_022827325.1 Gammaproteobacteria bacterium | reverse complement strand
GGCTGGACGCGCTGCGCTGACGTACCCCTGCGGTACCGGGGCCCCGCGTATCAGGGCGTACCGGCCGCCGCCCGCGGGCGCCGGCGCGGCTGCACGAAGTAGATGCCCGCGAGGACCAGGCCGAGCGCCATGACGACATTCAGGCCGAAGGATTCCCCGAGCAGCAGGATGCCCCAGACGCTGCCCAGCACCGGGATCAGGTAGTTGATCTGGGCGAAGGTGACCGCGTTCAGGTTGCGGATGGTCCGGAAGTAGATCAGCGCGGCCAGGGCCGTGTGGACGGCGCCCAGGATCACCGCGGCCCACAGGGCCGGCGCCGTGGGGGTCATGGTCAGGGGGTCTTCCAGCCAGAAGGCGAAGAGGATGCCGGCGGCCGCGGCCACCAGTCCGGCCCCGGCGGCGGCCTCCAGGGTGCCGAACATGCCGTGAATGCGCACGTAGACCGCGGTCAGTGCATAGCACAGCGCGCCGCCCAGCACGGCCAGCTGGCCCAGCGGGTCGCTGCCGATGGTTCCCAGGGCGGACATGCCCACCAGGGCGATCAGCCCGCCGAAGCCGAGGGACACCCCCACGAACTTGCGCCCGGTCATGGGCTCCGAAGGGATGAGCAGGTGGGCCAGCACGAACGTGGCGACGGGCATGATGCCCATCAGCACCGCGGCCATGGAACTGGTCACCGTGACCTCGCCGAGGCTGATCAGGGAGAAGGGCAGGGCGTTTCCGAAAACGCCGACGAAGGCATAGAGCCGGACGGCGGGCCTGGTGACGACGAGCCGGCGCCCGGAAAGCCGGAGCACAAGCAGGAGCACGCCGGCGGCGATGACCAGGCGGATGGCGGTGAGGGTGAACGGCTCCATGCCCGTCACCCCGATCTTGATGAGGAGAAACGAGGTGCTCCAGATCAGGGCGAGCACGCCCAGCAGCAGGTAGTCGAGACGGTTGCCTGAAGGCATGTTCAGTGCGGGTTCGGATGCTGGCTGAAGGGGGATGCGGGCGGACCCGGAACGGTTACACTCGGGGGACCGATTGTACTCCCGCGGAGACTCTGCCAGGCGATGCGACTGATCATTGGCGATTGCAACTATTCCACCTGGTCGATGCGCCCCTGGCTGTTCGTGCACAGGCATGGACTGCCGGTGGAGGTGGACCGGTACGGCCTTGGCGGCGCGGAGCTGCGCCGGATCCTCGCGGAGCGGTTTTCCGGCGGCAAGGTGCCGGTGCTGCTCGACGGCGACACCGAGGTGTGGGATTCCCTCGCCATTCTGGAGTACCTGGGCGAGCGCTTTCCGGAAACGGAGCCCTGGCCGGAGGACCCCGCGGCCCGCGCGGCGGCGCGGTCCGCGAGCGCGGAGATGCATTCCAGTTTCCCCGCCCTGCGCGCCGAGGCGCCGATGAACCTCCGCCGCCGGTTTCCCGGGTACCGGCTCGGCGAGGCGGCGGCCCGCGACGTGCGCCGGATCCAGGCGGTGTGGCGCTATTGCCGTGTACGGTTCGGGGGCGAGGGGCCCTGGCTGTTCGGGCGGTTCAGCATTGCCGACGCGATGTACGCCCCGGTGGTGATGCGGTTCCGCAGCGTGCCGGTGGAGCTGGATGCCTCTGCGGCGGACTACTGCCGCACCATGGAGGCGGACCCGTCGGTCCGCGAATGGATCCGCCTCGCCCTGGCGGAAACCCGGATCGTGGAGGAGGACGAACTGGACTGGCCGTCCGAGGCGGTCACGGAAATTTAGGCCGGCCGGGCTCCATCGGCTACAATCCGTTTGCATCGCGACATTTCCGGAATCGACACCGCACCCCGCATCGTGGCTGGCAATACCATCGGACAGATCTTCACCCTGACGACCTTCGGCGAAAGTCATGGTCCGGCCATCGGCGGCGTGGTGGACGGCTGCCCCCCGGGCATGACCCTGGACGCGGATGAGGACCTGCAGCCGGACCTGGACCGGCGCCGTCCCGGGCAGTCCAAGTTCACCACCCAGCGGCGCGAGGACGACCGCGTGGAGATCCTCTCCGGGGTGTTCGAGGGCGTGACGACGGGCACGCCCATCGGCCTATTGATCCACAACACCAACCAGCGCACCAAGGACTACAGCACGATCAGGGACCGGTTCCGCCCGGGGCACGCGGATTTCACCTACCTGAAGAAGTACGGCCTCAGGGACTACCGCGGCGGGGGCCGGTCCTCCGCCAGGGAGACCGCGATCCGGGTGGCGGCCGGGGGCATCGCGAAGAAGTATCTCCGCCAGGCGTACGGCGTGGAGATTCGCGGATGCATCTACCAGATCGGCGAGCGGGCCATCCCGCCGAAGGACTGGAGCCAGGTCAATAGCAATCCGTTTTTCGTGGCCGACGAAGAGGCGGTGCCGGAACTCGAGGAACTGATCAAGGTCATCCGCAAGTCCGGGGATTCCGTGGGCGCCGGCGTGCTGGTGGAGGCCAGCGGCGTGCCCCCGGGATGGGGTGAGCCGGTGTTCGGCCGCCTGGACGCGGACATCGGCGCGGCCATGCTGAGCATCAACGCCACCAAGGGCGTGGAGATCGGCGCCGGGTTCGGCGCCGTGCGGCAGCGGGGTTCCGAGCACCGGGACGAGATCACCCCGGACGGCTTCGCCAGCAACCATGCCGGCGGTGTCCTCGGCGGCATCTCCAGCGGCCAGGATATCGTGGCCCGGGTGGCGTTCAAGCCCACCTCGAGCATCCTGCTGCCCGGGCGCACGGTGGATCTCGACAACCGGCCGGTGGACGTGAGCACGCCGGGCCGGCACGACCCGTGCGTCGGGCTCCGGGCGGTGCCCATCGTCGAGGCCATGCTGGCGCTGGTGCTGATGGACCATGCCCTGCGCGACCGGGCGCAGAACGGCAGTTCCCCGGAGCGGTAAGGGGCTGATCGGAAATCTTGTGTCATCCTTCTGGCAAAAGGGTGGCAGGGCCGCCATGTGCTAAAATTTCCGGTTTGATTCAGCATCATCGGCCGCAACGGATGGGAAGAACCCTGTACGACAAGCTTTGGGACCAGCACGTCATCCACACGGAGGAAGACGGCACTTCGCTGATCTATATCGACCGCCACCTGGTGCACGAGGTCACCTCGCCCCAGGCGTTCGAGGGGCTGCATCTGGCCGGGCGCAAGCCCTGGCGCACCGCCAGCATGGTGGCGGTTCCGGATCACAACATTCCCACCACCACGGACAACACGGAGATCGACGACCCGGTGTCGCGGCTCCAGGTGGTCACCCTGGACCAGAACTGCAATCACTTCGGGATCACGGAATTCGGCATGGGCGACCCGCGCCAGGGCATCGTGCATGTGATCGGCCCCGAGCAGGGCATCACGCTGCCGGGCATGACCATCGTCTGCGGCGACTCCCATACCGCGACCCACGGCGCGTTCGGCGCGCTGGCCTTCGGCATCGGCACGTCGGAAGTGGAGCATGTGATGGCAACCCAGTGCCTGATACAGCGCAAATCGAAAAACATGCGCGTCCGGGTGGAGGGCAGCCTCAGGCCCGGGATCGGGTCCAAGGACGTCATCCTGGCCATCATCGGCCGGATCGGCACCGCGGGCGGCACGGGGCACGCCATCGAGTTCGGCGGCCAGGTGATCGAGGCCCTGAGCATGGAGGCGCGGATGACGGTCTGCAACATGGCCATCGAGGCCGGCGCCCGCGCGGGAATGATCGCCGTGGACGACACCACGCTGGATTATCTGAAGGGCCGGCCCTATGCCCCGGAAGGCGAGATGTGGCGCCGGGCGGAGACTGCCTGGCGCGATTTTCGCAGTGACGACGATGCGGTCTTCGACCGCGAGGTGGTCCTCGACGGAGACGCCATCCGGCCCCAGGTGACCTGGGGCACCTCGCCGGAGATGGTGACCGATATCGACGGCGTCGTGCCGGACCCGGAGGATTCCGGGGACAGGGTGGCGCGGGAGGGGATCGGCCGGGCCCTTGAGTACATGGGCCTCGAGGCCGGCACCCGGATCCGGGACATCCGCCCCGACCACATCTTCATCGGCTCGTGCACGAACAGCCGCATCGAGGACCTGCGCGAGGCGGCCGGCGTGGTCGAGGGACAGCGCGTCCATCCCGACGTCAAGCAGGCCCTCGTGGTGCCAGGCTCCGGACTGGTCAAGCGCCAGGCCGAGGAGGAGGGCCTCAACCGGATCTTCATCGACGCCGGCTTTGAATGGCGCAATCCCGGCTGTTCCATGTGCCTGGCGATGAACGCGGACCGCCTGGGTCCCGGGGAGCGCTGCGCTTCCACCTCCAACCGGAATTTCGAGGGCCGCCAGGGGCAGGGCGGCCGCACGCACCTGGTCTCGCCCGCCATGGCCGCGGCCGCCGCGGTGGCCGGCCATTTCACCACGCCGGAGGAACTGGGATGAACGCTTTTACGGAGCTGGACGGCCTGGTGGTGCCCCTGGACAGGGCCAACGTGGATACCGACGCCATCATTCCGAAGCAGTTCCTGAAATCCATCAAGCGCTCCGGGTTCGGGCCGAACCTGTTCGACGAGTGGCGCTACCTGGATCACGGGGAACCGGGCATGGACAATTCCCAGCGTCCGACCAATCCGGACTTCGTCCTGAACCAGGAACGCTACCGGGGCGCCTCGATCCTCCTTGCACGGGAGAACTTCGGCTGCGGCTCTTCCCGCGAGCATGCGCCATGGGCGCTGGAGGATTTCGGGATCCGCTGCGTCATCGGGCCGAGTTTCGCCGACATTTTCTTCAACAATTGCTTCAAGAACGGCCTATTGCCCGTGGTTCTGGATGAAAATACGGTGAACGACCTGTTTGCCCGGGTTTTCGGGCAACCGGGGTACAGGCTGAAGGTCGATCTGCCGGAACAGACTGTTGAACTCCCGGACGGCGAGACGCTGCATTTTGACGTGGAGCCGTTTCGCAAGCACTGTCTTGTGAACGGTCTTGATGACATCGGCCTGACGCTCGAGAGGGCCGAGGCGATCAGGCAGTACGAGCAGCGGCGTCGGCAGGAGGCGCCTTGGCTGTTCCTGTAGAACGCATTGTCCCCGGGCGGCCGATCGGTACCGGGCGTCGGCATGACCGGACGTAGGGGAAATACCATAGAGTGCAGTAACATGCATCGTGCATAATGTTTGATCTTCTTTCCAGACCGGCGGCGATTCTTGCCGCTGTATTGCTGTTCGCCGCCGGGGTGATGCCCGGGACGGCGCAGGCGTTCGGCTTCGGCGAGATGAGCGTGGAGTCCGGCCCCGGAGAGCCGCTGAGGCTCGTCATCGAGGTGCACTCGGTCAGCGCTTCCGAGGCGGAAACCCTGGACGTGTCGCTGGCCGTACGATCGGATTTCGCGGCTGCGGGCGTGGAATACCCGTCGCTGGCCGATTCCATGGAATTCGCGCTGGTGCCGCTTGATCAGGGCGGCTACCAGGTCGTGATCACCACCGAGGAGGCGGTCGACGATGTCTCCCTCGGGCTGCTGGTTGCCGCGACGTGGGCGGGCGGCAGGGAGGTCCGGGAATACACCGCGTCGCTGGCCGCTGCGCCTTCCGCGACGTCGGTATCCGTCGGGAGCGTGGAGGAAGAAGGCGAGAGCACGGAAGATGCCGCCGGGGAGGACGCGCAGCCGGTGGCGATTCCGGGCGAGGAGTTCGTGGTGGAAAGCGGCCACACCCTGTCGCACATCGTCCTTTGGATGAATGTGCCCGAGGATCTCCATCGCTTCCGGGCCTACCTTGCCGTGTTCAGGGAAAATCCCAGGGCCTTCATCAACGAAAACATGAACCTGATCCGCAGCGGTGCGGTACTCAGGCTTCCCACGTTCGACGAAATCAGGACGGTGACCTACAGCGAATCGGTGGCCGCGTACTCCGAGCAGCTGGACCAGTTCACCGCGTACCAGCAAAGGGTCCGTCAACGGCGGGCTGATCCCGACCCGGCGCCGGAGCCGCAGATCGCGGACACCGTGACCGAACCGGAGGCGCCGGAACCAGAGGCCGCCCCGTCCGTGGTGACGGAAGAGGAGCCGCCGGTCGTCGAGCAACCGGAGGCGGAAGTCGCGGCCGAGCCCGCACCCGAGGCGGCTGAACCGGCCGTGGAGGAGGTCCCGGAGGTGACCGAAGAGATTGCTCCGGAAGAGCCGGTCCAGGCGGATGTAGCGGACCCCGGCCAGATCACTGAGCCCGTGGAGACGCCCCCGGAAATCCCTGAAGTCGAGGTCGCGGAAGAGCCCGCCCCCGCAGTCGAGGAACCCGCGGGTCCGGAGTTGACCATCAGCCAGGAGGCCGACCCCGAGGCGGTGCCGGAGGAGGACGACGCCCAGGCGCTGCTCAAGGCCATGGAAGCCGGGCTGGCGCAAATGGATGAAACGCTCCTCGCGAGCGGCGAGGAGACCCGGAACGTGCAGGAAAACCTGCAGCAGATGCAGGAACAGACGGGGGACATCTCCACCCTGCTCGAGGTGGAAAATGTTCCTCTTGCCACCGCCCAGAGCCGCGCCGCGGGTGAACAGGAAGAGGATCCCGGTCTCCCGGAGAGCGTACAGGCCGACGACGGCACCACTGAAACCCCGGCCCTGGAGTCCACCGAACCGCAGGTGAGTGGTGTCGCCGATGACGACGGGGTGGTGGAGACGGTCGAAGTCTCCGAGGACCAGGTTGCAGCTCCGGAGGAACCCGTGGAAGTTTCCGCGGCTGACGCGGAACCCGAGGCCGCCACCGAAACCGATGAAATCCTGCTGGCGCAGCAGGATACGGCGCCCGCCGAAGACGAGGTCCCGGCGGTAACCGGGGGTGCGGCGATTCCGGAACCGGCGGAGCCGGAAGAGGAACTCCAGGTTGCCATGGTGGAGCCCGGTACCCAGCCGGAGACTGTCGAGGTCGAAGAGGCGCCTGCCGCCGAGATAGCCGCCGAGGCCGATGACGGCACCGCTGAACTTCCGGCCCTTGATGCCGCCGGCGTGGTGGAGATCGTCAAGATTCCCGAGGACCAGGATGCCTCGGAGGAGCCTGCTGAAGTTTCTGCCGCCGATGCGGAACCCGCCGCCGCCGAAACCGATGAAATCCTGCTGGCGCAGCAGGATACGGCGCCTGCCGAAGACGAGGTTCCGGCGGTAACCGGGGATGCGGCTGCTCCGGCCCCGGCGGAGCCGGAAGAGGAACTCCAGGTTGCCATGGCGGAGCCCGGAACCCAACCGGAGACTGCCGAAGCCATGGAAGAGGCGCCTGCCGTCGAGGTGGCCGCCGAGGCCGATGACGGCACCGCTGAACTGCCGGCCCTGGAATCCACCGAGCCGATGGTGAGCGGTGTTGCCGATGACGACGGAGTGGTGGAGACAGTCAAGATTCCCGAGGACCAGGCGCCCGCCGCAGATGAATCCCTGGCGGAATCCATGGACCCGGCGGTTCCGGAACCGGCGGAGCCGGATGAGGCGCCTGCCGTCGAGATGGCCGCCGAGGCCGATGACGGCACTGTCGAACTCCCGTCCCTGGATTCCGCCGAGCCGATGGTGAGCGGTGTTGCCGGTGACGACGGGGTGGTGGAAATCGTCAAGATTCCCGAGGACCAGGACGCCCCGGAGGAGCCTGCGGAAGTTACTGCGGCCGATGCGGAACCCGTAGCCGGCAGTGAAGAAATCCTGTTGGCGCAGCAGGATACGGCGCCCGCTGAAGAAGAATCCATGACGGTGACCGTCGACCCGGTGGTTCCGGCACTGAAAGAACCGGAAGAGGCGGAGGAGGCGCCTGCCGTCGAGGTGGCCGTTCAGGCCGATGACGGTACCACCGAACCCCCGGCCGGGGAATCCGCCGAGCCGATGGTGAGCGGTGCTGCCGGTGAAGACGAAGTGGTGGAGACGGTCGGGATTCCCGAGGATGAGGCCGCCGCTCCGGAGGAACCCGCGGAAGTTGCGGAAACCGATGCGGAGCCTGAGGCAGCCGCCGAAACCGATGAAATCCTGCTGGCGCAGCAGGATACGGCTCCAGCCGAAGATGAAACCCCGGCGGTAACCGTGGACCCGGCGGTTCCGGCGCAGGAGGAGCCGGAAGAGGAAACTGTAGAGGAGCCCCAGGTTGCCGTGACGGTGTCCGGCACCCAGCCGGAGCCGGCCGATGCCCCGGAGGAGGAGCCCGTCAGCGCGGTGGCCACGGATGACGGGTACGGGGAACCGGCCCCCGTCGCGACCCGGGACGGCCTGCTGGACTGGATCAAGAACGTATTCGCCATTCTGCCGGACTATGGCCCGAAGATCGCGGTAGGCCTCCTGGCGCTCCTGGCCGCCCTGTTCGTATGGCAGCGCCGCAAGGCGCGCAGGATGTCCGAAGACGGCGATGCCGACTCTTCCGACAGGGAATTCTCAGCAGAATCCGGTGCCCCGGCCCGGTCGATGCAAGATACCGGAAGTGATCCCGCACAAGACACGGCGCCGCAGGAAACCGCGGATGCCGGTTCGGCGGACGAGGGCGCGGAAGGCGCCGCGGCCAGTGCCGAAGTGACCGGCGAAGGGGGCCCGTCCGGGGAGATCGACCCGGTGGTGGAGGCGGACGTCTATCTGGAATATGACCGGATCGAACAGGCCATCGAGGTGCTCAAGGATGCCTGGTCCGTGGATCCCGAGCGGGGAGAACTGGCGGAAAAGCTGCTGGAGATCTACCACATGCAGGACGACCGGTGGGCCTTCGACTCCCTGGCGGACGAACTTCGGGCGCGGGGCGGTCTGTCCCGGAATGTCAACTGGGACAGGATCATCGCCATGGGCAAGGAAGTGAGCCCGAACAATCCGCTCTTTACCGGCGAAGTCCCCCTGCACGAGGAGCCCGCAGCCGGGCCGGAAGAAGCCGCCGACGCTCCGTCCCCGGATCCGGATGATGCCGGGGAAGAGGAACCCCGCGAGGAAAGCGCGGGTGAGCCTGATGCCGACGGGGAGGCACCGAAACCCGGCGACGGCGGGGACGGGCCCGTGCAAGCGGCGGCCGGGGAATCCGGTGCCGGGGAACCTTCGGATGAGGAGCCCGGCGGGGAGTCCCCGGACTCGGAGGAAACTGAGGAAACTGAGGAAACGGAAGACGAATCCGAGACGGCCTTGGAACTGGCCCGGGCCTACATGGACCTGGGTGAGCGGGAAATTGCCAGGGGATATCTCGAGGAGGTTCTCAAGGGAGGCAACGAGGACCAGAAGAAGCGGGCGCAAGACCTCATCCGGGAACTGGACGACTGACCGGCCATCACGCCGCCTTTTTTATGCCGCAGTAGGGGCGGAGGGTCGTTGCCCCTAGGGTTTGCCGGGTTCAGCTTGACTCAGCCTGGCTCCAGCGCTTCGAGATCGCGGTAACGGGCGATCTTCTCCACGTAGATGTCCGCAATGCCGGCGATCTCACTGACTTCGCGGTCATCCAGTTCCCGAATCACCCGGCCGGGAGAGCCGACGATCATGGATCGGGGAGGAAATTCCTTGCCCTCGGTGATGAGGGTGTTGGCGCCCACCAGGCAGGATTCCCCGATCACGGCATTGTTCAGGATGATGCTGCCGACACCGACGAGGCAGCCGTCCCCGATCCGGCAGCCGTGGAGCATGACGCTGTGGCCGACGGTGACGCGGTCGCCGATGACAAGCGGCATGCCGGGGTCCGTGTGCAGCACGGCATTGTCCTGCACGTTGCTGCGCTCTCCGATGGTGATCGGCTCGTTGTCGCCGCGGGCCACGGCATTGAACCAGATGCTGGCATGGGCGGCCATGATCACATGGCCGATCACGTCCGCGCTGGGCGCGACGAAGCAGGTGTCGTGCACCTGCGGGCGGCGGTTTTCCAAGCGGTAAAGGGTCACGGCTGTGTTTCTGTCAGGCCGGATGCCGGCTACATCAGAAGGGGCGTCTCGAGGTCCCTGTTCCGCTGGTCGCGGCCGTGGCCGAGGCGGGTGAACATGTCGCTGATGCGCTCGGACAGGGACTTCCGCCGGCTGAATTCCACCTTGATCAGGTCCCTCTCGCCCCGGGTCGCCATCAGGTAGTCGTCGCTGGTGCGCAGTTCGTCCACCAGGCCGAGTTCAAGGGCCCTGGTACCGAGCCAGTGTTCCCCGGTGGCCACGGCCTCGAGATCGAGCCCTGGCCGTCTTTCGGCGATGAACGCCTTGAAATGCTCGTGGGTCTCCTCCAGGTCCCGCTGCATCTTCTCCCGCCCCTTTTCGGTATTCTCGCCGAAGACGGTCAGCGTCCGTTTGTATTCGCCCGCGTACAGCTGCTCGAAATCAACATCGTGCTTCTTGAGGAACCGGTGCAGGTTGGGGATCTGGGCCAGCACCCCGATGGATCCCACGATGCTGAACGGCGCTGCGATGATCCGGTTGGCCACGCAGGCCATCATGTAGCCGCCGCTGGCGGCTACCTTGTCCACCGCGACGGTGAGGGGGATGTTCCGGTCCCTGAGCCGCTGCAGCTGGCTCGCGGCCAGGCCGTATCCGTGGACCAGCCCGCCGGCGCTTTCAAGTCTGAGGAGCACCTCGTCCTCCTCCCCGGCGTCGGTGAGGATGGCGCTGATCTCGTTGCGCATCGCCTCGGTGGCGCTGGCCCGGATGTCGCCGTCGAAGTCGAGAACGAAGAGCCGCGGCCGGGACTGATCCTCGCTGGATTTCGCGGCCTTCTTTTCCTCCTTGGCCTTCTGCTTGTCCTTCTTCTTTTCCGCCTTCAGCATCTGCTTCTGGCCGCCCGGACCGAGGGCCGCGGCCCTGACGGCTGTCTCCATCTGGTCATACTGGCGGTTCAGGAGGGTGAGACGGATGCCCGGCTCATCCTTGCGTTGCCGCATGGCGGCCGCGATGAGGCTGCCGGCAACCGCCACGATGGCGATGACGATGGTGACGGCCTTGGCGAGGAACAGGCCGTATTCGCTGAGATATTCCATGGTTGATGACGGCTGGATCGGTCGGTCAGTTGTTCCGGGAGTCGATTTTCGCCCAACTGTCCCGCAG
>JAJDTE010000010.1:0-5556 GCA_022827325.1 Gammaproteobacteria bacterium | reverse complement strand
TTCCACCGCCTTGGGATAGATGTCACCGACGTTGTTGTCCCAGACCTCGGGCTGCAGGTGCAGGTTGCCCTCGGCAATCGCCTTGAATTGAGGCACCGCGCCCGCGGTTACGTACTCGATGTTGAAGCCGGCCTTCTGCAGGAGCTGCCCGGTGATATGCGCGGAGATATGCTGTCCGGTCCATTCGTTGATCGCGATCTTGATGGGGTCCGATGAACCGTTTGCAGCAAGGGCACTGTTGCAGGCCAGGGCGCCCGCCGTCATGCCGAGTAACAGGTGTCTGATTTTCATGGTTCTTCCCTCCGGAGGGGTCAGTGAATCGAGAAGCCGATTTGGCTGGTTGGTATCGTTGAAAATTCAGCAATTCCGCAGAAAACGATACCACTTAAGCAGGGGGCGGGCAACCGGATTTCCGACACCGAATTACCTACAGTTATCCGACAGCGTATACTTGTTGCTCAACACTACCCAGCCTTACTGTCCATGACCCAGAAACCCGCATCCGACTGGTACGAAGTTCACCCGGTCGGCGAGGGCATCAGCCTGATACGGGAGACCCATGTCGCCGCCTGGCTCCGCTGCAACATCTGGCATGTCAGGGGACGCGAGCGCGACCTGCTGATCGACTCCGGGATGGGACTGCGGCCGCTCAAGAAGGAGGTGAGCCTGATTTCGGGGCGGGCGGTGACCTGCATCGCCACCCACGCCCATTTCGACCATATCGGCGGCCAGCATGAATTCGAGACCCGGCTGGGACACCGCAGCGAAGCCGGGATCCACGCCGCACCAACCAGGGACAATGCCGCGGACTGGGCCCCGTTCATCCGTTCGGAGACTTTCAGCGCCCTGCCCCATGACGGCTTCGATTACCGCGAATTCAGCGTGACGCCCGCCCCCCTGACCGGCTACCTGGACGAGGGCGACGTGGTGGATCTTGGCGACCGGCACTTCCGGGTCCTGCACCTGCCCGGCCATTCCCCGGGCTCCATCGCGCTCTACGAGCAGGCCACGGGAACCCTGTTTTCCGGCGACACCGTCTACGACGGTGCGCTCTACGACACCCTGTACCACTCGGACAGGACCCTGTACCGGCAAAGCCTGGAGCGGCTGCGTTCCCTGCCCGTCAGCGTCGTGCACGGCGGACACGAGAATTCCTTTGGCCGCGAGCGGCTGATACGGCTCATCGACGACTACGTCGACGGGAAAAACCGCATCGGCGACGCCGGGGACTGGGTCAGCCGGCAGATCGGCTGAAGGAGCGCCCGCCTTCCCGGGTCAGGGAAGCAGGATGTTGAAGCGGCTTCTCAGTTCCGCGTCGGTCTTCGGGTCGATGTATTCCGGATGATGGTCCTCGAGGATCGTCCGCGCACGCTCGTTGGCCTTTTCAAGGATCGTCCGCTTGCCCTCCGCCATCCAGGAAACCGGGTCCTGTCGATCCGACAGCGCGGGATAGTAGTAGTCCCGCTCCATGGCCGCCATGGTGTCCGCCCCGCCGAGAAAATGCCCCTCGCCGAAGACCGCCTCGCGGATCGCCCCGGGGTTCAGGGTTCCGTCGTTGACCTCGATGCCCCGCAGGAGCCGGTAGACCAGGGATAGCATCTCGTCGTCCACCACGAAAGCCTCGAACGAGGCGCCGAGGAGGCTTGCCATCATGCCGGAGGACTCGTAGAGCATGTTGCCGCCCGCAAGGCCCACGGCCGTCGCGGACAGCGCCTTTTCCAGTCCCATCTGCGCGTCCACCGCCTTGGCGTCCGCCATGCTGCAGGCCGCGCCCGACGGCAGTCCGAGCCAGTTGGCAAGCTGCACGGAGGCGGCGTTCAGGAGGGAGATCTCACCGCCGCTGCCGGCGAACGAACCCGTGCGCAGGTCGATCACGAAGGGCCAGTTGGAGAAGATCATCGGGTAGCCCCGCTCGAACACGTTGACCATGACCAGGGCCGAGAGGGTCTCGGCCAGCGTCGAGGCCAGCATCCCGGCGGGCGCAGCCGGCGCCGTGGCGCCGGACTGCGCGGCCACGATGTTGTTGAGCGGCATCCGGTGGCGCATGGCGGCCAGGGCCACGTGCACTGCGTCGGCCCCGTACCGGAGGGGCGAGATCACCGGACTTACGTGGGCTTTGCAGAACGGCCTGTCGCGGAAGCGCCCTTCCCCACCAAGCACCCGGTCGAAAAGCGCGATCACCGGGTCCACATGATCGGCGACGAAAAAGCTGGTGCCGATGGGCTTGGTGGTTCCCCTCACCAGCGTGTAGGCGGTGTTGATGTCGAGATCGAAATTGTCCGGCACGTCGGTGGCGACGCAGCAGCGGGTGAACCAGGCGATGTTCTTGAGCGCGTCGGCCAGGCGGGTGAAGTCATGGAGGTCCTCCAGGGTGGACGGGCGGTAGTCGCCGCTCTCCAGATCCAGGGTCTGCACCGCCGCGCCGCCGGTGCCGAAATACACCCGCTCACCCCCGACCTCGATGTCGTGGGCGGGGTCGCGGCCATGGAAGGTGAAGGACCGGCAGGCGCCGGCGATGATGTCCTCCACCATGGCGCGGGGGTAGCATAGCCTGCCCCGGTCGCTGAGTTCCGCCCCGGCCGACAGGGCCTTTTCCCTGAGCACCGCCGGGACCTCGCCCATGCCGATTTCCGCGAGTATCCCAAGGGCGGTGTCGTAGATCGCCCGGACCTCACCCTCGCCAAGGGGCCTGTAGCGGCCCCCGGCCGGGCCCGGGGGGCAGGGATCGACGGCCGGAGGCCGGGCGCGCTGCGCATGCATGGCCTCCCGACTGGATTGCCCTCCCCGCCTGGTGCGCCTCGGGCTCATCAGACCCGCCAGCGACGGTTTTCCGGGTCGTACAGGCAGGGGGCACTGACCCGCGCGGGGCAGCGTTTCCCGAGGATGCCGACGTCGAGGTCCGTCTCCGGCGCCGCTGCCCCGGGCTCCACGTAGGCATAGGCGATGTTCCTCTTCACCCGGTGCCCGTAACCTGCGGACGTCACCGAGCCGACCAGCCTGCCGTCCCGGTACACCGGATCCCCGCCATGGGCGGGGGCGTGATCGCAATCCACCGTCATCACCACGAGCCGCCGCCGGTCCCCGCGACGGACTTCCTCCTCTAGTGCCTCCCTGCCGATAAAGGGGCCCTTGTCCATCCTGGCGAACCGCCCGAGGCCGGCTTCCACCGGGTTGTGCTCATGGATCAGGTCCGCCTTCCAGTGCAGGTAGCCCTTCTCGAGGCGCATGGACTCGGTGGCGTAGAGCCCGAACTGGACGAGGTCGAATCCCCGGCCCGCCTCTTTCAGCAGCCGGTAGACCAGGAGCAGCCTCTCGTTCGGGACATGCAGTTCAAAGGCGAGTTCACCGGAGAAACTGACCCGCATGCACAGCACTTCCGCAGGGCCGAGATGCATGGGCCTGGCGTGCATGGGGGGGAAGGCTTCCCGGGACCAGTCGCCCCGGGGGGAGAGCGACTCGAGAAGCGCCCTCGCATGCGGTCCCGCCACCACCAGCATGGTGTGGCTGCCCGTCATTTCGGTCAGGGTCACGGACGGCGGCATGTGCAGGCGCAGCCAGTCCCGGTCATGCCACTCGGCGCCGGCGGCGGAGCCGTACCAGTAGTGGTCCTCGCCGAGCCTTGCGATGGTGGCCTCGGCAAGGACATGGCCCCTGTTGGTCAGGAGGTAGCAGAGGTTGACCTTGCCGTCCGTTGCGGGCAGGGCACTGCAGGTCATGCGGTCAAGGAACGCACCGGCTCCGGGACCCCGGATCTCGTAGCGGTTGAATCCGGAAACCTCCATCAGCCCGGCGGCAGCGGCGATACCCGCCACTTCCCCCGCCACCACCTCGAAGGTGGGCGTGAACCGCCAGGAGTGCTCGTCCACGAAGTCTGCCGACGGCCTGAAGAAGAGCGACCGCTCCCATCCGTTCACCACCCCGAAGACACAGTGCTGGCGCTCGAACTCGGTGTGGAGCGGCGTGGTGCGCAGGCATCGGGCGGCCGGGCGGTGCTCGTGCGGCAGGTGGTAGTGGAACTCGTTCCGGTACTCCTCGACGGCCTTCAGGCAGGTGACCTCGGTACTTGCCCAGCCGGTGAGGCGGCGGGGATCCAGGTACCAGGCGTCCCATTCGCACTCCCCGTGCACCATGATCTCCGCCAGCACCTTGCCGAGTCCGCCGCCCTCGCCGATGCCGGCACGAAGCCCGATACAGGCAAAGGCGTTGGGCACCCCGGGTACCGGACCCACCAGCGGGGCGCCGTCGGCGCTGTAGGTGATGGGGCCGTTGATGACCGTGTGGATGCCGGTTTCCGCAAGGCAGGGCAGCCGCCGGAAAATGCCTTCCATGTTGTCCAGGCACCGGTCCAGGTCCGACGGACAAAGCGAACTGGTGAACCCGGGGTCGATACCGTCCATGCCGAAGGGCCGGCAACCCTGCTCGTAGACCCCGACCAGAAGCCCGGTCTTCTCCTGCCGGCTGTAGAAATCGTCCCCGGGGTCCCGGATGACAGGCACGCGGAAATCCAGCGCCTCGATCCCGGGAATGGGTTCCGTCAGGAAGTACATGTGCTCCATGGAGATGACGGGATGGCTGATCCCGAGCATCGCACCCACCTCATTGACCCGGTAGCCGGAGGCGTTGACCACCATCTCGCAGGTGATGTCGCCGTTCTTCGTGTGGACGATGAATTCTCCGCCGGCCTTGCGGGTGATGTCATGGACCCCGTTGAACCGGTACACCTCCGCGCCCGCCTTCCGCGCCCGCCTGGCCAACGCGAACACCAGCTGGGCAGGATCGATATCCCCGTCAAGAGGATCCCACCAGGCGCCCAGGAGACCGTCGGCCTGCAGGAGGGGGTGACGCCGGCCCGCCTCGGCGGCATCGATGAATTCCATCTCCACGCCGACCCCGGCCGCCATGCCGACGAAATGGCGGTAGGTATCCACCTGTGCCCGGGTATGCGCAAGGCGCATGCCCCCGGTGATGTGATAGTTGATGGGATACTCGGGATCCCCGGCCAGTTCCCGGTACAGGTCGATGGAATGGCGCTTCAGCGCCACCATGGTCTGATTGACGCCGAACTGGGTCACCTGGGCGGCGGCGTGCCAGGTGGAACCGGACGTCAGCTCGTCGCGCTCCACCAGCACCACATCGGTCCAGCCCTCCCGGGTCAGGTGGTACAGCACGGACACCCCGCCGATTCCGCCGCCGATCACGACCACTCTGGCATGTGTCTTCATGGATCACCCCGGGTACAGTGTGCGGTGCAGGGAACGGGAATGCCGGCCCGGGCCCGGTACGGACAACCCGGTTTCCGGATGCCCGTACCCGAGAAGGCCGGGTCCGTGAGCAAATGCCCCCTGCGGGGAACTTTCATAGGCACGGCGGCGAGGCAGAACCGGGTCCTTTCCTTTCCGTCACTGTCCCATCCGCTCGGCGATGGCCACGATGCGATGCATGTTGCGCAGCACCGGTTTCTCGATCAGCTTGCCGTCGATGACCACAAGGCCCGTGCCGGCGGCCTCGAACCGGGCGATGATCCGGCGGGCGCGGGCGATCTGGTCCGCCGTTGGC
>JAJDTE010000090.1:0-13069 GCA_022827325.1 Gammaproteobacteria bacterium | reverse complement strand
CTGTACACCCCTGATGAAGGCGTCACCCGGTGCCGGCGCCATGGTGCACTTCTCGACCATCCAGTGGATGCGCGGCGACCCGGTGCCACAGGACGCCTATGCGGCCTCAAAGGCGGCGGTGAGCGCCTTTTCGCGGTCACTGGCGATGCAGCTTG
Source organism: Gammaproteobacteria bacterium (assembly GCA_022827325.1). Lineage (GTDB taxonomy): Bacteria > Pseudomonadota > Gammaproteobacteria > Arenicellales > Poriferihabitantaceae > VYFG01. The sequence continues at coordinate 12,914 of JAJDTE010000090.1, read as the reverse complement.
CGGCAGACGGCATCCGGTCGAACGTGATTTGCCCGGGACTGTCACTGACACCGATGCAGGCCCGCTGGGATACCGAGGAGGTGCAGAACCAGGTGGCCGGGAACATTCCGCTCGGGCGGCTCGGCACGCCGAAAGACATGGCCAATACCGCCATGTTCCTGCTCTCCGATGGCGCCGGCTTCATCACCGGGATTGATGTGGCGGTCGATGGCGGCCTGCTGCTGAAATCGTAGGCCGATATTCCATCCCTGCGTGGTTGCGGACCCGGGTGCGGGACCTGCGCCGGACCGGGACACACGCTTCGGGTAACCGGCTGCCGGACAGCCGGCTTCCCTGGATCACATGGCGACAACCAGGGCGATGACCAGCAGTGCGGCCGTCTCCACCAACTCGATCATGGCGCCGGCCACGTCACCGGTAAATCCCCGCAGCCGTACCATGGCGGCCCAGCGGACCAGGACAAACGCCACCGCCGCCGCGACCAGCGCCGCCACCAGGACGAAGCCGAGGAACAATACCGTCACCACCAGGCTGCCCGCCAGGCTTGAAAACAGCCAGTAACGGTCCTGGGCCTCGGGGCGGAGGGCCTCCCCGAGGCCGCCGGGGCGCACATAGGGTGTGGTTCCGTACAGGATGATGATGCCGACGCGGCCGATCACGGGCACCGCGGGCAGGAATATCGCCGCGTCCGCCTGGAACAGGGTACCCAGCGAAACGAGTTTCAGGCCGAGAGCCAGGATCAGGGCCACGATCGCCATCGGGCCGCAGGTGGGATCGCGCAGTATGTACAACGTCCGGTTCGGGTCCCGGTGCCCGCCCATCCATGCATCCATGCTGTCGGCCAGGCCATCCAGGTGAAGGGCGCCGGTCAGCACCACCCAGATCACGAGCACCACCATGGCGGCCAGCCACGGGGACCGGGGAAGCATGAACCAGGCGAACCAGAGCAGGATCCCGATCACCAGCCCGATCAACGGCAGGAGATACAGCGACTGCCTTCTTTCCGCAGGTGTCGCACCGGACAGATCCCCCGCCGGCAGCAGGGTCAAGAGACCCAGGGCCACCCGGAATGAACGCCAGAGGGAATCAAGGGCCGGCGGGAGTGAATCCGGGCGCATTTCAGGCATCCCGGATGGGCCCTACGCCATGGAACAGCAGGCGCTGGGGCCGGTCTTCCCAGGCCCGGGCAATACGGCTGATGCAGGCATGTGGCACGTCGATTCGCATGTGCAGTCCCTCCCGATCCAGCACGGAGGCAAGGATACTGAGAATGACCCCGCCGTGGGTGATGACCAGGATGTTATCACCGGTTTCATCGGCGCTGCCGCCGATATTCCCCGAAAGGTCCCGCCAGGCGCCCAGCACCCGTTCGTTGAAACGGCGGAAATCCTCGCCGCCGGGCGGCGTGAAGGCATAGGGATCGGCGAAGAACCGCTGCACGGAATCTCCCTCCGATTCCATCACGGACTGGATATCCCTGCCCTCCCAATCGCCGAAATCATATTCCGCCAGCCGCTCGTCAATTGCCAGATCGATCCCCCTTTCCCGGGCAAGATGCTCGCCGAACCGCCGGCAGCGGCTGAGGGGGGACGCAATGACCCTGGACCACCGGTGCCCGTCCACCGACGCCGCCATCTGCGCGTGCCCCTCGTCACTCAGGGGTTCATCCAGCCGGCCCCGGAAGACCCCCTCGTTGAGGGTGCGGCCATGCCTGAGGAGCTCGATATGGCCTGTGGTACTCATGGACCGTCGGCCCCGGAGACGCCGGCTTCCGCGAAAGTGGCCATCTCCCGGTGCAGGTCCAGGGCGAGCCTCACCAGGGGAATGGCCAGTGCGGCACCGCTGCCCTCGCCCAGCCGCATCCCGAGGTCGAGCAGCGGGGGGCTTCCTGTTTCCCGCGCGAGCGCCGCCTGGAGCGGTGCATGGCCCGGTTCCGCGGAAAGATGGGAAAGCTGCATCCATTCGCCCGACGATGGCCGGATCCTGACGGCGGCGAGGGCCGCCGCGGACGCGATGAACCCGTCCACCAGGACCGGCAGTCCCGCCTGGGCGGCGGCGATGAAGGCGCCGGTGAGCGCGGCGATCTCGAAACCGCCCACCCGCTGCAGGACCGACAGCGGGTCCGCAAGCCCCTCCCGGTGAAATTCCAGCGCCCCGGCCACCACCAGTGCCTTGGCCTCTACCCCGGCGGCATCCAGGCCGGTTCCGGGGCCCGCCACGTCCCTGGGGGACAATCCGAGATAGGCGCAGGCCAGGGCCGTGGCCGAAGTGGTGTTGCCGATCCCCATCTCGCCGCAGGCGAGAATGTCCGCGCCCCGGCCAACGAAGCGCTCCACCGTCATTCTTCCCGCCGCCAGCGCCTGCTCCAGCTGGTCCCCGGTCATGGCGGGGCCGCGGAGAAAGTTCGCGGTCTCGGGCGCGATGTGCGCCCGGACCACGCCGGGCAGCGGACCCGGATCATTGACCGTCCCCAGGTGGACCACCTCCAGCATGGCCCCCTGGGACCCGGCAAGTACGCTGATGGCGGCGCCGCCCGCGGAAAAATTCCGCACCATCTCCCCGGTCACGGCCTGGGGAAAGGCCGACACGCCCTCGGCCGCGATGCCATGGTCGGCGGCGAACACCGCCACGGCGGGGCGATTGACCGCCGGCGCATCCCCCATCCATCCGCAGGCACGTACCGCGAGGCGCTCCAGCGCTCCCAGGGAACCCGGGGGCTTTGTCAGCATGCGCTGGCGTTCCTCCGCGCGCGCGACGGCTGCACGGTCGATCTTCCTGGTTGCCTGCTGGTGCCAGGGAAGCGTTTCGTTCATGGCGTGATCCGGAAAGTGGTGTCGGGTAGTTCCGGGTCCGGTCCCCGGAGCCGGAACATGCTGCCTCCATGTTGCGGATCCATCGCGGCCGGCAACCCGTCAGTGAACCAGCAGGCCTGCCAGTTCATTGATGCTTCGAAGCTCCATGTCCGGACTCCCCGGTCCTTCCCAGGGCTTCCCGTCCGGGTTGATCCAGAGGGTTTTCATCCGGATATTGGCGGCACCCCGGATATCGCGCTCGGGATCGTCGCCGATGTGCAGGATCCTTTCCGGCGGCATGCCCGCGGCCTCGGCGGCGGCGAGAAAGATCGCCGGATCCGGTTTGGCGGCGCCGGCGCCGGAGGCGGTGATGCTGAAATCGAAATAGTGGTCGATGCCGATGCGCGCAACGTCTGCGTTGCCGTTGGTGATGGTGCCGCAGGTGTATCGCTCGCTGGCGAGTCGGAGGATTTCATGGGCGCCGTCATACAGCTCGATATCGTTGCGTGCCGCGAGGAAGACCTCGAAACCCTCCTGGACCAGGTGCCCGCGCGGGCATGCGAAATCATCCGCCAGTTTCTCCAGCCAGCGCATCCGCTGCCAGGTGACATCATGCGCCATCCGGGCGGGAAGTCCGCAGAAAAAGTCCCTCCGATGGTCGATCAGGCCTTCAATCGTGAATGCTTCGGCGATCCGCGGATAGTGTTTCCCGAGCCAGCCGTAGAAGACGGACTCGGCCTTGAGGATCACCGGGAAGCACAGCCACAGGGTGTCATCCAGATCGAACGTGACGCACTCGATTTCCTGGCCGTCCACGATCATGTTCCGGCCCGTTCCGCGACCAGCGCCTCCAGGGTATCCTGCCATACCCGGTAATAGTCCTCGCTTCCGGCGATGGGCCGGCGGCGTTCCCGCGCGGCGATCTGCCGCGCGAGCCGTTCCGACCATTCCCCCCAGGTGAAGAGGCCCGCCTCGTGCAGGTGTACCGCCATGGCGAATGTACGCGCCTGCCACGGGGCATCGAATACGGGCTCCCCGTCCACCCGTGGCCGGGAGGGTTGCGGCTCGGTCATCGGCCGGGCCCGGGACTGCGTCCGCCGGCCGGCTGCCGGGACGACCGGGTCCGCCGGATGTACCGCAGGCGCTTCAATCGGCGATACCGGCGATGTAGGGCTCGAAGACATCCACGTAGACCACTGCACCTTCCTCCGCGAAACCCGCCCCCCAGAGTTCCTCGCCGGTGAAGCGGACCCCGTACAGGTGATGGGGAATCCTCTCGCCGGACGTGGCGTGCTCATCCGGGAACACATGCGCTCCGTGGCAGGACACGACCTCCCCGGCGCGGCCGCGAATATACCGCGGCATCCGGGTATGGTGACGCGGGTGTTCGTTGACAATTCGAACCCGGTCGCCGGCGCGATACTTCCCCGGCGCATGCGCTTCCATCAACGTCGGCCCTCCCCTTTCCAGGATCTCCTCTACCCGGTCCCCGGGAACGGGATCGAAGACCCTGCCTTCCCCGGCACGGCCGCTCGACAGCTCCCCGGGGGTCACCAGCCCCTTGTCCACCAGCAGCGATTCGAGCCCGTGCAGCCAGTGCTCGTAATAGCTGCTGGCAAGGTAATGCGCGGGCTCCATCCGCTCCCGGGCCGACCGGGACATGTCCAGGTTCCACTTTCCCAGCATTCCGCAGGCCAGGGTCAGGCGGAACACGCGCTCCTCCCAGTCCTGCGGGAAATGGGTCTCCTGGCTGCGGTCGACGGCGCCGAAACCGTGCATCCCGCCGAGATCATGGGCGCCGTCCATCAGGGCGCCTCCACGAGCGCGGTCCCGATCATGGCGTCACGGTGCACCAGGGCCGCCAGTTCCCCGGCCGACAGGTGTTCCGTGTTCCCGGGCCGGCGCGGCAGCACGAGGTAGCGGATTTCCGCCGTGGAATCCCACACGCGGATTTCGACGCCGGGATCGAGGTCGACCCCGAACTCCGCCAGCACCGCCCTTGGCTCACTCACCGCCCGCGCCCGGTACTCGGAGGACTTGTACCAGGCGGGCGGCAACCCCAGCACCGGCCACGGGTAGCACGAGCAGAGCGTGCAGACCACCATGTTGTGCACCTCGTCGGAGTTTTCAACCACCACCATGTGCTCTCCCTGGCGGCCCGAGTAACCCATCTCCCGGATGGCGCCTGTGGCGTCCTCCATGAGGCGCGCCTTGTAGGCGGAATCGGTCCAGGCCCGGGCCACCACCCTGGCGCCATTTCCCGGTCCCACCCGGTTCGTGTAGGTATCCACCAGCCGGTCCATGGCATGGGCGTCCACGAGCCCCTTTTCCAGCAGCAGTGCCTCAAGGTCGCTTACCCGCTGTTCGATATCACCGGCAGGGGCGGAGTGATGGGGATGTCCGTGTTCGTGGTCGTGATCTCGCATCGCGCTCTGCTCGTGGCATGCTGGGGGGTGGAATTTTCCCACAGTTCGGAAATGGACGACAGATTCCCCCGGGCCGGCAGCCAAAGGGGACTCCCGGTAATCCGCCGGTTTTCAGTTGAACTGTCTTGCCGGCTCCGGCTGCGGGACCCGGTACTGCCCGGTCCGGACCGGCCGGAGGAGGTTTTCGACCAGCGCCGCCAGCCGGTACAGTTCACGGTCATGGCCGTGGGGCATGGCCAGCATCAGCCCCACCGGGGCTTCGCCGTCCCGGTGACAGGGCAGGCTGATGGCGCATCCGTCAAAATAATTCACCGACGCGGCGTTGCGAAGACAGCGCATGTTGACATCGCCGATCCTGTCCGGATCCCCGGTCTCCGACACCGCCGGGGGGATGCAGACCGCTGTGGGATACACCAATGCGGTAATAGATTTTTCTTTAAATTGTTGATTCAAACACTTGACAAGGTTTGTTTTTTCACGATAACGATTTTCCTGGTCTTCAAGGCTCACGTTGCGCCCGCCGCCCATCCGCTGGCGCACGTAGGGGTCGTACTCATCACCGCGGCTCTCCAGTCTTGCCGCATGGTCCCGCCAGACCTCGTACAGCACTACCGGCCGTTCGAGAAACATCCGGATGCAATCGTCAATGACGGGCATCGCCTGGCGCTCGATCGTGATCCCGCCCGCCACCAGCCGGCTGACGGCGATGGAAAACGCCTGCTCCACCTCGGGATCCAGCCCGGCCAGGGCCGCTCCGTCGGGAACCATCAGCCCCGTCCGTTCCGGTTCAAGGGGCACCAGGGTCGGCAGGCTCCCGTCGAATGCGCCGGACATCAGGTGATCCAGGATGAAACAGGTATCCACGTCCACGCCCAGGGGGCCGGGGGCATCGGAGGTGGGGGAAAGCGGGTAGACACCTTCCAGGGAGAGACGGCCGAAGCTTGGCTTGAAGCCGACGATGCCATTGAACGCCGCGGGAATCCGGCAGGAGCCGGCGGTGTCGGAACCCAGGGTGCCGGGCACGATGCCAAGGGCCACGCTGACCGCGCTGCCGGAAGAGGAGCCGCCGGGCAGGCGGCCGGTTTCACGGTCCCATACCGAGTAAAGCGGCGGGTGGTGCGGGTTCAGCCCCATGCCGCTGAAAGCGAACTCGCTCATGTTGGCCCGCCCGAGGAAGAGCATCCCCGCCGCCCGCAGATGGGAGACGACCGCGGCATCCTCGGATTCGACCGGTGCGGAATCCCGCAGTACCCGGGTACCCGCCAGCGTCCTTTGGCCCCGGACATTGAAAAGATCCTTGAGCGTCACAGGGATTCCCTCGAGCGGACCGGCCTGCCCGGCGGCGCGGCGCCGGTCGACCTCCCGCGCCAGGTCCGGCGCCCTGTCATCGAGCATGACGAACACGCCCTCGGCTTCAAGCGCCCGGTTGTATCTATCCCCGACCAGCGCGGTGGCGGTCAGCTCGCCGGTTGACAGGGCGTCCACCAGTATTCGTATGCCCGGATTCTGCGTATTCATGGTTCTGGATTAAATGTTGCTTTACGGCTCTCTCGGAGCCAACGGTCGGGTCGCCCTCCCGGCCAGGTCTCCCGGAATCGTCCCGGCCTTCGCGCCAAGTATTTCAGGCCCGGGAAATGTGCCAGCAGGGATGCCCAGTTTACTGTCTGTCACGGATCAATCGATAGCAGGCGCCGCTGCAAGGAGTTGTTCTGATTCGCCGGACGTGCCCGACCGCTACAGCGGTTCCACCATCAACTGACCGATCTCGGAGCCAATGACCAATTCACTGACCATACCAAAATACTGTCTCCTGCGCCGACCCTTCTTGTCAATGAGCACGAAGGTGGGGGTGCCCTGCATTTCATAGAGGCCCATGGTAGCGGGAATCCGCTCCCCTTCATTGCGCAGGTCGATCCCGACGGGGAACCGGTATCGATACTCGTGCAGGAAAGCCTCCAGCGCCGGTTTGCCTCCCTGGACTTCGTGGTGCTCGAAAACGGTATGAAGCCCGATCACCGCGATCTGGTCGGCACTGAACGTATCCCGAATCTTCTGGGCCAGGGGCAGTCCGTGGCTGACGCATCCCGGGCACAGCATCTGGAACGCCTCGATCACGATGACCTTCCCCTGGAAATCCTGCAATGAGAGTGGGCTGTCGGTATTCAGCCACTCGCGGACCGTCCAGTCGGGTGCCGCCTCGAACATGTTCAGATTCCGTACAACCGGCTGCAACGCGCGCGAGCCGGAATACCCTTTCGGGCAGGTCCACGGCATGCGCATATTGATCCAGGTAGACCCTTCATACGGGAGATCGGGAATTCGCGGGATGGACAGATTTCACCTGGTGTAAACCGGCATCATGGGCCGGACGCTTGATGGGCCTGATTATGGCATGCCGCGGGGGAAAGTGATTCCAGACCCGGCCTGGCGTCGATATGGTTTTTCGGGAAATCGACCTTCGCGATTGCAGCGGACACTGCGGTTGATTTACGAACTAAATTCAAGACATATATTGGGACATGTTTTTTGATATAGCTTATGGTAATATTTTGTATACTATTGTATATAATAAATAATGATGAAAAAACAATCGGACATTTTTTCTCAAGAAATCGGAGACATTACTGTGGAAACAAATCGATCCGGAAATTTCCATTTCCAGGTCGGATTGGACATGTCCGCCATTACGCCACTCATCGAAAGGGTGGAGGACACTCATGCCATGTTCGCATCGGTACCGCTGTTGCCCCAAATCGCCATGGAAATGGAGCGGGAGGTATTGGTCTCCAGCGTGTTCGGCACCAATACGATCGAGAGCGGAACCATGTCGGAAACGGAAATCGGCGAGATCTTCAGGAAAGACCCCCAGGTCGAAGAGATCACCGCTGAACGGGAACGCCGGGTGGTGAACCTGAAAAGGGCGTACGAGCATGTCGACCTGCTCGCCCGGAACCAGGAGGACGGAGTCGAGGACCCCAATGGAATTTCGTTCCTGCTGAGCGAGGAACTGATCATTGAACTGCACGAACTGATCACCGGCGGTCTCACCCATCCGTCAAACAAACCCGGCAGGTATCGCAACAACACCCGGCAGGCGGAAACGGTCGTCGGCGATCCCGCTCATGGCGGCAGCTATACACCGCCCAAGTGCCTGGAGGACATCCAGAAGCTGATGAAACATTACATCCAATGGATCAACAGCGACTACATGCTTGGGCAGCATCCCCTGGTCAGGGCTCCGCTGGCACATTACTATTTCGAACGGATCCATCCGTTTTATGACGGAAACGGACGGGTTGGAAGGCTCATCGAGGCACTCCTGGTCAAATGCTCGGGAATGCCGTTGGCACACCATGCGCTCTCAAGGGCCTACCTGGAACACATTGATGGGTATTTCCTGGTATTCAATACGTCACGGAAACTCGAAAGGAAGGAGAGAGAAGTGGCGAATACACCCTTTGTGGAGTATTTCCTGAATCGCCTGAGGGAGGTGTTCTTCTCCCTGCATTTCCGGGTCAACCAATTGCTCGGCGTGGTTCTTTACGAGAATCATGTCTCGTCCTGCTACCAGGAAGGGGATATCAACTGGCGCCAGTTCATGATCATCAACAACCTGCTGCCAAGGGGTACCGGACACGCGCTCCGAAGTGTCCAGACACAGCCATGGTATACAAGGATGTACAAGAATCTGACCCGTAAAACACGGGAAAGGGACCTGCGCAAACTGGCCGATCTCGAACTGGTATCGGTTCAGGACAGGGAATTGAAATTACTGGTTTTCGGGCAATAAGGCAGCCGATTCAACCCCCTGCCGGCGGAGGCCGGCCCGGCATCATGCACGCGGGCGATGCCGCCGTTCCGGGTCAGGATTCCTCGGAATCGCCGACGAGCTCCTCGGGCAGCACCAGGTTCAGGACGATCGCGATGACGGCGGCGGGCAGGAGTCCCGAGGTCAGCAGGATCTTGGCGGTTGACGGCAGGTGCTGCAGTGCGCCGGGCTCGAGTTGCAGGCCGAACCCGATGGACACGGAGACCGCGAATATCACCATGTTGCGCCGGTTCCAGTTCACGTCGGAGAGCATGTTTATGCCCGCTGAAACCACCATGCCGAACATCACGATGACGCCGCCGCCGAGCACCTCGATCGGGATGGTCGACACCAGCGCCCCCACCTTGGGCACAAGGCCCGCGATCACCAGCAGGATGGCGCCGTACGTCACGACGTGCCGGCTCATCACCCCGGTGATCGCGATCAGGCCGACGTTCTGCGAGAACGAGGTGTTCGGCAGGGCCCCGAAAAGGCCGGAAATCGCCGTGCCGGCGCCGTCGGCGAACGTCGCGCCCTTGATTTCCTCATCCGTTGCCTCCCGGCCCGCGCCCCCCTTGGTGATTCCGGACACGTCACCAACCGTCTCGATGGCGGAAATGAACGCCATCAGGCAAAAGCCGATGATGGCGGCAGCGGAAAACTCGATCCCGAAATGCATCGGATTCGGCAACGCGAATACCGCAGCCCGTCCCACAGCACCAAAGTTCACCATGCCCAGTGCCAGGGCGACGACGTAGCCGGCGACGAGCCCGAGCAGCACGGCGGCCACGGAGGCCATGCCGCGGGTGAAGAACTTCAGCCCCAGCGTCACCACGATGACGACGAGCGCCACGGACCAGTTCAGCAGGCTGCCGTATTCGGGCTTCCCGATGGCGGGCACGCCACCGGCGGCATACTGGATCCCGACCTTGAGCAGCGCCAATCCGATCATCATGACGACGAGGCCGGTCACCAGCGGCGGCAACGCAAACCGGATACGGCCGATGAACGGGGCAAGGCAGGTGTGAAACAGGCCCCCGACGAGCACCCCGCCCATGACCGCGGCCATGGCGTCGACCCCCTTGCCTGCAACCAGCGGAATCATGATCGGTATGAATGCGAAGCTCGTGCCCTGCACGATCGGCAGCCGTGCCCCGACCGGCCCGAAGCCGATTGTCTGGATCAATGTCGCGACGCCTGCGAACAGCATCGACATCTGGATCATGTAGATGAGGTTCGGGAAATCCGGCGAATTCGAGCCGAAGCCGAATCCCGCCGCGCCCGCGATGATGATCGCGGGCGTCACGTTGCTGATGAACATCGCCAGCACATGCTGGATGCCGAGCGGAATGGCCGATGCAAGCGATGGCGTGTAGTCCGGGTCCCGAAGCTGCTCCGGCGTCCCGAGTTTAGGATTGTTCAAAGCCATGGTCTGTTCCCCCACGAGTGCGATGTGGCGGCACGGGTTTTCCATCGCCCGGTGCTGTGCCGGCGGGCCCGCCGGCTGCCGCGCATCATACCATGCGGTGCATGTCCCCTCCACAAGCCGGACACAAGCCGGACATGCATCACCGATGGAGATCCGGACTCCGCAGACCGGCCGTGACGACCCATCGTTGCGGCCACAGGGGGCGGGGAAGAGGAAATCGCCCGGATGCCGGCCGTTGCAGGCGCCGGCCCGCAGGACTTCCACCACCCGGATTGGTATGATTGCGCTCCCCGTAACCGACTATTACCTCCACCGCCGCCATGAAGGGCACCCACGATTACCGGGACGATCCGCGCAATGCGTCCATCCTGATCGACATCAACGGCGAACTGTATCTCCGGGACCAGGCGAAGGTCTCGGTCTTTGACAGCGGATTCGTGCTCGGTGACGGGATCTGGGAAGGGCTCCGTGTCCACAAGGGGAAAATCGCCTTCCTGGACCAGCACCTGAAAAGGCTGTACGAGGGCGCCAAGGCCATCGACATGGAAATGGACGTGTCAATGGAAGCACTGGAACGGCGACTCAACGATTGCCTGCAGGCAAACGACATGACCGACGGCGTGCACATCCGCCTCATGGTCACCCGCGGCGTCAAGGCAACGCCCTACCAGGATCCCAGGGTCACGATCTCGCCGCCCACCATCGTGATCATCCCGGAATACAAGACCGCCCTGCCGGAAACGCTGGCCCGCGGGATCCGGCTCTTCACCGTCCATGTCCGCCGGGGATACCCGGATGTCCAGGACCCCAAGCTCAACAGCCATTCCAAGCTGAACTGCATCACCGCCTGCATCCAGGCGGCCAGGGCCGGGGCGGACGAGGCGTTGATGCTGGACCCCCACGGCTTCGTCGCCACCTGCAACTCCACCCATTTCTTCATTGTCCGGGGCGGGGAGGTCTGGACGTCGGGAGGCGACTACTGCCTCGGCGGCATCACCCGGGGCAACATCATCCGGATCTGCCGCGACAACGGCATCCCCGTCTGCGAGCGGAATTTCAGTCTCACCGACGTCTACGGCGCCGAGGAAAGCTTCGTCACCGGTACCTTCGCGGGCGTGGCACCGGTATCGGAAGTGGACGGCCGCGTCATCGGTGACGGCCGGCGCGGCCCCCTGGTGGAACGGCTGCAGCAACTGTACCTCGAACTGATTGAAAACGAGTCATGACCCTGCGGATCGCCATGTGGTCGGGCCCGCGCAACATCTCCACCGCGATGATGCGCGCATTCGAGAACCGGCCCGACACCGAGGTCTGGGACGAACCCTTCTACGGTCACTACCTCCACAGGACCGGAATCCGGCATCCCGGAGCCGGGGAAGTCATCGCGGACCAGGGGACGGACTGGGAAGCGATCGCCAGGCGCTGCCTTGAGGACCCGCCCGGAGGGTCCCCGGTCTTCTACCAGAAACACATGACCATGCACCTGCTCCCGGAAATGGGCAGGGACTGGATGCATGGCCTCGTCAACTGCTTCCTGATCCGGCGCCCGGACCAGGTCGTCGCCTCCTATGGCCGCGTCCGTCCCGATGTCACGGCCGAGGACGTCGGATTCCGCCAGCAGGCCGAACTCTACGACTACGTGGCCGGGACCGCGACCACGCCGCCGCTGGTGATCGACAGCCGGGACTTCCTGATGAATCCCGGGCCCATGCTGGAGGCCATGTGTGCACGGTTCGGCATCCCCTATCTCGACGACATGGTCTCCTGGCCGCCGGGGCCGAGGGACAGCGACGGGGTATGGGGCAAGTACTGGTATGACTCGGTGTGGAAGTCCACCTCGTTCGAGCCCTACCGGGAAAGCAAGCCCGATCTTGAGCCGGCCCTTCGCGCAATCGCGGACGCGGCGGAGCCGTTCTACCAGGCGCTTTATCGGCAACGCCTGGTGGTCTGATGCGTTTCGTTTCCTACAACATCCAGTACGGCAAGGGCCGGGACGGGACGGTGGACCTTGCGCGGATCGCGCGGGAAGTGGCCGGCGCCGATGTGATTGCGCTCCAGGAAGTGGACCGCCACTGGCCCCATACCGGCATGATCGACCAGGTCGCGCAGCTGGCGGAGCACCTGCCCGCGTACTTCTGGTCCTACGGGCCCGGGGTGGACATCCACATCGACGGGAGTCGCCCGGAAGAGGCGCGCCGGCGCCAGTTCGGCAACATGGTGCTGAGCCGGTATCCTATCCTGAGAAGCCGCCATCATCTCCTGCCGAAGATGGGCAGCGTCGACGCCCTCAGCATCCAGCGCAGTATCGTGGAGGCCACCATCGACTGCGGCGACATCCGAGTCAGGATCTACTCGGTGCATCTGTGCCACCTTTCTTCCGCCAGCCGCCTGCCCCAGGTGGACCGCCTGATCGATATCCACAGGAGCGCCGTGCACGAGGGTGCCGCCATGTGCGGGAA
>JAJDTE010000007.1:0-87083 GCA_022827325.1 Gammaproteobacteria bacterium | reverse complement strand
TCGGGACGACGCCGCAACTGTGGCTGAACCTGCAGATGACCTGGGAGCTTCGCCGGGCAGAGATTGAGGCAGGAGGAGAGATCATGAAGCGCGTGACGCCCCGGGGCAGCCGGCAGCGCAAGGTGTAACAGCTCATCCTCGTTCCTGACTTCTGGTCGCTGATTTTCCCTGTACTCTGGCTGGTTTTAAGGTGTGACGGTATGGGTGACTGAAATCCGCGAGCGGGTTACCGGGACAGTGGGCGCCGGGGAACCCGGCGCGCTCGGGTACTTTCGCTACTGTGAGGCGCGCATTGCCGGCGTCGTGGTGCGCGCAGTGCGTCGAAGCGGCTTGATTGGTTGGCAATCATGGCGTAATTTGGGCCGCTACACCCACCGGGAGACACAAGCATAGCATCACGATCCGTAATCTCGATGACGACGTGAAGACGCGGCTGCGTATGCGGGCCGCAGACAACGGCCGTTCCATGGAAGAGGAAGCCCGGTTGATCCTGAGAAATGCCCTGGAACCGAAGATGGCCCGCCGAAATCTCGCGAGTGCCATACGAGCCCGGATCACGCCACTGGTGGCGTGGACCTGGAGTTGCCGCCGCGCGGGCCGGGGCATGAACCGCCCTCCTTTGATTTTAAGCCGGCACGAGAGGAATTATCTCCTCTTGCCAATCGGGTCGCAAACCTGCGCTACCGCACAACCCGCACCTTGAACGGCAACCCAGATTTCGGGATATGGAGTTTCGCGCATATCAGAGACCTGAGGACACAGGCCGAGCGCGAAGATGCTATTGCGTGATAGGAAGAAAAAAGGCAATGGAACACCGAAGTGCACCAAAGCCTCCAAGACGGATATTGACTAGTTCCGATAGAAACGTCAATGACTTGACCGGACATTCATTTACTCCTTTCCTTTTCGGAAGCATGAATGACAAGAACAAGGGTTTATGTCGACGGTTTCAACCTCTATTACGGAGCGCTGAAGAGAACCCGGTACAAATGGCTGGACCCGGTTCGCCTCAGCAGGCGGGTGCTCCCCCGGGAGTACGTGATCTATGCTCTTTCTCACTGCGCGCGTGTCCGGCATCTTTCAAACCACAGACGGCGAGCTTCACACAGACGGCGAGCTTCCTTGACGTCGGGGCAATATTTTTCATACTGTCCGTAGCAATTCTGAATTGCCGACCCGTTTGGGCGGCGGACCCTGTGGCCACCTCTTGGTGGCCACAGCTTTTTCTGGGGGGCAATTGCAACCTTGCTTTATCGATGAACCCGGAGACCTTGGCGTTTGAATAAACTGCCCCTGCCCAACGACCAGCCTGTCCTGGTCGTCGGAGGTCTCTTTATTGTTTCGGAAAATTTTCCGATGTCACTGACAATTTCATTCGCCTGAAGCATCGATACTTTCCTAATCTGCCCAACCGGTCCACAAACCATCTGGACAGCGTCCTGCCGGAAATCAAGGAGGAGGTTGATGTTCGCAAAGACATATCACGGGGGTCAGCGAGACAAAGAGAACATGCAATAGGCTTCCGCCTATCTGGAAAACCCGTATATGGGTTTTTCACTGTAGACCGCTGACCGTAAGGAATTCCCTTTCGGGACTTTTTGAGTCAGCTTACCTTACCGAGGTGTGATCATTGCCGGTTTCTTGGCCGCGAATGTGAAAACCGCCCGAAGAATAATATATTGATAAATAAACAAAATCATTCACCCTGAACCAAGTCGGCGCAGTAGTCCTTCTCCGGCGCGGCCGGGGTAAACCACAGGTAGTCGGCACTGGCGGTGGACACCTCGTCGTAGTCACCGGGCATGGTCAGGCCCGGTTCCACCTCCCTGAGTAGCAGGATGGCCGTTTCGGCTTCGGATTCCAGAAAGCCGATGTGTGCGGGCACCCCGAGGTCCCGGCGCGTATGAAATCCGCCGGCCACCAGGATCGAGCGCATCGGCGGTTCGGCATCGCCGGCGCCGAGCATCGCGTGCGCCATGGATGCGTCCCGCGCAGCCTGGATGGTGATCATCGGGTCAAGGGATTCCCGGGGCATGACTTCGCAGTGGGATACATAGAGCCGCTCGCGAACGGCTTCCCGCCCGGCATGGCCGAGCACACCGTGCGAGGCGAACCTGGGGTCGTCGTCCAGCCACCCGGCTTCCCCGCTGTACAGGGCCCCGATCCGTTCCCGGTCGATGTTCCCGGCAACGATGGCGCCGCCACGTTCCAGCACGGCCCGGATGAGGGGGCCGTAATCCGGCCATGGCCACCGGTCAGGCCAGGACAGCTTGTCCCGGATCACCTCCATCGCATCGCCACGCTCCAGTGTTTCAATCAACGGCTGCTGGCCTTCATCCATCATCTCGAACACCACGCGCGTGCGGTTGTCGACCAGCCGACCGAGTAACCGCCGCTCGATGAGGTGGTGTTCATCGTTGTCGTGCTTTTCCCCCACCAGCACAAGACGAAAACCCCGAAGCCGTTCCATCAGTACCGGTTCGTCGACAAACGAACCGCGTTTCACGTCGAAGATCCGGCCGGACAGCGGGTGATCCGCAAAACGCATGGACGCAGCATCGCCGGCGAGGACCGCGCCGGACGGGTTCACCGCCAGCAGGAAGACCATCAAGAGGCTGGCCAGCCTGAGTTCTGCAAGTGATTTCACGAACGCATGGCCCGCAGGGAAATCCAGACGCCCGACAATACCAGAGCCACGGCCAGAAGAAATGAGCCTCCCATGAGTTCACCCAGCAGCAGCGCTGCCAGTATCACGCCGGAAACAGGCTGGAGGAACTGCATCAGGCCCAGCTTGGCGATTCCTCCCCGGCCAAGTGCCCAGTACCAAAGGGCATACCCGACGATGGTGACAGCCAGGGCCTGGTAAAGAAGTCCCGACCATGCACGAGTTGATACAGCCAGTGCCGCCGGATCCGGTATCACCAGGAATGCCAGCGGCAGCAGCAGGAGTGCGGTGAGGCCCGCCCCCCAGAAAGTGACGCCTGTGGCCGGGTACCCGGTCTGCTGCAGCTTGGCCCCTGCGACGTACCCGAGGGATGCGAAGAGGTTTCCCGTCAGCACCACCAGGTCCCCTGCCAGGCTGGCCTGGCCGGCGGCGCCCGCGTCCCGGCCGAAAATCAGCACGGCCTCTCCCGCCATGGTCACCAGCACACCCAGCCACCATAAGCGTGATGGCCAAAGTCGGTCCCAGGCGCTCGCGATGGCCGCAGTGAACACGGGCAGGGCCGCGAGGATGATGGTGGCATGGTTGGCCGAGGTCATGCGTACCCCGATGGTAAACAGCAGCGGGAACAGGATGAATCCACAGCTGGCGGACACCGCCAGCAGGCGACGCTGTGCAGAAAGCAGGGGCAGGGGCAGGCGTATCGCCAAGGCAAGGGCCACCGCTGCCAGTCCGCCGATCAGGGTGCGCAGATACGCCACCGCCACCGGGTCGATTTCCGCCACGGCGATCTTGGTGGCGACGGGAGAGGCACCCCAGATGACGACGGCGGCGAGGGCCGCGAGGTAAATTGTCGGCATGGAATATTCGCTACGCGTCCGGGGTCCGGCAGACCGGTGCGATGGCGGCATCCCGGCTCAGGCGCATGCGCCTGCCCCGGCAGAATGCCGGTGATGCATTCGCCGCTGCCCCGGGCTCCCGAATGACCATCAGGAGTTCATGCGATGTGACTGCACCCGCATCTGGATTCCATCCGCCGGCGCCGCCATTCAGGCAAGGAACTGCGCCGGGGAAGTCACCCCACTGGCGAAGGAAGGGCATCAACGGTGTATACCGCAAATCACGGAAGGCAGCGTCGGATACTGGATGGTTATTTGCCGGACAGCGTCAGGGTCCGGATGAACCCGGCCCGTGAACTCGGCCGGATCCCGCGGAAACGAAGGCCGCGACAACGGAAATCAGCTGACGACACCGATCACCCCCAGGCAATCCCCAACCTGTACCAGGCCGGGGAAGTGGCGGCCGGCGAGAATCCCGTGGCGGCGCGCGGTGTATTCCACAGGCGGCACGCCGGTGCGGTCCAGTGGCCAGATCCGCGCGATCACGTCGTCCCGGGCCACTGCCGAACCGAGATCGACCACCGGGTCCAGAAGCCCGGCATGTTCCGAGAACACGTAGCAATCTCCATCCGGCATGTCGAGGAAGGTGCTTTCGGCGATGTCCGGCTCGCCCCCGAGGATGCCCGCGTGGATCAGGAAATTGCGCACCCCCTTGCGTGCGATTCCCACGGTGCGGGCGGTCGGGGTGCCGCCCCCGCCAAGCTCCGTCGAGACGAACACCTTGCCCTGGTCCTCCACCGCGGTGTCGTACATGCCGGCGCTGTCGATTTCCAGCATCATCATGGAGTACGGTGCGTTGAACGCCTGCATGGCGGCCACGCACGCCGCTTCCTGGGTCTTGTCGTCCAGGATGTGGGCGGCGGCGAAGGGGACGAACTCCAGGGTCTTGCCGCCGGAATGGATGTCCAGCACGAAGTCCGCCTGGGGAATCAGTGTACGCTGGAAGTAATCCGCGATGATCTCCGTGATGCTGCCGTCGGGGCGCCCGGGAAAGGTGCGATTGAGGTTGCCGCCATCAATCGGGGAGGTTCTCCTGCCGGCACGAAAGGCGGGATAGTTGAACGCGGGAACGATGAGGACACGGCCGCAAACGTCCGCCGGGTCCAGTTCCAGCGCCAGGTGCTGTAACGCCACGGGTCCCTCGTACTCGTCGCCATGGTTCGCCCCGGTGAGGATGGCCGTGGGACCGTCCCCGTTCCGGATCACGCTGATCGGGATCATCACCAGCCCCCATGCCGAGTCGTCACGGCTGTGGGGCAGGCGCAGGAAACCGTGGTGGACGCCATCCCGGTCCAGGGGAATGGTGCAACTGGCGGGGTTGGATTTCACGTTCGCGATCAATGTCCGGTTGGGGCCCGTCCGGTCACGGCGGCATCTGTCCGGATCCTGGCACAAGCCGGATTCTACTGTGCAAGGGCCCGCCCTGTCCGCAGCGGCACAGGGGCTGTGGGCCAGGATCTTCCGGCACGGGGAAGACCCCGCGCCATGCGGTACCATTGGCGCCTGGCTTCCGGACCGGGCGGGACAGGCAGTGCCGGATACTCGATCAGGTCCGTAAGGTTGGACAACACGGACAACACAGGTGCGCAAGAAAAACATCACGGGGACCGCGGAGTTTTCGGCGGACCGGATCTACCGGTACTCCCTCGGCCGTGTCTGGAGCCGCGGGGCCCCGCACCTGGTCATCATCGGCCTGAATCCGTCCACCGCGGACGAAAGGAGGGATGATCCCACGATCCGGCGGTGCGTGGGGTTCGCCAGGCAATTCGGCTATGGGGGTCTGAAGGTGGTCAACCTGTTCGCGTACCGGTCCACGGAGCCGGAGGCGCTCAGGCACGCCGCCGACCCGGTGGGTCCGGACAATTCCCTTGCGGTCCGAAAGGCCGTCGGGGATTGCCTGTGCAGTCCTCCGGTGCCAGGAGGCACGGACCGGGTCCGCGTGCTATGCGCCTGGGGCGCCCGCGGGGTGTACCTGGACCAGGACCTGGCGGTGATGGACTGGCTGGGCGGACTCGACATCGAGACGGTGTGTCTCGGCGTCACGAACAACGGCTCGCCGAAACACCCGCTCTACCTGCCCGGCGGCATCACCCCCCTGCCGTACCACGGCAGGGCAGCATCCCGTCAATCCCGCTGACCCTGGCGGGGCCGGCCCCTCCCCGTCCCGACTCCCGGTTCCCGGCCGGCCATAGAAATGGCTGCTCGCTCCGCACATGGCCGTGTGACAGAATCACGGGTGCGCGGCACCCCGCCCGGTGCCATCCCTGATTTCACGACCCGGAAACCGGCAACCGGTTCAAGCCATGAATGCCCCTTCAACAGCTGACATGTCCGCGGAACTGGAGCTTGCCAGGAACATGGTCAGGGAGGCCGGTGACCTGCTGGTCGGCCTGCGCCCGAAGCTGCCGGATATCGGGGTGCACGGGAAGGGACAATTCGACCTGGTATCGGATGCCGACATGGCGTCACACGAACTCATCTCGCGCAGGATTCTCGAACGTTTTCCCCGCGACAGCATTCTTTCGGAAGAAGGTACCGACGTGGACCACCGCGTCGGGCGATGCTGGATTGTCGATCCTCTGGACGGGACCGCGAATTTCCTGCATGGGCAGGATCATGTCTCCGTGTCGGTTGCCCTGTACGTCGAGGGGCAGCCGAAAGTGGCGGCCGTGCGTGCCCCCTTTTTTGGCCAGACCTACTGGGCGGTCTCCGGCCAGGGGGCCTTCCGTGACGGTCAGCCGCTGGAACCGGGTCCGGCCGTGCCACCCGAACGGGCGCTGATCGGCGTGGGGTTTCCGGCGGACCGGTCGGGGATTGGCCCGCTGATCGACCGGCTGCATCTCCTGTTGCGGGAGTTCGGCGATATCCGCCGGCTGGCCTCGCCGGCGCTGGATATCTGCTGGGTGGCGGACGGTCGCCTGGACGCTTTCCTGGATTCGGTGAAGATCTGGGACATCGCTGCCGCCGGCCTGATCGCCGCCGAAGCCGGCCTGGCGGTCCAGTGTGTCGAAGAGGACATCCGGGAGCCGGAACCCCCGGCCGGCCGGAGCTACCTCGTGGCGCCGGAACGGCTGGCGCAGGGGATACTCGCCGCAATTTCAGGAGATCGACGGTAACCGGGCTTCAGGAGACCGGCGCGACACCGGGCGCGCCGGCGGGCTCAGGGCACCAGCACCGTTGCCCCGAGGGTGCGGCCGCTTTCGATGGCCGCATGTGCCTTGACCGCGTCACTGAGCGGATAGACATAGTTGACGTTGGCGTCCAGCGTGCCGTTGCCGATTGCCCGGAACAGGTCTTCCGCCGCCCATTCCAGGTCCTCGCGTTTCGCGACGTAGTGCATGATGGCGGGCCGGGTGATGAACAGGGAACCCCTGCGGCCAAGGTCCTGGATGATATCGATGGGATCCGGCGGGCCCGACACATGGCCGTAGGCCGCGCAGACCCCCATGGGCCGAAGGCTGTCCAGTGAATCCTGGAGCGTATCCCTGCCGATGGCCTCGTAGACGACGGCGGCCCCCTCGCCGTCGGTGACATCCAGGACCCGGTCGACAAAACTCTCTTGTGACCGGACCACGGGATGGTGGCAGCCCGCCATCCTGGCGGCCTCCGCCTTTTCCCCGGTGCTGACGGTGCCGACGATGGTGGCGCCCAGTGCCCGGGCCCACTGGCAGAGGATGAGCCCCATGCCCCCGGCCGCGGCGTGCACCAGGATGGTATCCCCTGGCTTCACCCGGTAGGTGCGGTGCAGCAGGTAATGGGCCGTCATGCCCTTCATCAGCAGCGCCGCGACCTGCCGGTCATCGAGTTCCGGCGGTAGGTGCAGAAGCTTGTCGGCCGGATAGTTTCGCACTTCGGCGTAGCTGCCAAGGGGCGGGATGCCATAAGCGACCCGGTCTCCCGTGCCGAATCCGGTGACGTCGGCCCCGGCCGCCTCCACGATGCCTACCCCCTCGAACCCGATGACCACCGGACAGGGCGGCACGGGCCAGGGATGGGAGATGCCTCCGCGATGGTAGGTGTCGGCAAAATTCACGCCGACCGCCGTGTGCCGGAGGCGGACCTCGCCGGGGGCCGGGTCCGGGACCGCCCATTCCTGCCACTGCATCACTTCCGGCGGCCCGAGCCGGTGAATGACCTGTGCCTTGGACATGGTTCGTATACCGAAGGGTTTCTTGACTGACTGGTCTGCCTTCCCGGGGGATCCGGATCAGTCCTTGACCACCAGCTTCCGGGGCACGTTCGCCAGGCATTCCGGGCCGTCGCTGCCGATCACGATGCTCTCGGTGATCTCGAAGCCCCAGTCCTCCATCCAGAGCCCGGTCATGAAATGGAATGCCATGTTCTCCTTGAGCACGGTGCGGTCTCCGGGTCGCAGCGACATGGTGCGTTCGCCCCAGTCCGGGGGATAGGAGAGCCCGATGGAATAGCCGGCGCGGTTGTCCTTGGTGATGCCGTATTTCTCCAGCACCGTGAAGAAGGCATTGGCGATATCCTCGCAGAGGTTGCCCGCTCTTGCCGCCTCGAGCCCCGCTTCCATTCCCTCGAGCACCGCCTGTTCCGCATTCAGGAAAGTCCTTGTCGGCTTGCCGAGGAACACGGTGCGGGACAGCGGGCAATGGTAGCGGTGGACCACGCCGGCGACTTCGAAGAACGTGCCCTCGCCGCTTTTCATCGGCCGGTCATCCCAGGTGAGATGCGGCGCGGCGGCATCGGTGCCGGACGGCAGCAGGGGCACCAGGGCAGGGTAGTCCCCGCCGGCGCCGATGTCGCTGTCGTAGCGAAGAGCCGCATCGTAAATCTCCGCCACCAGGTCGCATTTGCGTATTCCGGGCTCGACCTTTTCAACGATCCGGGCATGTATCCGCTCGACAATTCTCGCCGCACTTCGCATGTAGGCAAGCTCCTGTCCGGATTTCACCGCGCGCTGCCAGTTCACCAACCCGGTGGCGTCGGCGAACGACGTGTCCGGCAGGTGTGCCTGGAGCGAGGCGTAGGCCGCCGCCGAAAACCAGTAGTTGTCCATTTCCACGCCGATACGGCAACGGTCCCAGCCCCGCTCGCGGATGCAGCCGGAGAGGAAATCCATGGGGTGGCGTTCGGTGGACTGCACGTAATGGTCGGCGTAGCCGATGATGTCATCTTCCGCCATGAAGCAGGTCCGTCTGGCACCATTGGCATCCTGTGAGCGGCCGTACCACACCGGGTCGCCCTCCATGCCGAGCAGCACGCACTGGTGCACATAGAACGACCATCCGTCATAGCCGGTAAGCCAGGCCATGTTGGACGGGTCGGAAACGATGATCAGGTCAAGACCCCGCCCGGCCATGGCCTCGCGGGTCTTCCCGATGCGGACGCCGTATTCCTCACGGGAAAAATGGAGCCTTGGTCCGGTCATGGTAATTACGGGCAAGTGGTCTGAGGGATCGACAGGATAACCCGCACCGGTGATCCGTTCCACCGGGCCGGGAAGGGCAGGCATCCCGTCCCGAAAGTACTGGAAATTCAGTCAATAGGTATCTCAACGGAAGTGACATAGACTTCGTTGTGCAGCCGCCGTTGAAATTCTCCTGAGGGAGCGGTCTCAAAGAACAGGCGGAGTGCTTCGGCAAGGTTTTCCCGCGCTTCGTCCACGGTATCTCCCTGGCTGGCGACATCTACTACTGGGCATAAGGCGACATACCCGCTTCCTTCACGCTCTACAATCGCGATAAATTGACTCTTCATACTTTTCGTTTCCTTTGTTAAAGGATAGAGGAGGCCTTGCCGGAACTCAGGATCTGCCCGTTGCCATGACTGCCACGATCCTGTGGGCGGTGACATAGAGGGCAAGTCCGACAACCGAAAGTCCCACCAGCAACTGAAGGACCAGGCCGTAGCCGCCGAACTCCCAGAGCAGGGCGCCGACAAAAGGCGCCGATGCGCTGCCGCACAGGTACAGCAGGGCAAGGCCACCGGACTTGGCGCCGAAGCCGGCCTGCCCAAGGAGGTCCCGTGCGATCACCGGCCTGATGATGCTGACGATGCCGTAGCTGCCGCCGAAGAAGACCACGAAGGTCACCACCAGCGTGGGTGTGCCGCCGGCGCCGATGAGCAGCAGTATGGACAGCCCCATCAGCACGAAGGTCGCGACCGCGATGCCGTGGTTGGACACGTGCCGGTCCGCCGCAACCATCACGAGCCTGCCCGCCACCTGCATCGGACCGATGAGGGAAGCCGCGAACACCGCCACTTCCGGGTGTACGCCCCGTTCATTCAGGATCGGCAGCAGGTGATGCAGCGCGACGCCGTGGATCACGGCGAGCAGGGCCATGCCGATGCCGAGAAACCAGAACACGGGGCTTGCGAGCAGGCGCACCGACCCGGCGTGCGCGGTTGCCAGGGGTTCCATCCGTTCGGCCTGTGCGCCCGATTCCACCATCCGGGCGCCGAACCAGAGTATCGGTGCGCCGGCCAGGGCCACTGCCAGGGCGGCTACCCGAAGGGCGATCCGCCAGCCGAAGGCCTCCGCCAGCATGTGGGCGGAAGGGAAGCTGACGGCGCCGGCGAATCCGGCAATCAGGGTGATGAGGACGATCGACTGCTTTGCCCGCGACCCCCGGGCGCGGGTGACGATGGCGAAACAGGGTTCGTAGAGACACCCCGCCAGGCTGACGCCGATCACCGACCACAGGAAGAGAAACTGCCAGTATTGCTGCACGAACGAGCAGGCAAACAGGGCCGCGCTGCCAAGGAGGGCGCAGCCCGCCATCAGGGATGCCCCCTGACCCCGGTCGATCATCCGCCCGGCAGGCACCGCCGCCACGGCGGAAACGAATACCGCCAGGGTAATGGCGGCGGTGAGTTCCGCCTTGGACCAGCCAAGATCCTGTTCCCAGCGCAACAGCAGCGCGGGGAAGATGTAGTAGAGCCCCGCCCAGGTGAAAACCTGGCCGATGGCCATGGACAGGATGGCTTTGTCTGGTTTCATGGGCGGAACCGGTTGGCTACATGCTTCTACCACATTTTCCCGTCCCGGAAGGAGCCGATTCCGGTCCCTGCCTGCCGGTGCCGGTCGGCTCCCGGCCCCGCCCGGCAGGAACCACGGGACCGAAACAGTGTCGAATGCCCGTGGTGCGCCATCGGGCGAGACTTGAGTTTCACGTCAAATCCCGCACAATCCGGTTATCAACAGCCGCCCCGGAACTGCCGAACCGTTCCGGACTTCCAGGAAGAACAGGGAAATTTCATGAACAAGCTCTTGCGAAACAAAAGCCTGCCGGTTGCGACGGCAATTGCGCTGGCCCTTGCATCCGTGACCGCGACCCCCGGCACCGCGGCCGCCCAGGACAACGTCGTCAAGAAATGGGCCATCGCCGAATTCGGGGAGCCGCTGTACGCCGGCGGCATCGAACACTTCCCCTACGCCAATCCCGACGCTCCCAAGGGCGGCCGGGTGGTGCTGAGCGATTTCGGCTCCTTCGACACGTTGAATTTCTACGTCCTGAAGGGCGAGTGGCCAGGCAGTATCGGTGTGGTGTACGACGACCTGATGACGGGGTCCGCGGACGAGATCGACGGCCTGTACGGGCTGATCGCGGAAACGGTGGAGTATCCCGAGGACAGGAGCTGGGCGATCTTCAACCTGCGCAAGGAGGCGGTCTATCATGACGGCGCGCCGATCGTCGCCCGGGATTTCGTCTTTGCGCTGGAAACCATCAAGGAGCACGGCCGCGCCTTCATCAAGTCGTTCTACGAGGACGTCGAAAGCGCGGAGGCGCTGTCGGACAGGCGCCTCAAGTTCAATTTCAAGACCACCGGCAGCATGAAGCCCATCACCATCGCCGCGGGCATGTCGCCGCTGCCGGTACACTACTGGGAGGACAAGGACGTGACCGCGTCCACCCTGGAGCCGCCGCTGACCAGCGGCCCCTACCGGGTCAAGGAACTGGATCCCGGGCGCTCCATCACCTATGAGCGGGTGAAGGACTACTGGGCCAGGGACCTCCCCGTGAAACGCGGCCTGAACAACATCGACGAAATCCGGTACGAGTACTACCGGGACCTGACCGTGGAATTCGAGGCCTTCAAGGCCGGGGAAATCGATTTCCGCTCCGAGAACAGCGCCAAGCGCTGGATGACGGAATACGACATCACGCCGGTGGAGGACGGACGCGTTGTCCGCGAGGAGATCCCGAGAAAAAGCCCCCGGGGCATGGGCGGCTACTTCTTCAACCTGAAGCGGGAAAAGTTCAGCGACATCCGCGTTCGCGAGGCCATCATGACCCTGTATGACTTCGAGGCCATCCAGCGGACCCTTCTGTACGGCCAGTACCGGCGCATCGACAGCTATTTCCCCAATTCCGACTACGGCGCGACCGGTGAGCCCACGGCCGCGGAACAGGCCATCCTCCAGCCCTTCGCGGGCGAGTTGCCGGAAGGGACGCTCCGGAAGGCCTTCATCCCGCCGAAAACCGATGGCAGCGGCCGCGACCGCAAGATTCTCCGGCGCGCCCTGGCGCTGTTCAAGCAGGCCGGCTGGGGGCTGAAGGAGGGAAAGCTGGTTTCCGACGGCACCGGCGAACAGCTCCAGGTCGAGTTCATGACCGCGTACCCGGAAAGCCAGCGGCTCGCGCTGCCTTTCGTCGAGAGCCTGAAGCGTGCCGGCATCGATGCCTCCATCCGCCTCGTGGACACCTCCCAGTGGCGCACCCGGATCTACGACTACGACTTTGATCTCTGGGTCGGCGGGCTCAATTTCTTTCCCCCGCCGGGCACCGAACTGCGCAGCTTCTTCGGCTCCGAATCGGCGGATATCCGGGGCGGCAACTCCGGCGGCATCAAGAACCCGGTGGTGGATGCGATCATAGAACAGATCATCGTGGCAAGGGACCTCGAGACCCTGCAGAACAGTACCCGGGCGCTGGACCGGGTCCTGCTGTGGAATCATTACGCGGTGCCGACGTACTTCAACGACGAGTTCTGGGTCGCCTACTGGAACCGCTTCGGATTCCCCGAACGGCGGCCCGTGTACAGCGTGGGCTTCCCCGGCGCCTGGTGGGTGGACACGCAAAAGGACGCCGCGCTGGAGCGCTGACGGCAGGGGGGCGCTGACCGGTCAACCAGGCAATGCTGGCCTATATCATCCGTCGCCTGCTGCTGGTGATTCCGACGCTGCTGGGAATCATGGTGGTGAATTTCGCCATCATCCAGTTCGCGCCCGGAGGTCCCGTGGAGCAGGCCATCGCGGAATTCCAGGGCCATGGCGCAGACGCCACCAGCCGCTTTTCCGGTACCGGTTCGGACATCCAGGGCGGCGGGAGCGAGCCGGTGGCGGGCGGGGGACAGGGCGTCAGCAAGTATCGCGGCGCCCAGGGGCTGCGCCCCGAGATCATCGCCGAGATCGAAAAGCAGTTCGGCTTCGACCGGCCCGCCCACGAGCGTTTACTCAAGATGATCGGGGACTACCTCCGGTTTGATTTCGGGGAGAGCTACTACAGCAACAAGCGGGTGGTCGACCTGGTCCTCGAGAAGATGCCGGTGTCGATCTCCCTCGGCCTGTGGACCACGGTGATCACCTACCTGGTCTCCATCCCGCTCGGCATCCGCAAGGCGGTGTACGACGATTCCCGCTTCGACACCTGGACCAGCGGGCTGATCGTGGCGGGCTACGCGATCCCCGGTTTCCTCTTCGCCATCCTGCTGATCGTGCTGTTTGCGGGGGGGCGCTACTTCGACATCTTTCCGCTGCGCGGCCTCACCTCGGAGGGCTGGGACGACTTTCCCCTGTGGAAGCAGATCCTGGATTATCTCTGGCACATCACCCTGCCGGTGGCGGCCATGGTGATCGGCAGTTTCGCCACGCTGACCATGCTGACCAAGAATTCGTTCCTCGACCAGATCAAGCTGCAGTACGTGCTGACCGCGCGGGCCAAGGGCCTGGATGAGCAAAGGGTGCTCTACGGCCATGTCTTCCGCAACGCGATGCTGATCGTCATCGCCGGGTTCCCGGCGCTGTTCATCAGCATCCTGTTCACCGGCTCCCTGCTGATCGAGGTGATCTTCTCCCTGGACGGCCTGGGTCTGCTGGGTTTCGAGGCGGCCATCAACCGGGACTACCCGGTCATGTTCGCGACCCTGTATTTCTTTACGCTCATCGGGCTGTTGCTGCAGATCGTGCGAGACGTGCTCTACACCATCGTGGACCCGCGCATCGACTTCGAATCCAGGGCGGTGTGATGGAATCGGCGGCGGAGCACTATTCGGGCAGGGTGCTCGGCTTCCGGGTGACTCCCATCAACCTGCGGCGCTGGGAGAATTTCAGGCGCAACCGGCGCGGCTACTGGTCGCTCTGGATCTTCACGGTGCTGTTTGTGCTGACGCTGGGCGCGGAGCTGATCGCCAATGACCGGCCGGTGCTGGTCCGTTATGACGGCGGGTTCTACATGCCCGTGTTCAAGATCTATCCGGAAACCGTGTTCGGCGGCGAGTTCGAGCTCGAGGCCGACTACCGCGACCCCTACATCCAGGAACTGATCGAGGAAAGGGGCTGGATTCTCTGGCCCCCGATCCCGTACTCCTACGACACCATCGACTACGAACTGGAGGTTCCGGCGCCGGCGCCGCCCTCGGCCCGGCACTGGCTCGGCACCGATGACCAGGCCCGCGACGTGCTCGCCCGGGTCGTCTACGGGTTCCGCATATCCATCCTGTTCGGGCTCATCCTGACGGCGCTGAGTTCGGTGGTCGGCATCGCCGCCGGGGCGGTGCAGGGGTACTTTGGCGGGACGCTGGATCTCATGATGCAGCGATTCATCGAAATCTGGGAGGGGCTCCCCGTCCTGTACCTCCTCATCATCATGGCGGCGGTGATCACCCCGGGCTTCTACAGCCTCCTGGCGCTGATGCTGCTGTTTTCCTGGACCGGGCTCGTGGCCGTGGTGCGGGCGGAGTTCCTGCGCGCGCGCAACTTCGAGTACATCCGCGCCGCCCGGGCCCTGGGCGTCGGCGACCGGACCATCATGTTCCGGCATATCCTCCCCAACGCGATGGTGGCCACCCTGACCTTCATGCCGTTCATCCTGAGTGGCTCCGTGACCACGCTCACCAGCCTGGATTTCCTCGGCTTCGGCCTTCCGGTGGGCTCGCCTTCGCTCGGAGAAATGCTGAACCAGGGCAAGAACAACCTGCAGGCCCCGTGGCTCGGCATCACCAGCTTCGTGGTCATCGGCCTCATGCTCTCCCTGCTGGTGTTCATCGGCGAGGGCGTGCGGGACGCCTTCGATCCGAGGAAGCTGTTCAAATGACGGTCGGCGGCGACAGACCCGTGCTGGAGGTGGAGGACCTGTCGGTCAGCTTCCACGTCCGGCAGGACAACCGGCAAGTCATCTCCGACGTGGTGAAGGATGTCACCTTCGATCTCCACGCCGGCGAGACCCTGGCCCTGGTGGGGGAGTCGGGTTCCGGCAAATCCCTGACCGCCCTGTCCATCCTGCAGCTTCTGCCCTATCCCCAGGCATTCCATCCCACGGGCTCCGTGCGCTACAAGGAAACCGACCTGGTCGGGGCGTCGACGGAAACCCTCCAGCGCATCCGCGGCAACGACATCTCCATGATCTTCCAGGAGCCGATGACCGCGCTCAACCCGCTGCACATGATCCAGAAGCAGGTCGCCGAGTCGCTGGCACTGCACCAGGGCATCACCGGGGACAGTGCCCGGGACAAGATCATCGAACTGCTGAACCAGGTGGGGATCCATGATCCGGAGTCCCGCCTCGGGGCGTATCCGCACCAGCTCTCCGGCGGCCAGCGCCAGCGGGTGATGATCGCCATGGCCCTGGCCAACCTGCCGGAGATCCTGTTGGCGGACGAACCCACCACGGCGCTGGACGTGACCGTGCAGGCGAGGATCCTGACCCTCCTGAAGGAGATCCAGCGCGACAACAACCTCGGAATCCTGCTCATCACCCATGACCTCAACATGGTGCGCAGGGTGGCGGACCGCGTCCTGGTGATGCAGGACGGCCGCATGGTGGAGCGCGGTCCGACGACGCGGATCTTCACGTCGCCGAAGGAGGATTACACGCGGCTCCTGCTGTCGGCGGAACCCCCGGAAAGGAGCCCGCCGGAGGCCGCCGGAGAGCGCATTGTCGAGGCGGAGCATCTCAGGATCTGGTTTCCCATCCGGCGCGGCATCCTGCGGCGCACCGTGGGCCATGTGAAGGCGGTCAACGACGCCACCCTGGCGCTCAAGCCGGGCCACACCCTCGGCATCGTGGGGGAGTCCGGCTCCGGCAAGACCACCCTGGCCCTGGCGCTCATGCGCCTCATCCATTCCGAGGGCAGGATGGCCTTCATGGGCCGCGACATGCGCGCGGTGGAAGGCGCCGAACTCAAGGCCATGCGCCGGCAATTGCAGATGGTGTTCCAGGATCCCTACGGTTCGCTGTCGCCGCGGATGCCCATCAGCGAGATCGTCAGCGAGGGACTGGACGCCCATGGCCTGATGACCGACCCGGAGGCGCGGGACAGTCGGGTGGTGGAGATTCTCGGGGAAGTGGAGATCGATCCCGGGGCGCGTTTCCGCTACCCCCACGAGTTTTCCGGCGGCCAGAGACAGCGCATCGCCATCGCCCGGGCGCTGATCCTGGAGCCCAGGGTGCTGTTTCTCGACGAACCCACTTCCGCGCTGGACCGGACCGTGCAGGTGCAGGTGCTGGAACTGCTGAACCGCATCCAGCGGGAGCACAACCTGTCCTACGTGTTCATCTCCCATGACCTATCGGTGGTCCGGGCCATCGCCGACGACCTGATCGTGATGAAGTCCGGCGACGTGGTGGAGCAGGGCGGCGCCGCGGGGATTTTCGAAAACCCGGAGCACGAATACACGAGAACCCTGCTGGAAGCGGCCTTCAGGCTGGCATCATGACCGGACGATTTGTTTCATGACCAGCCCGCTGCTTGCACTGACCGCCGACGAGTGGGAGAACCTGTGCGACGGTTGCGGCCGTTGCTGCCTGGTCAAGCTGGAGGACGAGGACACCGGCGAGATCCACTATACCAATGTCGCCTGCCGGTTTCTCGATACGGCCGCCTGCCGGTGCACGGACTATGCAAACCGCGAAAGGATCCAGCCGGCCTGCATCGTGCTCGGCCCGGATAGACTGGACACCCTCGAACAGATGCCGTGGACCTGCGCCTACCGGCTGGTGCACGAAGGGCGTACGCTGGACAGGGATCCCGAAACCCTGCCGGTGACCGGGAAGGTGGTCAGCGAGCAATTCATCCACGAGGAGCAGGTCGTGGACCATCTGGTCGACTGGATTTCAAACAGCGAACCGGGCCGGAAGGAGTGACGGGGACTAAGGAGCGGTTGCCCGTCAGCCCTCGCGATCCGGCTGTCTCCGGGACACGGGCCCGCGTCAGAATACGGACGGGCGGATCAGCGTCATCGCCCCGACCAGGGTCGGCAGCAGCGCGACAACCATCTTCAGTTTCGACTCCGCCACCCGGTGCGCGGCTCAGCCGCCGGCCTGAACCCCCGCAACAACGTGACCTCGCCGATCCCGAGTTGACGGATCGCTTCGGCCATCGACATGCCCTGACCGCGTAGAACTTCCGCCTGCCTCAGCAGGTTCACGACTCCCTCAGCCCTGAAGCGCTTCCTTGCCATCGCCGGCCCTCCACTTTCCATAAACTGAGGGTGAATCAAATCAATGGGGGAGGATCAGTTACTGCGTTGTCGCTCGAAGTACGTTCGCTCGGTGTATCCGACATTTTCGCGCCGCCCTCCACCCCCTAACTCGTGTTGGCCCTTGAATGGCATGATGTTGTATCCCACCGGATCGATCAGAGGAACTGCAATGTAGTCGGTAACCAACTGGCCCAGATGTTTGTCGTCCTGACTGGCCACGGAGTCAGGATTTCTTTCAAAAAGATCCCAATAGAGACCGGAAAGATAGTAAGCGACCCACGCGGCTGTGAGCTTTCGATTGTATGGATCGTAAGGATCTGTTGAATTGACATTCCCGTTCCCCATTTTCTGGAACGCTCTTTCCATCCGCGCGAGAACATCCCGTTTGCCCGCCCAGTCTGACTCCATGTACTGTTGCGCTGCGTCCTCTGCTTCCGCTGTCTTGACTGGGTCCTCGTACTCCAGGCATGTATTTCCTACCTTTTTCAGACAGCGCTTTTCGGGC
The DNA here is from genome assembly GCA_022827325.1 of Gammaproteobacteria bacterium. Classification (GTDB taxonomy): domain Bacteria; phylum Pseudomonadota; class Gammaproteobacteria; order Arenicellales; family Poriferihabitantaceae; genus VYFG01. The sequence continues at coordinate 69,348 of JAJDTE010000007.1, read as the reverse complement.
AGGTACGTCACGAACGCCGCGTATGCAATCGAGTGAATGAACTTGTCCTCCATGTACTTGTGGCCTGCAGAGTGTCCCTTGTAACCCTTGCGATGCCACGCACGCCATTTTCCTTGAGGTGTAGGCCACCGATATCTGTAAACACCATAGTACGCCTTGATGCCATCAGCGAAGGAGCGCATCTGGGGAATGTCGACCTCCGGAATAAATGCAAAAGTTCCATCACGCCTGTAGTTGATTTCCTCACCTAACACATACAGGGAAGGCTCGATGTTTCCGGACGAGGATTGCACTATCACGGAATCGTAATAGCCGCTGTATTCGCCCATCGTCCTGTAGTAGATGCGGTCGAAGTCGTTCCAGAGGCCATGAACCTCCTGCGCGTAGAGGATGCGGATCGCTCTGTCGCGGCAATGAAGGATCCCGGGCGGAAGGCGGTTCGCGAGGTATTCCATGTTGTCGTAGATGCCGGCGGCCCTCGCGGCGGGAGCCCCGGTCAGGGTCGAGGCAAGCAGCGCGGCCACGAGGGCAAGACAGCCGGTCACGCGGCGCGACAGGCGAAGGAGCCGGGCCGGGGAAAAAGGATGGGAGGTTTGCGCAGGGATAGGCATGTGGAATCGCATTCCTTCAGAATGTTGGGGTGGACGAGGCTCTCATCAGTTTATCTTTTCATCGCAAAACGGAAGGCTCGGCACGGCCGCTGATACAGGATCTGGAAACGGTTGCAGTGCGTCATGCAGGAATTCGACGATGACTGTTATGACGATGTCGGTCTGCTTGACTTCGCCATCCGCCATCCTTCGCTTCCGTTCCGGAGTTCGATGCGTTCCGCGCCGATCTCCGCCAACAGTTCCCGACATTCAGCTTCGATCTTCTTCATCCCCGTGGCCCGCCGTAGATCCTCAAACGACCGCCCCTCCGGAAACTTCTTGTTCCCGAGCAGCTTCACGAGGATCTTGCTGCGGCGCCGCTTGCGCAGGCCAGGATGGAACAGATGCGCCAATTCCCATGGGATCCCTACCGCGAACAACAGCACCATGATCCACTTGAATAGTTCGTCAATCCCGTTCATAACCCGCTCCACGCATTGTGCCGCGCCTGTGATTCGCGCACCTTTGAACCGGTGCTGGCGGCTATGAAAGAAAAACCGGACAGGGGGAGTTCAATGTACGCCGCGAACGGATTCACTGAACCGGACTTGAATCGCTTTCCCCTCATGCCGGAGACCGCCGCCGCCATCAGGTCCATTGTGTCCAGTTCGCGGAGGCTGTGACGATCCGCCAGCTCGGTGGCGTAGCGGTCGAGGTTCTTGGGGCTCTGTACTGTTGCATCCATGCATCTGTCTTTCCTTTCGGCATGATGCCTGACAGTATCCGGGTGGAAATCTGCCTCACGGCGGCTTGCCCCGGTCGCGACATCAAGTCTGTTGCATCCTGTCGCTGGTCCATTCATGGTGTTCGCTGTTTTTCATGCACCAAGTTGCGCTTTCATTCACTAGATATCATGTAAGCATTGAATGATTCTTCCCCAAAATTAGGGAATTTCGCTGCAAGGATTTTTTTAATCGGAGATGGAGGTCCGACAACAGGAGGGGCAGTGTCTCCCGCGACACTTTTTCGAAGGATATCTTGCCCGGGGCAGGGTCATTTCGTGGCAATTTCATGTTTCCCCGGCAGCCGGCAACCCTGGTGTCCGTTTCGGGATCGGCAGCCGGACGTCGGGCGATACGCAGGGTCGTTGCGGAAAACCGCCGGCCGGTTCGTCCAGCCGCCTTCGGAACGCCGGGCCGTTGCACACTGCCAGGCGGGCGGGTGGTTGGTCGTGCGACAGGGATGGCGGTGGAAGGTGGAAACGAAAGGGTGAGGCCTTGCCCGCGGTCCACAGGCATGGTCAAGGAGTGCACCGTTAATTTATCTTGACATCACGCCGCGTCGGGGCATCCGGACCTGACCGGCGGATCGGGTGGCCGAGATAGTGTTCTTCCCAGAATCTCGGGTTCAGGGATGGATTTCGACCCGCCGCGCATCGGCCCGCAAATCTCATTGGTTGATCAGTACTGATGTTCCTTCTGGTCACGAATGCCATCTCTGTATCGGGCAAGACCGGAGATGCACAGGCAGATCTGAATGCGCAACCCGGATGGCGAAGCAGGATGCGAGGAGCTTCTAAGTATCCGTTCTTACCCTTGTTGGAACTTGAGATCGGTATCCTGCCCATTGAGCGGTGTGACACGGAGCAGGGAGGTCAATTGCGGGTATGGATCAAGGGGACCAAACAAACCCCAATTTAGGGGAAGAAAACCCATGCCGTGATTCGGGATAATGCCGCGCTTTGTGGGCGGCGGGAACCGGAATTGGCCGGTGTCATGCACCGAATCCAATCCGTCGGCAACGGGCACGAGTTCGGGACGGACCTTGTCTCTGTCCATTACCCGGCAGCACCGAAATCCGACGGAAGTCAACTTGCATGAGAGGAATAAGAACTTGAGACGCCTGTTCGGGGACGAGACATTTCCAAGCCAATCCCCGGCGGCAGCGGCACAGACTCCGGCAGTGGAATTGGTCCACTGGCCGAAGATGGGAGCCTGCATGACATCACCGCCGTAACAGGGTGCAGTGAAGTAACTGTCCGCTGGCACCTGGAGCAGATATTCCAGAAAGCAGGACTTTCCCGGCAGGCGATGGTTGTGCAGCTTTTGCCATTGCTCTCCGACTTGCCGGTGAATCGGGACTCGGCGCCCGGGTGTTTCGGGTTCCCATGCGTGGGCGGATTGCGGTTTGTTCCAGAGTAGTCGAGCAGGGCGGATTTGGAGGTTGATGGAAAACATGTTTATCAGACAAGTAACAAGCGAGTACCATGATGAAAAACTATCTTATCGTTTTATTTTCGGCAGTGCTGCTGGCTGCCTGCGGAGGCGGAAGTGGTGGCGGGAACGATGTAATTTCAACGCCGTCCACGACCCCGGAGCCCACGACCCCGGAGCCCACGATCCCGGAGCCCACGACCCCGGTACCCACCCCTCCAGCGCCTCCCCCTCCAGCGCCTCCCCCTCCAGCACCTCCTCCTCCAGCGCCTCCCCCTCCAGCGCCTCCCCCTCCAGTGTCCACGACTCCCAAGTCCACGACTCCAGTGTCCACGACCCCCAAGTCCACGACAACGCAGGGCGAATACGAAAACCTGGGCATGTGGGCGAACTTAAATCAGGAGCATTTTTCGGTAGGGGGGCCGATACTGTCCGACGACGGCACGGCATGGGCGGTTCAAGGCACCTCGACGGGCTCGGATCAAAATCTCCCTACTGATCCCGTAAACGATCGTTTCAAATATACCGGCCATGTATGGGGCCGGGTTTATGACGGCTTTACTCTTACCTCTACAGGACTGCATTACGACGACGGAGATCGAGTGCGGGGTGAAATGAGCGCAACCTACTCTGTCTTAGGATTCAGCAGCGATCCCGACCGCAAACTGGAAGTCATTCTATTTAACATGAGGAAGGAATATTCCCCGACCAGTTGGACAGCTTTGATTTCGGGGACGAAATTCCTTGGCGATATCAGTGACACTGCGACGTTCACGCTTTCAGTAGAGGGATTGGACGATCGGTATGGCGATCAGGAAACAGGAGAGGCAACCGGTAGCTTTTACGGTCCGAACGGGGAAGCCCTGGCGGGCACATTCGAGTATGTGCGCGACAGGCACCGGGTCAATGGTGTATTTGGTGGAGAACTGGAAGAAGATTGAGCTGCGCTCCCGGGTGGGCTGAGTGGAAGATGGGAAGTTGTTTTCGGGGGGGGCGGAGTTCGTCTTGCCCAATGATGCGTGAAACGGCTTCGGACAGGATGCCATCGGCAGGGTGAGCCGGACTACGGCTCGCTTGCACCGGACGTGCGGAGTGATCGTCAATCGGCTGCCATGGCCTGCCGTTGATCGGACTTCCGGAGCCGGTTCGATCATGCGCATGATTCCGTAGGCGGGAAACCTGATTTAGCGGCGCCGAAGGAGGCAGCCGTATACTTATTGATTATTCACCCCAATTTAGGGGAAGAATACCCATGCTGTGATTCGGGATAATGCCCCGCATTGAGAGCGACGGGAACCGGAACCGGCCGGTGTCATGCACCGAATCCAATCCGTCGTCAAAGGGCGCGTATGCGGGGGGAGCCATGAATCAGGCCATTTCCGGCAGCATCGATGTCCATCGGAAGTCAACTCGCATGAGAGAATTATGGACTTGAGACGCCTGTACAGGAGACCTGACCTGTCCGAGTCAATCCCCGGCGGTAGCGGCACAGGCTCCGGCAGTGTGATCGGTCAACTGACCAATCTTGGTGAACTCATCCTGCGCGGGATCAATGCAGCGGCGGTCATGGAATACTGCGCCCCGGAAGGCATCGGGGCGTACCGGCATTGCAGACAGGTGTTGCAGCTGAACCGGCCCCGGCAATACCGGTTATCTCCCGGAGCTGCAGCAGGTTCCGAGGGTGGCAGGAGGGGGCTTTTGACAACGGTATCAAGGGACCCATACCGTACGGATATCCCAATCCGGGTGCGCCGCCATGATTGATCAGGAGATGTTCGAGCGTATTGTGGCCCTGATGCATGAATCGGTATTGGACAATACCCGCTGGGCGGGCGCTTCTGCATTGATCGACGAGGCCCTTCACGTCCATGGCAACTGCATGATGTTCGGCGATATGCAGTCCGTGAATGACATCCAGATCTATTTCGCGGGGTTCTACTTTCACGGACAACGTCACTCCGAACTGGAACGAGAGTACTGCGAGATCTACTGCCCCATAGACGAGCGTGTCCCGCGCATACGGCAACTTGCCGACAGCCGGATCGTACATATCTCCGACCTCTACAACGAAGAGGAGAAGCAGAATTCCCCGGTGTACAACGAACTGTCAATCCGGATGCATGCGCAGAACAGCATCAACCTCCGCATGGACGGACCCGACGGCTCAAGTGTCTGCTGGGGCATAAACAACCCGCTCCACGGCGGCGACTGGTCTTCCGGCCAGCTCGATCTGATCCGGCGTTTGCTGCCCCATGTCCGCCAGTACATGCATATTCTGCAGGCGCTGGCCAGTGCCGGTTCCCTGGGCGAGACCCTTGAGGAACTGCTTGACAACACCGGAGCGGCCATTATCCAGCTCGACCGGCGCGGACGTATCGTGGACCTGAACGGCCGGGCCCGTGACTTGCTGCGAGTTGGGGACGGCCTGTTCGACGTGGGCGGTTACCTGTTTGCCCGCACTTCAGAGGATAACGTCCGTCTGCAGAATCTGCTGAAAGAGGCCCTGCCACCCTACCGGGCCCAGGGGGTCAGTGGCATGATTACGGTGAGGCGCGAGTATGCCCTGGCACCTCTGGTGCTGCACATCAATCCGGTGGGCCAGCAGGAGTCGGACCTGCGCGCCTGGCCGGTCGCGGCCATGATGCTGGTCTCGGATCCGGCGGTCCGGTGCCGTGTCAACCCGTCCATAGCCCAGACGGCCCTCGGCCTCACGGAGAAGGAGAGCCGCGTGGCCGTCATGCTGGCTGAAGGCATGAGCGTCCGCGAGATTGCCACGGCGACGTGCCGGAAGGAGAGCACGATCCGCTCGCACGTGAAAAGAATGTTCGTCAAGCATGGTCTCACGCGTCAGGCTGAACTGGTCCGGCTGGTGCTGTCGTTGACCAGCGTTCCGTGAAATTCGGGCAACAGGCGAGGCAGTCCCGGGTTGGCACGCTGGAACGGTTTACGGGTGCGGCCTAATGTACATGGGACATTCCTGGAGTATGCGCCCATGTCTCGGCGCAACTCCGGTTCACGTCGCGGCACCGATCGTTTCAGCCCAACCCAACCCGGTCTTTCCGCTTCACCGGACGCGTCGGCCCGTTCCGCCGTCCCGATTCATCACCCCAGGTCGACCCTGATTTTGTTGCACCGGTAACGGACCGCCAGGGTTCAGGGAGCCAAGGGACAGGCAAGCAAAATTCGAGGGAAATCAGGAAGAAGTCCGGGCAAAATCCAACGGCAACCGGAAGCGAGATTTTCAGCCAATTTCCCTAATACTGGGGAAGAAGATTCACCCCGGGCTCACTAGAATGCGCCCCTTCTGCGGGCTGACTTACCCGGTGCGGACAAGTGCCGCACCGCCTTTCCCGATGTCCGTTGGACTGCGAAGTTTGCAACGATCCAAGAAGAACCAGGCAGCTACAGCACCAATGGAATCATGAAGCGGGCTTTGTGGGAGTCGCGCCCCACGGGAATTCGCATTGCGGTGGCCGTGCCGGCGGAATCCCCCGTGCCACCCGTTACCCGGAAACGACTTTCTTTCGGGGCGATACGGGTAGCATCCCTTCCCGTCCCGACAGGACAAATCGGGTGCGCAAACCGGATGCGCATACCTTGCGCAATCGTGGCTGACGGCACATGCCGACGGACGCCTTGCGAGCGGTGGAGGCCTCGCTGGCCTCGCGCCAGTGCCGTGCCGCTGCTGGGAGGAATAATGCTGCTGGCCGCTTGCGGAGGAGGGCAAGGCGGCCAGAGTCATGTCTTGCCTCCACCGGCTCCGGATATGACTGTCCCTGTGTCCATGCCGGACGGGGTTGTTTCCGTTCAGCCAACACCTGCCCCACGGGCACCGCATCCACCGCCGCAACAGGATCCCGTATCACAACCCGTCATGCCGCCGGACATGACTGTCCCTGTATCCATGCCGGACAGGGTTGTTTCCGTTCAGCCAGCGCCCGCCCCGCGGGCACCTGATCCATCGCCGCAACAGGATTCCGCATCGCCACCCGCCATGCCGCCAGAGCCGGATCCGCAAACGGATTATGTATCCTGGGGTTCGTGGGCGGATTTCGACCAGGGCTATTTTCGGGTGGAGGGTCCGACAACGCCCGACGACGGCACAGCCTGGACGGTTCATGGCATCCCGACGGGCCTGGTCGACAGCATGCCAAGGGTCCAGCCCGAACTTGATATATATACGTACGATTATGAGGGCCACGTCTGGGGACGTGCTGACGGGAATAACAGGGTAACCGGGCAAATGTGGGCCGTGTACGGGCCCCGTGGCCATTACGGCCCTGGTGCGGACGATGTGGTGAGTATTCATCTCAGTCATATGCACAAGGAACTGTCCGATGGGAGCCTCTCGTTCCTGCCGGGTATGTTCTACCATGGTAACGTTGGCACGGACTACCGCGAGCCGGGGTACGACCCTGCGCTTGATACCGCTACGTTTTCCCTGACCGCAGACCAGTTCGACACCACTCCGGGGCGGGAAGAGGGTGAAGCGACGGGCGGCTTCTATGGACCGACGGGGGAAGCCATTGCCGGGACATTCTGGTACAGGCGGGACGGACACAGGATTGAGGGTGTGTTTGGCGGTGGGTGGGAACAGTAGATCACCCACCGGGCAACCATCCTCTGGAAAGATCCCGTCCGTGAATGACGGAAACCGTCGCCGGTTGATCGTCACGGCCTGCAAGACGGGCCAGGCATTCCTGTCATGGACCTGCGCCTATCGACTTGCACATGAAGGACGAACGCCGGACCGGAACCCCGTGACCCTGCCGGTGACCGGAAAGATGATCACCGAGCAGTACATTCACGAGGAACAGGCTTTGGACCATCTGGTCGACTGGATTTCAAACCGCGGTCCCGGCCGGAAGGAATGACGGGGTCAGGAAGGGGCATGTACCGATCAGCCCTCATGAACCGCTGACCTCCGGGCCGCAGGACCTGTGTCAGAACACGGCCAGACGGATCAGCATCATTGCTCCGACCAGGGTCAGCAGCAGCGCGACAGCCATCTTGAGTTTCGACTCCGCCAGCCGGTGGGCGGCCCAGCCGCCGGCCAGCACACCCACGGACAGCACCACCGTCAGCCAAAGGCCAAGCTCCAGGTCCACAATCCCCTTGTGAAGATTCCACCCCGTGGCCATCAACGATATCGGTATCTGGATCACCTGGCCAAGCCCCACCACGACCCGGACCGGAACCCGGAACCAGACCAGGACGGGCACCAGCACCAACGGCCCCCCGGCGCCGGTCAGGGCGCAGATCGTCCCCGTGAAAAATCCCGCCGCCACGTAGCCCGTCGCGCCCAGCCCGTCGCCGTCGCCTGACCCCCGGCCCCGGCGGACCAGCGCGTCCACGCCGCTGAACAGAATCAGCAGCGCAATGAGCGTCTCGAGAATCAGCCCCGGCGCATGGGGCAGCAGCCAGGCGCCCAGCAGGGCGCCGGGAACCGCGCCCAGGCATACCTGCCGGGCGGAAGGCCCGTGCAGACTGCCGTGACGGTGGTACACCAGACCGCCGACGATGCCCGGCAGCAGGTAGGCCAGCATGCAGGCGGGGATCACGGCATGGATGGGCACGCCGCCGAGAAAATGCAGCACCGGGACCTGGAGCACGCCGCCAATGCCGATGCTGCCGATCATCATCCCGATGACCAGCACGAGCAACAGCACCAACGGCGAAAGCAGCATGGACGGACCGGGCTATGCGGGGGGCCGATTATGCACTGTTGCCTCCCCGATTCAATGCGCTAGACCGGAAATCGCACAGTGGCGGGAGAAAAAACCGACGCTTCCCGACCTGAAGAAAGTCTTTCGATTGGACTTCAGGAAACTGCCGTACCCGCTTGCGGACGAAACGGCTTCCCTGGCAGGCAGGAACGCGGCCCGGCCGCAATCATTTCCCGGATTCCAGGAAGGAGGATTCTTCCAGCAGCCCGTTCGCCAGGGCCTGGCGCATCAGGGATTCGATGGCCTTGGTCATTGGAAATACCGGATCACCCGGCACCCAGACCAGCCCCATGGACTGGGTGATGCTTGGCGATTCGAGCACTTTTTGCCGGGTATGCGGCAGCTGTGCGAATCGCTTGGGCACGATGGTGGCAAGGTCACCTGCCATCACGTGGAAGGCCAGCTGGAAGATGGAGTTCGATTCAAGCTTCGGAGTGGGATTGCACCCCACCTGGGCGAAAGCCGCATTCATGATCTGGCGTTCCCGGGTGGAGTCGGACAGGAGCGACAACGGCAGGGTGGCCGCTTCTTTCCAGGTGCTGGTGGGCGCATCATCCAGCCAGTCGTTTTCCGGCAGCAGCAGATAGAGCGGCTCCTCGTACAATGGCAGGGTGATGAATTTCTCGAGTTGCGGATCGTCAAGATCCGTGAAGCCCACATCCAGTTCGAAGTTGCCCAGCATGAGCACCAGCTGGTCCAGGCCCATGAACTGGATATCGAGTTGTACGAAAGGGTACCGGCGCTGCACCATCTGGCTGACCGCCGGAAACAGCGGGGAACTCATGGGACTCGCCCCGATACGGAGCTGGCCGTTCAGGTTGTCCCTCATCACCGCCAGTTCGTCCAGCATCGCCGAACGATCCGCCAGCAGCCGCTTGGCCCAGTTGATGACGACATGGCCTTCCTGGGTGAATCCCTGGAACTTCTGCTGCCGGAGGATGATCGGAAATCCGAGTTCTTCTTCCAGGCTCTTGAGGGAGCTTGACAGGCTCGGTTGGGACACGTGACACTTTTCCGCGGCACGACCGAAATGCCCCTCCTGTTCCAGAGCGACAAGATATTGAAATTGACGTAGATACATTGTCTCCCGCCCCTTGTGCTTTGATCGCGATTTTGTGGATATTATAATTTTTGATAATTCTAAACTATCAGCAAGCCCCTGGGGCAGGCTGGTCCGGGCAGTTTCCCATCGGTAACGCAGCATGGCCGGTCTTTCTGATTTTGGCGTCCGGGACTTCGGCAACGTGTTGGAAGAGGCGGGCGCATGCCGTTCCGGCTGCGTGCTGTTCGATTTCTCGTTCATGTCATGTGCCAGGATTTCCGGTCCGGGCAGCCGTGAATGCATCGAGGGGCTCCAGTCCCGCCCTGTCACGGGCATGCAGCCGGGGGAGATTCGCTACGGCGTTTGCGTCGACGGGACGCGGGCCGTGCGCTCGGATGTGACGGTCTGGTGCATGGAATCCGACAGCTATGAGGTCTATTCCGGCCTCCGGGCCGATATTGAACGTGCCGTCTCCATGGCCTCCGCATCGACAGGCGTGATGGACCGGTCGTGCGAGACCTTCGTTTTCTCCGTACAGGGGCCGACGGCCCTCCGGTCCCTGGGTGAGTTTGGCGACACCACCGACCTGGGACGGCTGCCTTACTTCCGCCACAGGGAGATTTCCCTGGCCGGAGTAGCGTGCCGGATCGGCCGTCTCGGGTATACCGGGGAGAGGGGGTTTGAAATCGTGGTCACCGGCGACGCCGAAGCGGATGCGTTGTACACCGCGCTCGCCGGCAAAATCCGGCCCGCGGGACTGGATGCGGCGGATATTCTCCGGACCGAGGCAGGCTATCTGCTTTTCTGCAACGACTGCCGGCTTGGCTGCAACAGCCATGAGCTCGGACTCGGGCGGTTCGATGCGGAACTGCCGGTCCGGCGCCGCTATCGCCGGGTATTCTTCCACAGCGACCGGCTGGCGCTCGATTCGCCGTATTCGGCGCCGCAAGCCGTCGCTTCCCCGGCTTCCGGGCAGATCCTGGTTACTTCGGCTTCCCCCAGCGTTGTATACGGCGGGACAGTCGGAATGGGCCTGGTGCTCGCTTCTGATCCGCCGGCAACACGGTTCGGTGCCGGCGTCCTTGGGATCGAACCCGTGCGCATTGTACGGAACCGGCCGCTTTTCGATCCTGACAAGCGGATTGCGCGGGGTGGTTGGTAGCCTCGTTCTCGGCGCTGCCTGGGGCTATCGGCGGCCCGCGATTGTTTAGGTTTCGGCTATTGAATCATAGAAAACACCTCTTTGACGGAATTGCCACGTAGCCATAGTATGAGTGCATCGGTAGACCATGCCGGGCAACCATTACACATCGAACAACCTATCGTGGAGCAAACAATGGCGGAGTCCGCTAAGCGCAAGAAAATCACCATCAACCAGCTGAACAGGAAGATGCGGGAGGGCGAACAGATCGTCCAGATGGCCATCTATGACTATCGGAGTGCTGTCATCGCCGACCGTCTTGGTATCGATATCCTCTGTGTATCCGACACCGGCGGCATGATTCTCTTCGGACACAAGTCCACTGTGACGGTTACCTTTGATGAAGTCATGATGATGGCCAAGGCCATCGACCGGGGCAGCCAGTATGGTCTTCGCATGGTGGACATGCCCTACTGGAGCTTTCATGTCTCCCCGGACCAGGCAGTGGAGAATGCCGGCCGGTTCGTGCACGAGGCCAGTGCCGAGGTCATGAAATGCGAAGGCAACCAGCATCACGCAAGAAACATAGAGGCCATCGTCAAGGCCGGGATTCCGGTTCAGGGCCATATCGGCATTACCCCGATGCGCATGCCGCAGCTGGGCGGCTTCTTCGCCCAGGGGAAAACCGCCGACCGGGCCAAGGAACTGGTGGATGACGCCTGGGCGATGGTGGATGCGGGGTGCTTCTCCATCCTGTGTGAAGTAACCAGCGAGGAAGTCTGCCAGTACCTGACCGAGACGCTGCCCGTGCCGGTGATCAGCTTGGGTGCGGGCAACAAGGCCGATGGCGTGCATATCATCACCTCGGACCTGTTCAACCTGTACGAGGAGCATGTGCCGAGGCACTCCAAGATCTACACGGACCTGATCCCGATCATGGAAGACGTGTTTATCCGGTATCGTGACGAAGTGAAATCCCGCGTCTACCCGGGACCGGAACACACGATCTACATGAAACCCGAAGAACTGAGGAAATTTGCGGAAGAGGTCAACTGGGAATCCAAGCTCGACTGACCGGACAGATCCCGGCTGCCTGCCTGCATGCAAAACCATCAAATTCACAACGCACACAAGCCAATTTGCCATGTCTTCAAGAAACCACGCACAATGGACCGCACCACCCAAACTTTCCAAGGGTGAGTGGGTTGACAGCCGCATCTATACCGACCAGGCAATTTTCGAGGAAGAGCTCGACAAGATCTGGAAGAAGTCCTGGATTCCCGTATGCCACGAGTCAGAGTTGAAGAACGCCTATGATTTCCGGACCGTGACCGTTGCCCGCGAGCCCGTGATCGTGGTCCGCGGCAAGGACATGAAGGTACGTTCTTTCCTCAATGTGTGTCCGCATCGCGGCAACATGATCGAGCGTCGCCCCTCCGGCAGTTTCCGCGAGGGAAGCCCTTCCGGCACGCCGAGGCACATGACCTGCATGTTCCACGCCTGGCAGTTCGACATGAAGGGACGGTGCACCTACATCTCGCGGCAGGAGGAAGGTTACCAGGACCGCCTGAAAAAGGAGGACGTGGGTCTCAGGGAACTGAGGACCGAAGTCTACTTCGGCGGATTCGTCTGGGTGAATCTGGATGACAACAACCCGATGACCGTCGAGGACTGGGCTGCGGGTTCACTGGATTGCCTGCGTTCCTCGCTGGACGAGGAACCACTGGAGATTTTCCATTATCACAAGGCCATCATCCCGTGCAATTACAAGTTGTGGCATGACACCAATTGCGAGTTCTATCACGACTTCCTGCACTACCATAACCGCATCACGGGCTTCAACGACGCGTACTTCGCGCGCAAGAACTCGGGCTTCAGCAACGGCCATATCAACGTCGGCAGCTTCGAGGTCCAGTATGACAAGTACCAGGGCTTCCACTCCCGTGAAACATTGTCCTTCCCGCACCTGCCCCCCAACCACTGGTACATGGTCGACATGTTCCCCGGGGTCAATTTCAACCTGCGCGGCTCCGCCCTGCGGTGCGACCTGATGACCCCACTGGGCCCGGACAGGGTGCTGATCGAATTCCGCGGGCTGGGCCTTGCCAGCGATACCCCGGAAGAAAGGCAAACGCGTGTCTCGCATCACAACAGTATCTGGGGTCCCTTCGGCCGGAATCTGCATGAAGACCTGCTGGCTGTGACCGCACAGGGCGCCTGCATGCACCCCGCCGCGGAAAATCGCCACATTCTGCATGCCCGCCATGAGAACGAAACCATCCACGATGAAAACGGCATGCGTCACTACTATGAGGAATGGGGGCGCTGGCTGGATCGTTCTCCCAGCAACCCGGATCATGCGTTCGAGGCATACCAGATTCCGGATACGGCATCTGAAGGCCAAAGAGCCAGCGTCTGATCCGGCTATCGAATCATACCCATCGCATTCGGCGGCGCCAGGGCGCTGCCGGTGTATGGGTGCTCATCATCTTAGTTCTAGATTGTGAACATGTCAGCTAACAACACTTCAAACAACACCGTAATCGTCGAGCAAATCAAATCCCTGATCTACAAGACCTGCCTCAACCAGGATGACCAGAACTGGGGTGACTGGCTGGATTCCTGCGACGACGAATTTGAATATGCCATCCGTGTGTACAGTCCCGAGATCAGTGCGGACATGACCTATCTCAATGGAGGCAGGGAACACATGCGCTCGCTGGTGGACATGCTGCCCAAGCACAACTCGGACCATTCCCCGTTGAAGCGCCATTGCACGGTCTATGACGTGCAGGTTGCGGAAGACGGCAGATCCGCCACCGCAACGACTTCCCTGGCGGTCTACCAGACCCTTCTCGACGGCATCAATTCCCATGTGGATGCCGGAAGTTCGCACCTTTTCCTGGTCGGCCGATACAACGATCGTTTTTCGATCAGCGACGGCCAGGTGAAATTCGCCGAACGGGAGGTCAGGCTGCTGAACCGGCGCCTCGACAAGGGGTCACACTACCCGATTTGACGGGCCGGCTGTCCATTCACGCGGCCCAAGGACAAGACCATGACCTGGAAAGCAGTTTGTGTTGCGGCTGATGTCGCGGTGGACACCGTCAAGAAGTATGAAGTCGACGGCATCAACATTCTCATCGCGAATGTCGGCGACGGCTTCCGTGCCTATCCGACCATGTGCCCGCACATGGAAGAGCCCCTGCACGAATCCGCGATCTGCAGTAACGGCACCATGACCTGCACGAAGCATCTCTGGCAATGGGACATGAAAACCGGCGAAGTCCGCGGTCCCGCCGAAAAGCCGCTCCTGATGTACCAGGTCAAGCAGGAAGGGGAACAGGTCATGGTGTTTCTGGACCAGGAGCTGGAATACGATTTCGACGACGACGACGACGACGATTTTTGAGTGATTGCCGGCACCTGACCACAGGATTGTAGACCCCACGCATTCCGGCCCCTGTCGTGCTGATCGAGGTAGGCAACAAAAGGCAGTCAGCCGATTTCAAGGCTGAGCCCGGAGAAAAACTGCTGTATGCCGGATTGCGCGCCGGCGTTCCGTTGCCCTATGAATGCGGAACCGGCACCTGCGGCACCTGCTGGGGCAGGTTGCGCGAAGGTGACATCGAACAGGGCTGGGAAGAGGCGCCCGGCAGGGGCAGGCTGAAACCGGAGCGCGGCGATTTCCTGATGTGCCAGGCGACCGCAAGGTCAGGATGCAGGATCGGCATACCCGGCGGGATACAGGGATTTCGCGATGACGACATTACACCCGGGCATCATGTCGTCACCATCCGCGACTGGAGCGACGAGGCCAGGGACATCCGGTGCTTCCTGGCTGATTTCCCCACGCCGGTCTCCTTTCATGCCGGACAGTTTTTCGTGTTGGAAGTGCCGGGCCTGCCGGGTTTCCGCGCCTACTCGATGGTCAATTACGCCGCAGAGACGAAGTCGCTTGAATTCGTGATCAAGCGAATGCCCGGCGGCGGGTTTTCCGAGTGGGCTTTCACCAGGGACGGCACCATCGAGGGGGTGCGCGCCTTTGGTCCCCTGGGCCGGGCCACGTTCCACCCGGATGAGTCCCGCGAACTGTTTCTCGTCGGCGGTGGCTCCGGCATCGCCGGCCTGATGTCCATACTCGACCATGCGCACGAATCCGGCCATTTGCGAAAACACCGGGCCAGGCTGTTCTTTGGCGTTCGCACGGTCCGGGACCTGTTTTTCGCCGACAGGCTGCGGGCGCTGCAAGCCGAACACCCGGATGGCCTGTCCGTGACCGTCGTGTTCTCCCATGAGGACGAGGGCGCCGTGATGGAGCGATCGCTGCCGGGGGAATTGAACCGGGCCACCGGTTTCGTGCATGAAGCGGCGATTTCCGCCTTGCGGGCGGAGGCAGGGCTGCCGGAAAACCTGATGGCCTACCTGGCCGGACCGCCGCCCATGGTGGACAGCGCAATCCGTTCCCTGATTGTCGAAGCCGGGCTGTCGCCCGGGAGTATCCGTTATGACAAGTTCTCCTGACGCCGCCATTGTGTCATGGAGAGATGGCGCCGACTCGCGTCCTGCCGTGCGTCAGGAGTGGCGTGAAATTCCAAAATCGCATGATAGGCAGGGGTAATCGCTTAATTACCTTGAATGATTTTACAAATTGCTCAGGATAGTTTGAGATTGCAAGGTCACCGGTTCCGTTCCAAGTGTCATGGGTCAGGGTTGTCCGGGTGACCACAATGTCCATAAATCACACCAGCTGAGAGGAGAAAAGCATGTTGAAAACAAAATTCCACCGTGTCGCCACAACTGTTTGTGCTGCGACCGCAATCGCTTTCGGGTTTGCGCAAACGGCCAACGCAGATGTCGACTTCGGTTCCCCCGGGGAAGCAGTCGATCTTGTCATTGGTTATCAGCCATACTACACGGAGTCCTGGTCCGGCGTCGTAAACAACGGCAAGCAGATGTGGAAGAAGCATTTGCCGGAAGGCTCCACCGCGGAATTCCAGATCGGACTCCAGGGTTCCGTGATCGTCAACGCCATGACCGGCGAAAAGCAGCACATTGGCTATATGGGCGACATGCCGGCCATTGCCTCCACTTTCCGGAACATACAGGAACGCGGCGGCACCGACATCCGCATCGTGGCGGCCCTGGGCACATCCAAGCAGCAGTGCAACATCTTCCTGATCCGGAACGATGCCCCTGAATTCGAAAGCGGCGCCGATGCGGTCAAGTGGATGGACGGAAAGATCACGTCAGCGCCCCATGGCGCCTGCACCGACCGTTTCGCACGGCTGGCGTTTCAGAAGGCCGGCATCGAACCGGCACGGTACCTGAACCAGAACATCGAGGTCATCACCACGAACTTTCGTGCCGGCAAGCTTGATGCTGCCGCGATCTGGGAACCCACCGCGTCCAAGATCGTAATGTCGGGGATCGCCCGCCGGGCCGCGAGCGGCGAGGACTTCGATGCCCTGGACGGTGCATTCATGGTGATGCTGAACGACCTGATCTCGCAGCGGCCGGACGTACACAGGGGCTGGCTTGAGGCCGAACTCGATGCCCAGCTCTTCATGGCCGACCCCGCGAACGCGGATGAAGTGGCGGCCCTTGCGGAATCCCAGACCGAGAAGATCGACCGGGAGGTGCTGAAGCACGCCATGTTCGGCGGATGGCCGGCCAACCAGGGTGGCGGAGAAGTGAAGGTGCAGCTGGATTTCATCGTCAATGACCGGGTCCAGTCCCTGCTTGATGACGCAACCGCGTTTCTGTACAGCCTGCCGAAAAAACCCGCGGCCGAGCCCAGCATCCGCGATGGCGGCGTGACCGATGCCATGGCCCGCGAAGTACTCGAGGCTCGGGGACTGAGCAGCCCGCTGGGAGTCATCACGGCAAACTGACGACAATCACGCCGGCATATCGGGCGGGCGGCGGGACAATACCCCCTGCCCGCCTGACTGTCGGTTCGATCGTTGCTTTACCAGGTGGTCGGCTGGTATGTGGACCCGCAAACCAGCAGGCCATCTGTAATTTGGGCCGACACGTCGAAAGCAACCGTCACCGGATGAACTGTAATGGCTGAGACTGAAACAGTAGCTGTAGATCACCGACGGATTCCGACCGGTTTCCAGGTTTTCGTCGTTCGTCTGCGGCGCAATCTCAGAACCTCCACCCCCTATTTTGCCGTACTGGGCATCGTGCTCTGGCTCGTCGTCTGGTGGCTGTTGTGCGAAGTATTGAAGGCGCCCCGGTTCGAAAAGATGCCGGGTCCGGTCATGGTGCTGAAGGAGCTGCTGTCCCCGGAGCCGTTTCTCGGCATTTCCATATTCACCGAGGAGTTTTACCAGCACGTATATGTAAGCTGCCGCCGTATCTTCTTCGCCTTCTGCATTGCAACGGGACTGGGCGTGCCGCTCGGCCTGCTGATGGGCTGGTCGAGGCGCTTCCGGGAATACACCTTTCCCATCCTGGAAACCCTGAGACCCATACCGATTCTCGCATGGGTGCCCCTGGCCATCCTGATGTTCCGGGGCTTTGAAGGACCCGTTATCTTTCTCGCCACCCTTGCTTCGCTGTATGTCACGACGCTGAATACGCTGCTGGGCGTGGATTCCATAGACGAATCCTATTTCCGCGCGGCAGGCTGCCTCGGGTCCAAGCCCCATCATGTATTCCTGCATGTCGTGATACCCGGGGCGCTCCCGTTCATCTTTACCGGCCTGCAGATCAGTGTGGGGGTTGCCTGGTTTTCCCTGGTGGCGGCGGAAATGGTTTCCGGTGACTACGGTCTTGGCTACCTGATCATCGATGCCTATATGAACAATGTGACCATTCCGATGGTGATCGGCATGGTTACCCTGGGCTTTGTCGGTTGGGGGACATCCGTCATCGTCAGGGTCGTTGGCAGCAGGATGATGCAATGGCGCACCCGCGCGCTGGCGCTGGAGAACCGGTAATGAATCGTGCCGCCATGAAACCAGAACAAAATCCAGTACAGACGAAAGGCGCGATCAGCATCCGCAACGTCACCAAGATCTATGATCCGGAGGGCGTCAACGTGATGGCGGTGGATGACTGCTCCCTGGAGATCCAGCCGGGAGAGGTCTGCATGGTCGTCGGCCCGAGCGGCTGCGGCAAGACCACCCTGCTGAATGCCATCGCGGGGTTCCATTCCGTGACGATGGGAGAGATTTACCTGGACGGGGAGTTGTTGTGCGGGCCATCCAAGCCCAAGGCCGATCAGGGTGCCGACAGGGTCGTGGTGTTCCAGAACGGCGCGCTGTTTCCCTGGAAGACACTCACCGACAACGTTGCCTACGGCCCTTACGTGCAGGGCAAGCTGGGAAAGGCCGAGTCACGGGAGAAGGCCCGCCAGATGCTGGCGGAGGCGGGACTGGGGGATTTCCTGGAGAAATTTCCGGGGGAAGTGTCATCCGGCATGGCCCGCCGCGCCGAGATCGTCCGCGCATTGATCAACGACCCCAAGGTATTGCTGCTGGACGAGCCGTACCGGGCGATGGATGAACTGACCAAGTCCATCATGCACGAAGCCCTGCTGGAGATGTACGACCGGACCCGGGTCACCTTGTTTTTCATCACGCACGATCTTGAGGAAGCCATTTTTCTCGGGGACCGCGTGGTGGTCATGACCACCCGTCCGTGCAAAACGAAAAAGATCCTGAATGTCACCATACCCCGTCCGAGGGACTATCGCGTGTTGTCGTCCGATGCATTCAGGCAACTGGTCGATGAGACCAACGAGGCGGTGCATGAAGAAGCCCTGAAGGCTTTCGAGGCGGGCGAACGGGAGATGGCCTGATCCATTCCATGGAGACACATGAACATAGGGCAGCACAGAGATGACCACAGCTGTACATAGTGCCACCAACGCGGGACTGCGGACCAGACGAACGCGGTGGGAGAAGATCCGGCAGAGCACCAAGTTCTGGCGGGGCCTCATTGCGGGGATTGTCACCCTGGTGCTGTGGGAGATCGGATCGCGCTGGGATGAGTGGTTCGACTACCAGTTGCCTTTCCTCGGCCTGATACCTCCCCCTTCCGCGGTCGTGGTGGCATGGGGGGAGGTCATACCGCTATACGGCTACTGGGAAAGCTGGTACCTGAGTTTCAGGCGGGTGCTTGAAGGGTTTCTCGCCGCCATGATCATCGGCATTCCGTTCGGACTGCTGCTGGCGGTCAACCGGTACATGCGGGAGATATTTTTCCCGCCGTTCGAGGTGCTGCGGCCGATTCCTCCGCTGGCCTGGGTTCCCGGCTCGCTGATTTTCTGGCCCACCAACGAGATGTCCATCGCCTTCGTGACATTCCTCGGCGCATTCTTCACCATCGTGATCAACGTCCTTGGGGGGGCACGCAGTATCGATATACGGCTGCTGCGGGCAGCCCAGTCAATGGGCGCCACCCGCTGGGACATGTTCTGGCGGATCGTCCTTCCCGCCACCCTGCCTTCGATCTTCACCGGGGCGGCCGTCGGCATGGGAATCACGTGGGAAGTGGTGCTGGCCGCTGAAATGATTTCTGGCGGGGGTACCCAGGGCGGTGGCGGCCTCGGGTTCTTCATCTGGAACTCCTACATGGGCGGTTCCCTGGAGCAGATTGTCGTTGGCATGATCAGCATCGGGATTGCGGGTTACCTGTGCAGCAGCGCAATCCGGTGGCTGGGTGATCGCTGCATGCCATGGCAACGCCTGTTCTGACCCCCCCCCCCCGCACAGACAGACGTGAGCAACCTCATGGACCAGAACCCGGAACCGGAGAATCCACCGTCCGCAGATCATGCTGCCGGCAGGGGTCATATCGAATTCAAGAACGTCAGCAAGGGATATGGAGAGGAATGGGATTGGCAGGATGTGGTGCTGGACCTCAGCATGGACGTGGAGCCGGGCAAGCTCACCGCGGTGGTCGGCCCCTCCGGCTGCGGCAAATCCACCCTGGTCAACCTGGTCGCCGGATTCGAGATGCCGGAAAAGGGCGCGATTCTCCTGAACGGCAACCGGATTACCGGTCCTTCCCATGACCGGATCGTGGTTTTCCAGGAGACCGCGCTGATGCCCTGGCAGACCACTTACGAAAACATCATCTTCGGCCCCAAAATCCGCGGAGACATGGACAAGCAGGAGTTGCACGAAGAAGCGATCCGCCTGCTCGACAAGGTGGGCCTGCGGGACTTCCGCGACAAGTATCCATTGCAGTTGTCCGGCGGCATGCAGCGTCGGGCCGAGTTGGCGAGAGCGATCGTGAACGACCCCGAGGTCCTGATCATGGATGAGCCGTTTCGGGGCCTGGATGCCATGACCCGGGAATTGATGCAGGAGTTTTTCCTGCGCCTGTTCGAGGAACACAGGCGGACCAACCTGTTCGTAACCTCCGAAATCGAGGAAGCGATCATGCTTGCCGACAAGCTGATCATTCTTTCGAACCGCCCAACCCGGGTACGCCAGATCATCGATATCGAATTGCCCAGGCCGCGGGATTTTCACATGCTGGCGACCGAGGAGGCGTATCGCTACAAAAGCACGGCCCTGGAAATCCTCCACGAAGAGGCAATGAAGACTTTCAAGTCGGAACGGAACACGCAAAGCGATTTCGTCGAGGCATTTTCACGCCGCAACCAGAACTGACCAGAGGTTGCTCGATTTTCTTCAGGTCGTATCTTCGAAACCGGTGGTTGTCCTGCTGGCTGTCATCGGGGCCCTGTTGGTTACCGCCGGAAGCTGGTCCAGGGTTTCCCGCTTTCTCGGCAGGGGCGGCATCACCTTCGTCGTCCGCCTTGGCTACGGCGTGACCGGGCTGAGTGTCCTGTTGTTTATCATCGCGGGATTCATCGTCCACTGATACCGCCGCATGAACCTGCAAGCACCCACGGCGAACCGGAACCCGTCCGGACAGCCGGTCCTGGAAGCCCGCGACCTGACCATGAGGTACGGGAATACCAGCGCGGTCGGCGGAATCAGTTTCAGGATCCATCCCGGGGAGATGGTGGCGTTGCTGGGACCGAATGGAGCGGGCAAGTCGACGACCCTGCGCATGCTTACCGGCTTTCTCCGACCCACCCGGGGCAGCGTTTTCGTGCATGGCATGGATATCCTGAAAAATCCGATCCGGGTACGCCAGAGGATCGGCTACCTGCCCGAGTCGGTTGGGGGATTTGGCCACCTGACCTGCGCCGAGTTCCTGCGTTATGCCGCCGATGTCCGCGGAGTCTCCGGTACCGGGGCCGGTCCATCAGATCGCTGGATCATGGATGTACTGGGTTTGCGCATTCATCTGAAATCGCCCTTGAGCCGGCTGTCGAAGGGTTGGCAGCAACGTGTCTGGCTGGCACAGGCACTGGTGCACGATCCGGACATCCTGCTGCTGGACGAGCCCACGGACGGACTGGACCCGGAGCAGAAGAAAGAAATCCGGGATCTGCTGGCCCTCATTGCCGAAAGCAAGGTTATACTGATGTCCACACATATCCTGGAAGAGGCGGAATCCGTGTGCCGGCGCGCAATCATTATCCGTCGTGGCCGGATTGTTGCGGACGATTCCCTGTCAACACTCACCGATGACGATGGCCGGCTGTTTCCCATGTACAGGCAGCTGACAGCCTCATCATAGCTTGTCCAATGTCGGTTTCTGCTAGGCGGATTCTGGCGTGTTACCGGCATGAACTGCGCGTTCTGTTTCATTCGCCGGTCAACGTAGTATTCCTCTCGGGATTTCTCGTCGCCATCGGGCTGTGTGTCTTTCAGATCGGGGAGTTCTTTTCCACGGATGAAGTCTCCCTTGCCCTGTGGTCCCTGTTCCTGCCCTGGTGCGGCCTGATTCTGATTCCCGCGCTGGCCATGCGGGCGTGGCCGGATGAATATGCCGACCGTTCGGTGGAGCTTTCGCTCACGTTGCCGCTTTCCCTCGCGGAAGTTGTTTTCGCCAAGTTCCTTTCGGGCACCACGCTGATACTGGTCGCCTTGCTGTTCACCATGCCGTTTCCCGCCACGCTCTCCTATCTGGGAAGTCCGGACTGGGGGGTCGTCGCGGCAGGATACGTCGCCGCGTTTCTGTTGCTGGCCTTTTTCTATTCGATCGCGCTGGCGGTCACCGCCATGCTGGGTGATGGAATATCGTCGTACATCGCCGGCGTCGTGGTCATTTTCGTTCTGATGCTGGGGGGATCGGATGAGCTTACCTCCCTTGTTGCCGATGTGATTCCCTTCGACTGGACACTCGGACTGCATGCCGCCTTTCCGGGCCCGCACTACAGATCCCTGACCTCCGGGTTCCTGGAGTGGCGGGACGTGTCATGGTTTGTCATCGCAATCGTGTCCCTGCTGGTTTGCTGCAGCATGGTCATAGACAGGCGACGCGATGGCAGAACCGGTCCCCGCGGCAAGCTTCGGCTTGCCGGCAGACTGGTTGCCGTTTTGGCGGCTGCTGCACTGGTCCAGCTTGCATCCTCCCAGGTGCCCCTGGCGGCGGACCTGACCGAACAGGAGGACTTTACCCTGAGCGACTCCACGCTGGCCACGCTGCAGGGGCTGGACGGGGTGGTCGGGATCGAATTCTACTGGAGCAGGTCGGAAGAATCCGTACCGCAACCGATCAGGAACCATGCGGACAAGGCATTGAGGTTTCTTCGGCGTGTGGAAAGGGCTGCGGGCGGCCGGGTGGAAATATCCCGGATCGACCCTGCTCCCGACACGGATGCCGAACTGAAAGCCCTGGAAGACGGGATCCGGGTGATCCCCATGACATCCGGCGACTATTTCTTTCTGGGTCTGCGGATTTCCCATGCGGGCAAGCAGTACACGATCCCGTACCTGGATGCCGAGCGGGCGGGGCTGCTGGAATACGACCTGCTCGCGACGCTGCTTCGCTTCGTATCCGGGAAAACCGTTTCCATTGGAATCGTCAGTCCGCTGACGCCCCCGAATACACTGGATGCGCCGCGCCCCGGACTTTCATTCATACAGGAGCTGAAACGCCTGCACGATGTCAGTGTCATTCCGTTTTTCTCGGAATCCCTGCCTGAAGATCTGGATGTCCTGCTTGTGCTCCAGGGAACCATCCTCAAGCGCAGGATGCTATGGGCCATCGACCAGTTCGTCATGTCGGGGGGTACGCTGATCGCGGCAATGGATCCCATGGTGCGATTCGACCGTCCCAGCAACGAAATCCGCTTCCAGCCGTCGGAAGAAATCGACGACCTTTCCGACCTGGTCCTTGCCTGGGGCCTTCGCTACGACGGGGACAGTATCGTCGGTGACCGGAATCTGGCATCTCCCGTGCAGACCGCTGCATCCGGTGCGCAGATGCACTATCCCTACTGGCTCGGATTCACCGGGGACACGCTGTTGCGGAATCACCCTGTGGTGGCTGCCCTGAACGATATCCTGATCGTGGAGGCAGGATCCCTGGTGGTGACCTCATCGGCCAACGTCGAGCCACTGCTGACCACCACGGAAATGTCCGGATCCCATCCCCGTGACACCTACAACAACCATACGCACCTGGAACTTGCGGCGGATTTCGAGCCCGCGGCCGGCAGCAGGCTGGTCGCGGCATTGATTCGGGGACCCCTGGACAGCGCGTATGCCGATGCGACGGCGCCTGCCCAGGAACCGCATGTCCCCACTTCCCCCGCGACCGCCAATGTTTTCGTCATCGCCGATCTGGACTGGTTGTTCGACCCGTTTGCGCTGCATTCGACGGACATCGGCGACACCGTGCTGACGCGGCCATTGAATGACAACATTCAACTGCTCGTGAAAATGATTACCCATGGCAGCAACGCCATGCTGTCGGATCTGCGAATACGGTCGGGAAAGGTCCGCCGATTTACCCGCATTGCCAGTATGTTCCGCGAAGTCGAGCAGGGGATACTTTCCGAAGAGCAATTGACTGCCGGACAGATTGGGCAACTTGAGCAAAAGCTGGATGAGATCCGCGATGCAGCCGGTATCGGCGACCTATCCGAACTGCCCGATCCGCTCCGTGGTCAGGCCATTCATTTGCAGCAAAAGCTCGTGGAGATGCGGCGCAACCTGCGGAATATCCGCATGCAGATGCGGCAATCCGTGGACAGCCTGGAATGGAGGCTGTCACTTGTCAATCTATTCGGCAGTCCGCTGGTTGTCGTCATTCTGGCGGTATTGCTGGCCTGGTGGAGAAGGAGGTTCCCGACACGATGGAAAGCGGGAGTACGCTGAGGCAGGCCCGGCAGGTTCCGGTTCCCGCCGCGGTCCGGAACTGAGCCGCGGACGCGGACAGTCAACGGGAACAGGATCTCCCGTCGCCGAATTTACCGATGGCCCCGGGTCAGCCGCCGCCATACGGAGTCAGTGGACCCGCCGATATGGAAACCGCCGGCCCTGTCGGCGGTGGATGCCCGGCCGGGGGCCATGCACGCCTGCAAGGGACTGTCAGCCCTTGATGTATTCGAAGACCTTGATGATGTGGGTCGCCCCGCCGGCCTTCTGGGCCGCTTCGACGGCGGCGTCGGCTTCATCGCGGGTAACGAGGCCGAGAAGATACACCTTGCCGCCTTCGGTCACGACCTTGACGGCATTTACCGGGACGTCTTCCGAGGCCAGGATGTTGGTCTTGACCTTGCTGGTGATGAAGGTGTCGTTGGCGCGGCTGGTGAGGCTGGTGGTGCCCGCGAGCTGGAGCTCATTCACCACGGTCAGGGTTTTCTTGTGATTCCTGGCGATGTCGCCGGCCTTGCGGCGCAGGGCGTCGGTGGCGACCTCGCCGGTCAACAGGACGATTCCGTTGATCGCCGTCACGCTGACATTGTTGCCTTTCAGCTCCTCGTCGTTCCTTACCTCGAACCGGAGCGCCAGTTCCAGGGTGTTGTCGTTGAAATTGCGGGCCAGGGAGCGCCGGTCGGTAACGACGTTGACGCCAGTCACCAGGGCCGCGCCCACCATGACGGGCACGCAGGCGGTCATCAGTTCCGCAGTGAACAATAGCAGGATGCCGAGGAAGGCGGTCCTGATTCGGGTGCACTGTCCGACAAGGCTATACATTCCGATTCTCTCCGTTTCTGGTATGGGTTGATGGACCACGGGGTGCGGATGATTATACCTTGGCCTTTTCCCTTTCCGGCTGCCTTTTGGCCGGGTATCGCATGCCGCCGTCTCCTCCCGCACGGTCAGCCGGATGCGCATCTCCCTACCGGGGGCCCGGCCTGCGGGAAGGCTCCGGGATTCACTCCTTGAACGCCGGCTGCGGGGCGGGCGCAGGAAGTGCGGCGCTGTCCGGCTCCGGGCCCCCGCCGGTGATGCCGGCGCCTGCGGACGTCTCTGCAAGGGGCGCCGGCGCGTCGATGATCGGAACGGGCGCGCCGATCAGGACGACATTGCCGTCTTCAAAGGTGGCCCATTCGAGATGACGGACCACGTTGCCGTCCGGGCGCACGCTGGCGCGAAACGCCTGCCCGTTGTATCTCTGCCAGTCCTCGCTCCGCAGGGCGGACAGGCGGGGAATCAGGTGATAGGTCTCAAGGCCCAGGGCATACAGGCGGTCCAGCGGGGTGAAGCCATAGGGGGATTTGGCAACCGGCTGCGGTTCGGGCGCCGGTTCCGGTTCGAGGTCGGCGGGAGACTGCTCCTCCACCTGCGCGGTCTCCGGAGCGGACTCCCCGGCATCCGCCGCCGGGTCAAGGCCCGTTGCCGTCGCCTCGTCCCAGGACTCGGCATCCGGGTCCGCCGGGACCGGGCCGTCGACCGGCGCCATGCCGGGGAGCGGGTCCCCGGTGCCGGTGTCCGGCACGGGAAGCTCGTACCGGATATCCACCACCCAGGGCATGTCGCCGAAGATCACCCCGTCGAGGTCAGCGTCCACCGCGGGTTCCAGCTTGCCGCTGAATACACGTGAAGTGGCATAGACGGGCAGATCATGGGCCTGGAAGAACCGGAGCTGGGGCACCAGCAGCCTTGCCTGGTACGCGTTGCCGGCAAGGAAAAGCAGGTCCATGTCGTCCCGGCGCCGGGGGCTGAATTCCAGGTTGAGCCCGACCTGGGCGCTCAGCACCTTGCGCCGCACCACGCTTTGGTTCACTTCCAGCAATAGCTGGATCGCGCGCGAATACTCCTCGATGGAATCGGGGAAGGTCCGGTTCGCCACCAGGGTGCCTCCCAGGGAGAGCCAGGCTTCGGCGAAGGCCCCGGCCGCCCGCCGGCCCAAGTTCGAATCACTGTGGAAGATCGCGGCCTGGCGGTGTCCGTCGGCGAAGGCGCGCGCGGCAACCTGTTCCGTTTCCGGTTCCGGCGACAGGCTGATGCCGTACAGGTTGTCGGCCTGGGACTCCGGGGCGATGTCCGCCAGGACCAGGGTCGGCATGGCGGGCGGGGCGTCCTCAAGCAGCGCGGCGGTCGCCTCCCTTCCCAGGGGCCCCACCACGAAGTCCGCTCCGCCGGTCATGGCGGACTGGTAGTAGAACGCCGCCAGGGAGGGGTCCTCCCCGATATCGTGCAGGCTCACCTGGGGCCTGGACTGGCCGGAGTCCTGGTTGTAGGCGTCCATGAACCCGTCGTGAAAGGCCTCGGCCGCGCTGCCGAAGGGCGAGGTGAACGGCAGCAGCAGGGCAATGTGGCTGAATTCGTCGAGGTGCGGCAGCGACGTTCCGCCGAGCAGCTCGTCCCGGGCCGGATGGCCGGCGTAGCTGTTGCGCCAGAATATGAGTGCCCGGTCGCGCTCGGCGTCGGGCAGGTCCCGCAGGA
Organism: Gammaproteobacteria bacterium; assembly: GCA_022827325.1. Taxonomy (GTDB): domain Bacteria; phylum Pseudomonadota; class Gammaproteobacteria; order Arenicellales; family Poriferihabitantaceae; genus VYFG01. The sequence continues at coordinate 42,914 of JAJDTE010000007.1, read as the reverse complement.
CCCCGAGGTCGGCCCAGCCGTCCACCAGGTTCGCGGGCAGGCCGCTGTTGTTGGCGCTCTGCTTGAGCAGGGCCTGTTCCAGCGTGCTGGTCTGCCTCACCAGGTCGAGGATGCGCCGCTGGCTGTCGACCTGTTCGTCCCCCGCCAGCAGCCGGTCGCGCAGGAAGAGGTTGACCAGGCCGTCCACGCGCCGTTCCAGGCCGATCTCGGCATCCGCCAGGGTCTTCAGCGCCAGTGCCCTGTCGCCCGGCGACCAGAAGGGGTCATTGCGCAGCGGCTGGAGAAACCGGATGGTGGTCTGGAGCTGGCCGAAGCCCAGGGCGATCCGGGCCCGCTGCAGGCTGAAACGGTTGCCCTGGTCCCGGCTCAGGGGCACGTCCAGCAGGTAGTTCGCCTGGGTTTCGGCATGGGTGAACTCCCGCAGTTCCAGGAATTCGTCGATGGCCGCGAGGCGGAGCTCGGTGGCCACTTCCGGTGGCGCAATGTCCGCCCGCAGCGCAAGATCCCAGGGTCCCTCGCTTTCGAGCTCCTGCATGCTGATGATCACCTCCGGTTCCAGTCCCTGGACCAGCACCGGTTCCGGCTCGGGAACGGTGACCGTGACAACGGGTTCTTCCTCTTCCACCACCACGGGCTCCGGCACCGGTTCGGGGGGCACGGCGCAGCCTGCCAGCATGGCCAGTACGGCGGCAAGGGCTGCCGGTGGACACACGATCTGCCTGCCGCGTTCCGGATTCCGGGCGGCACGTCTCATTGCGGCGAATCCAAGGATTAATTGAGTGGTAGAGTGTGGACAAAAGTATACGGGACCCAACCATGAACAGCAAAACCGGCGTGCTCCATGTCGTCGCCACGCCCATCGGCAATCTCGGCGATCTGTCTTCACGGGCGAGGGAAACGCTGCAACAGGCGGACCTGGTGCTGGCCGAGGATACGCGCAGGACCGGGGTGCTGATGCGGCACTTCAACCTCGGCACGCCGCTCAGTTCCTTCCACGATCACAACGAACGCCAGCAGGTGCCGGAGGTTCTCCGGCGACTGTCCGCGGGGGAGAACATCGCCCTGGTGAGCGACGCCGGGACGCCGCTGATTTCTGATCCGGGGTATTCCCTGGTCAGCGCGGCGCGGGAGCAGGGATTCACGGTATCCCCGGTGCCGGGACCCTGTGCGCTGGTGGCGGCGCTGTCGGCATCCGGGCTGCCGGTGGACCGCTTCGTGTTCGAGGGTTTCGTGCCCGCCAGGAAGGGTGCCAGGCAGGCGCTGCTGGACCGGGTGGCCGTGGAGGAGCGCACCGTGGTGCTGTATGAATCGAGCCACCGGATCCTGGAAACCCTGGAGGACATGTCCTCCTTGCTTGGTCCCGACAGGGCGGTGGTGATCGGGCGGGAGATCAGCAAGAGGTTCGAAACCTTCTACCGGGGAGACTCGGTCGATGTGCTGGAGCAGTTGCGTGCCGGTACCGAGCACCAGTACGGGGAGTTTGTCGTCATGGTGGAAGGTGCTCCAGTGCAGGACACGGATGAAGCGATGCTGCGGAAACTGCTGCAGCTGCTGCTGGACGAGTTGCCGGTGAAAACCGCAAGTCGCATCGCCGCCGCCTGGTCCGGCGCCGGGCGCAACCGGGTCTACGCACTGGCCCTGGATCTCGGCAAAAGCAGTGGCCCCAACCCGGAATAGGCGGCCGGAGCCATCGCGATTCGATGACCGGACGGGCGCGGTCACTGTTGCATCGCAGGCAGCACCCGCAGGGTTTCCTCCCTTGCGCAGGAGAAATTTGCACATGACATGGATCGCCCGAGATCACCGGTGAGGGAGAACCTGGCCTCAATCCGGGCCCTTGTGAGATCCCTGCAACCAATACGGACCGGCTCGTTACAGGACAGACCATGAGTATCACACTTGGCTCGTGGCATGCAGGCGGCGGCCTCCACTGCCATGCCAGCGGCCAACCGGCGCTGCTAAGCCTTCTTCCAGACTCTGGGGTACAGTTCGGTTCCAGGCCGGTCTCCGGGCTTGAGCCCGTATTTTGTCATGATATCGCTGTGATCCGGGTCCATTCCGCATTCCCTGAATTTTATGCGTACATCATCGCCCATCCACTTGCTGGTAAATACTTGCAATTCCTGATCTTCGTCCAGGTTTCCTGAACCACCATGCAGGGTGCGGCCATTAAAAACGACGCAATCTCCCGGCACCATGTCCCAACTCATGACGCCGTATCGCCCGGGACTGGCGTCGATATCAGGAATGGAGCGCTCGGCGATGCCGGAAAAATCCACCTGGTCCACATCGGGTTTACCGTCCGGGTTCAGGTCGCCAAAATTGTACTGATCAAACACCCGGTTACCCAAATGGGAGCCCGGCACAAAGGCCAGGGCGCTTTTCTTTCTTACGGGCGTGAGTGGCATCCAGATCGTGCAGGTGTCATAGCCCTCGATTGACCAATAAGGTTCATCCTGGTGCCATGGTGTTGAGAACCGGGATCCCGGGGAGCGCACAAAGACTGCGTCAAAAAAAAAGTTTATCTCTCTGGATTGCAACAGTTTCCCGGCAAGCTGGGCGGCAGGGGAACTGAAGATGAACTTTTGGTATTCCTTTATTCCCTGCCACGCCTGGCTATCCCAGAACATGGTGCACCCCCGGGAATCACGATCCCAGGCTCGAGCCCGGTGTGTCGGGTTCCCACAGTTTTGATCCAGGCCCTTTTTGAGTAATTCTATCCAGTCATCATCAAACATTGCTTTCAGCAATATAACCCCATCCCGGCGCCAGGTTTCGATTTCCTCGTGTGTGATCTCTCTGGGTAGCTCTGTATTCATCATTCAACCTTTGAGCGTGGATATGATTATTGCCAGATCACGTTTAGTATCAAAACAATATCGCAGATTATAAAATGCATTGGTCGTGTTGGTATCGCCATGTCCCCTGATCGCAACCTGATATCCGCCCGGAAGGGCGGGCCTGACAGCGCCACCCGGCCGCTGGTGGCCGCGGGGCTGGTTTCCCTGGACTGCGAAACCACCGGGCTGGACATATTCAGGGACCGGCTGATCCAGCTTGGCGGCGTCCGGATCCGGGGCGGGCAGGTCGATCCGGAAGACCGGTTCGAGACCCTGGTCAATCCGGAGGTGGACATTCCCCCGGCGTCGTTTGCGGTGCACGGCATTTCAAGGGACGACCTGGCCGGGGCGCCCGACTTCGGCGGAGTTGCCGGACCACTGGACGACTGGCTGGGTCCATCGCTCGTGGTGGGGTTCTCCGTCGGATTCGATATCGCCATCCTCCGCCGGGAGCATGCGCTGGCGGCAATTCCCTGGGAAGCCCCCGGCTTCCTTGATATCGCGCTCCTGGCGCGCCGGGTCATGCCGGCCCTGCCGGACTATGCCCTGGACACCGTGGCGGCCCGCCTGGGGATCACCGTTACCGGCCGGCACAGTGCCATTGGCGATGCGCTTGCGGCCGCGGAAATCTTCGTTGCCCTGCTGCCGGCGTTGCGCCAGGGAGGCATCCGTACCGTGGGGGAGGCCCTGCGGGTCTGCCAGGAGTCCAGGAATGTCCTGCCGGAAGGGGCGCCGCCGCCCTGGGAGCGGGCCAGCGAGGCCGCCGGCGAAGACGATCCCGACGAGGATTCCCTGCCGCCCGCGCTGGATGCCGGGCAATACCGGCTGCGCGTGGCGGACCTGATGACGGAGGACCCCGAGGTGATGCCGGCGGACCGGACCGCGGGCGAGGCCCTGTCCCGCATGATGGCGCGGGGGGTGAGTTCGGTATTCCTCGGCGACGGGCGCGGCGGAGCGGTGCGCCCGGAGGCGTCCGGAATCGTCACGGAGCGGGACATCCTCCGTGCCATCGACCGGCAGCGGGAAGGGGCGCTCGAACTGCCCCTGGAGAGCCTGGCCACGCGGCCCCTGGAAAGTATCCACGGAGCCGAATTCGTCTATCGCGCCGCGGGGCGGATGTCCCGGCAGGGATTCCGCCACCTGGCCGTCCACGATGACGGCGGGGCGGTCACCGGGGCCATTTCCGCAAGGGACCTGCTGAAGGGCGGTGACGGCGATGCCCTGAACCTGGACGACAGCATCGACCTTGCGGAAACCCCCGAGGCCCTCGGCAGGGCCTGGTCCGCGCTCGCACCGGTATCCCGGAGCCTCCTGGAGCACGGGGTCGATGTCCGGGACATCGCCGAGGTGGTCTCCCATGAACTGTGCTCGCTCACCCGCCGGGCCTGCGAGCTGGCGGAAGCGGAAATGGAGGGTGCGGGCCACGGCAGGGCGCCGCGGCCGTGGGCCATGCTCGTACTGGGGTCCGGGGGGCGCGGGGAGTCGCTTCTTGCAATGGACCAGGACAATGCCATCGTGTACGCGGACGGGGAACACGGGGCGGACGACGGGGAAGCGGACCGGTGGTTTGCGGAACTGGGGGCCAGGGTGTCCTATATCCTGGACCTGGTGGGGGTGCCGTACTGCAAGGGCGGCGTGATGTCCATGAACGGCGAATGGCGCAGGACCCTGTCCGCCTGGCAGGACGAGGTCGGCACCTGGGTGCGCAGGCGCCGTCCCGAGGACATCCTGAACGTCGACATCTTCTACGATGCCCGGGTCGTGCATGGCGACCGGGGTCTCGGCGCGTCGCTGCTGGACCAGGCGTTCAGGGTCGGCGCCGCGTCGCGCGAGTTCCTGACGCTGCTGAAGCTCAATGCCTGCCGCTTCGACAGCGCCATCGGCATCCTCGGCCGGCTGAAGCTGGAGGAGGGGCGTCTGGACGTGAAGAGGAGCGGCCTCCTCCCGGTGTTCTCGGCGGCCAGGGTGTTGGCGATCCAGGAGGGCATCCGGGTGCGTTCGACCCGCGGCCGGCTCGAGTCCGCCATGGGGGAACTCGCAAAGGACGATCCGATGCGCGAGGTGCACCAGAACCTGCTGGAGGTGCACCGGATCGTACTGGCCTCCATTCTCGGCCAGCAGGTCCGGGACATGTCCCGCGGGGTCCCGCCGTCCAACCGGGTCGCGCCCGCGGAAATGACGGCTCCCGCCAGGCAGCGGCTCAAGTGGGCACTCGACCGGGTGGATTACGTGTCCAACCTGCTGGGGGATCCCCTGGGGCGGGGGTAGGACCGGTCCATTCCGGCGCCCGCCGGCACCGGTTCAGTCCACGAAGATGCCGATGAACTCCGCCACCCCGCGGGCGAACTCGCTTTCCAGCGGAAACGACAGCATCCCCATGATCGAGTAGCCCAGCAGCCAGGGCATGATGTAGAACCGGATCATGTAGAAGAACCAGGCCACGTACAGCGGCACCATGGGCTTGATCAGGAAGCCCGGCGTGATGGGTCTGAACAGCCGGATCAGGGGATCGGTGGAGCGCACGAAGAAGCGCATGAAGAAAAACGAGCTGTTCTCCGGGAGAAAGATGCCCATGCCGAAACGTCCGATCAGGGTCCACATCACCATGCCGAGGATGTAGTCCAGGGCCAGCAGCCAGATTGGGAAAGTTTCGAACATGGCCGGAGAATGGGGGGAAGGGAGGGCAAAAAAAGCCGGGGCGGAGCCCCGGCTTTCACTTCCCAGGCGGGAAAATCAGTGGCTGGAAGCCAGGATGGCCTTTCCGGCCGGTACCCTGGTATCGTCCACCATCTTCTTGATTTCCTCGTCGGGCTCGGCGGTCATCAGCGATACCACCACCATGGCGATCAGGCTCACCGGCATACCGATCATACCGAAGCGCAGGTGGTCGATGCCGATCCACGGATCCATTCCGGCAAAGCGGACCATGTAGAGATACCACGTGCCTGCCAGGAAGCCGAACAGCATGCCCGCGATGGCCCCGGCCCGGTTCGCGCGTTTCCACCAGATTCCGAGCACGATGGGGAAGAACAGGCCCGAACAGGCGAAATCGAAGGCCCAGGCCACCGCCCCCAGGATACTGGTTAGCTTCAGGCTGGCGACGAACGCGCCCGCTGCCCCGATGACGATCAGCAGAATCCGCGCCACCAGCAGGCGGACGTGGGTTTCCGCTTTGGGATCGATGATCTTGTAGTAAAGGTCATGGGACAGGGCGTTGGCGATGGCCAGCAGCAACCCGTCGGCGGTGGACATTGCCGCGGCCATGCCGCCCGCCGCCACCAGGCCCGAGATCACGTAGGGCAGTCCGGCGATTTCCGGCGTTGCCAGCACCACGATATCCCCTCGCATGAAGAACTCGTTGAGTTCCAGAATGCCGTTGCCGTTGCCGTCGATGATCTGCAGGAAGCCCACGTTGGCCCACTTCTGTATCCACTCCAGCGAATTGACGTCGCTGATGGCCTTGCCGATGATGCCGGTTGGCAGACTCGGATCAAGCACCTGGAGCTTGGTGAAGGTGGCAAGTGCCGGGGCGGTGAAGTAGAGCAGGAAGATGAAGAACAGCGACCAGGCCACCGAATTGCGCGCGGCACGGACCGTGGGCGTGGTGAAGTAGCGCATCAGGATGTGCGGCAACGAGGCGGTGCCCGCCATCATGCACAGCACCAGGGTGACGAACTTCCAGGCCGCCATGCCGGTGCCGGCGGCGACGTGCGGCACCGAAAGTGCCCTGAGTCCGCCTGCGGCGCCCTCAACGGCCGGCAAGGTGCCGAGACCGTATACGGCTTCGAGCTCCGTGATCCGCATGACCGCATCGCCATAGACCAGCTGCGGAACCAGGCCGAATCCCTGCTTGTTGGACATCCAGAACACCGGCACCAGGTAGGCGATGATCAGCACGATGTACTGCGCCACCTGGGTCCAGGTCACCGCCCGCATGCCGCCCAGCATGGAGCAGAGCAGGATGCCGAGGAGACCGAACCAGACGCCGACCTCGAAGGGGATCTGCAGTGCCCGGGAGGCGATGGTGCCGGTGGCGTTGATCTGCGCTGTCACGTAGGTGAACGATGTCACCACCAGGACCACCACCGCGAGGAAGCGCGCCAGGTTGCCGCCGTAGCGGGTGCCGATGAAGTCGGGCACCGTGTAGCAGCCGAACTTGCGGAGGTACGGTGCCAGCAATGAGGCCACCAGCACGTATCCGCCGGTCCAGCCCACCACGAAGGCGAGGTAGCCATGACCGCCGAAGTAGATGCCTCCGGCCATTGCCACGAAGGATGCACCGGACATCCAGTCCGCTGCCGTGGCCATGCCGTTGAACACCGATGGCACCTGGCGGCCCGCAACGTAGTAGGCGTCCACCTGCATGGTCCGGGACAGCCACCCGATGGCGGCATAGATGAGGACCGTGAACGCCACGAACAGGATGCCGATGGTGTCGGCGGTCATCCCCATCTGCTCAAAGACTGCCATGAGCAGGATGAAGACGAGAAAGCCGCCCGTGTACAGGCCGTAGACCTTCGGCAGGTTATCGATGAAGTTACCCTTAATCATGGTTTATTCCTCCTCCGCGAAGCCGGTCTCTGTGTCGATCTTGTGCTGCGACCATGCAAACCAGACGATCAGCAGTACAAAGATCACTTCAGAGCCTTGCGCCGCCATGTAGAATCCCAATGGGAATCCCATGAAGGAAAACGCGTTCAGCGCATCGGCGAACCAATGCACCAGGAACGAGAAGATAAACCAGAGAATGAGAGTAATGATCATCAGACGTCTGGTTCGCGCCCAATGCTCCTCTCGCCTAGAATCGTTTGCCATCGGTAGCCTCTCTTGGTTTTGTTAGGGTGGGTCGTTGCTTTGGATAAGATATAGTTATCTATCGGGATATAGCTGTCCCGCCATCCTATATTAACTGAAAAGCGGATGAAATTGCACCATGTAGAAACAGCGTGCCGCAACACCCGGGTCCGGTCGGAATTATGACAGATGCATTGAAATTACTCTCCAGGACACCCTGGGAAAAAATGGGGACCTATCTTGGTTTCAAGAAGCTCGGCAGGCGGCATGTGGTGGTGGATGCCGAATCCCTCAGAAAATTCATTACCTCCCGGGCAAGCCATGTGTCCCAGACCTCGCTGTACGGATACCTGAAAACCCGTGCCGGCACCCGGTTCCCGGAACTGTTCGAGCACCCGAGGATGCTGGAATCCATCAACATCGCGAAGTGGCATGTCTGGCTGGCCTGTGTTTCCGACCTGACCGTGTTCTCGGGGGCGATTCTTTGCCGGTCCGGGGCCCTGGACGGGGAGAGCACCGGGAAGCTCATGCGCGGTGTGGCGGAGGAAATCCTGGGGGACACCGGCATTCCGCCGGATGCGGGCGGGGAATTCGGCGAGGCCCGGAATCGGTACCAGGAACGCATACGCGGCGTCCTGTGGGAGCGCCTGGTGGACGACGACACGATGTTCACCGAGAGCCCGCCGGCCCTGGTGCAATGGGCGCCCATCGTGGACGAGCTGAAGCGGATGGACGAGGAAATCGTCCTCAACTCCGTGCGGTTCCGCTGGATCGAGGTCCGGCGCATTGCCCGCAAGCTGCTCGACCCGGCGAGCATCGCGACCAGCGTGTCCGGGGGAGGGCAGCAGGCGGAAGGCGGATGACGGGGCATTGACGTTATAATCCCCCCCGGGAGTCGGCCAGGCAGTCGCCCCGGCGCCGGTCGCCGGGGAGGAAAGTCCGGGCTCCACAGGGCAGGGTGCCAGGTAATTCCTGGGCGGCGCGAGCCGACGGAAAGTGCCACAGAAAACAGACCGCCGCGGACCGCTCCGCGGTAAGGGTGAAAAGGTGCGGTAAGAGCGCACCGCGCTGCCGGTAACGGCGGTGGCAGGGCAAACCCCACCTGGAGCAAGACCGAATAGGGATCCCCAGGCGTGGCCCGCGTCGGATCCGGGTAGGTTGCTTGAGGCGTCCGGTGACGGGCGCCCCAGATGAATGGCTGTCCTCGACAGAACCCGGCTTATCGGCCGGCTCCCGCCTCTCCCGCCTTCCCGGCCCCCGGTGGCGGTCCTTCAGAAGAGCGATTCGGACACCGCATCATCGGTGACCGTGCCGCCTGACGTCCTGCCCGCGTCCACCAGCGGGCGGACCGCGTTGGTGGGCTCCGTGCCCGCGAGAAAGTATTCGTCGTAGCCGTCGGGGTCGTCGTCCCGGGTGAGCTCGCCGGTGTCGCTGTTGATGAAACGCACCACGATCTCCTCCGGAATTTCCTCGGGCTGTTCCGGAAAGTCCGGCAGGACGCCGCCCATGAAGTCCACCCAGATCGGCAGCGCCGCGCTGGCGCCGGACTCCCTGCGCCCGAGGTGCTCGGGCTCATCGAATCCCACAAACACCGTGGTGGTGACATCGGCGGTAAAGCCGGAGAACCAGGCATCCCGGAAGTTGTTGGTGGTTCCGGTCTTCCCGGCCAGGTCCTCCCTCCCGAGGGCCAGGGCCTTTCTTCCGGTGCCGCTGCGGATGACCTGCCGCATCATGTTCCGGACCAGGAACGCGTTTTGCGGACTGATTGCCTGTACCGGCTCCGCCGGTCCGAGCGGGATGTCCCGGTCCATGGCCCGGGCAGCCGTCATTTCAGCCTCGTTGTCGTCCGGCGCCTCAATGCCGCAGTCCTGGCAGGACGCACCGGAGGCCGGCTCCAGTTCCACGGGATTGCCGTCGGCATCCTCGATGCTGGCGATGAAATAGGGCCTGGTCAGCCGGCCGTTGTTGGCGAATACCGAGTACCCCCGGGCGATTTCCAGGGGGGTGGCCGCGGTGGAGCCGAGCGAGATCGACAGGCTCCGGGGAAGGCTTTCCGGGTCGAACCCGAACCGGGTAAGGTGCTCGATGGCAGTGTCCACGCCCATGGCCCTGAGCAGCCGGACGGACACCAGGTTGAGCGACAGGCTGAGCGCCTTGCGAAGGCGGGTGGGGCCGAAGAACTTCCTGCTGTAGTTTTCCGGCCGCCAGATGCCCTCGAGATCGTCCTCGACCACGATGGGCGCGCTGCTCACCAGGCTTCCCGGGGTGAAGCCGTTGTCCAGTGCGGCGGAATAGATGAATGGCTTGATATTCGAGCCGGGCTGGCGCTCTGCCTGGATGGCGCGGTTGAACTTGCTCAGGTAGTAGTCGAATCCCCCGGTCAGCGCCAGTATGGCCCCGGTTCTCGTGTCCAGCGAAACCAGGGCGCCGGAGACCTCCGGCATCTGGCTGAGCCGCCAGCCGTCCTCCCCGTCCTGGACCACGTAGACGATGTCGCCCGGTTTCACCACCTCGCCCGCTGCATTGGGTTCGGGACCCTGGCTGTTGGCGTTCCGGTAGGCCCTGGCCCACTTCATGGCGTTCAGCGTCAAGGAGATGTCCTCCCCGTCGCGGGTGAGGGCGATGAACCCGTTGCCGTGCACCTCGCGCACAAGGGCGGGCACCAGTTCGCGGCTGGGGGGATAGGCGTACAGCGCCTCGTCCATGTCCGACACGGTCATCCCGGATATGTCCAGGTGCCCTGCCGGGCCGCGGTAACCGTGGCGCGTGTCGTAGTCGAGGAGCCCTTTCCTGAGCGCACGGCTGGCATGCTCCTGGTACCGGCTGTCGATGGTGAGCGTGACGTTGAGCCCGCGGTCATAGGCGAGGTTGCCCAGGCGGTCCACCAGGAACTGGCGCGCCATCTCGGCCACGTAGGGGGCCTGGACCTCCACTTCCGTGACGTGTCGGTCGGCGGTGATGGGGGCCTTCTTGGCCGTCTCCAGGCTCAGGCGGTCGATCTTTCCGAGGTCGTAGAGTCGCTGGAGCACATGGTCGCGCCTCGCCTCCGCCCGGGCGGGGTTGGAAATCGGATTGTCCCTGGAAGGGGCTTTCGGCAGGCCCGCCAGCATCGCGACTTCCGGGACGCTGAGATTGTCGAGGTCCACCCCGTAGTAGATCTGGGCCGCGGCGGCGAACCCGTAGGCCCGGTGCCCCAGGAAGATCTTGTTCAGGTACAGCTCCAGGATTTCATCCTTGGTGAGCGCCCGCTCCATGTTGAAGGCCAGCAGCACTTCCTTGAGCTTGCGCACATAGGTTTTCTCCGGATTGAGAAAAAAGTTCCGCACGACCTGCATCGTGATGGTGCTGGCGCCCTGCCCGCGGGTCTGGCTGCGGATGTTGCTGATGAGCGCGCGGACAATGCCCAGGAAATCCACCCCGGTGTGATGGTAGAAGGTGTTGTCCTCCGTCACGAGAATGGCGTCGATCAGGAGCGGTGGGGCCTGGTCCAGGGTGACCGGAATGCGCCGTTCGTTGCCGTATTCCGCCACCAGCTTGCCGTCGGCGCTGTAGATCCGGAGCGGAATGCTGAGCGGCACCTCCCGGATCTCCTCCACGGTGGGCAGCCCCGGGAGCAGGGTAACGGCGTACAGCGCCAGCCCCAGCGCCATGGCGCTGCCGAATGCAAACCCGAACGAAACCAGTTTCAGGCAGGATTTCAGCAGCAGTATCATGGACCGGCGGGGGGCTTCCTTCGCATTCAGGATGGGTTTGTACGTCGGGTGGACCGGTATATTATATCGCCTCAATCCCGTGCCGGCGTTCAGATACACGGCAAATCGAGTTTGAATGTCGCAAACGGCAGATGTATTGAATCGACCCCGCAGATTCTTCCAGGCACCCGGTACACTGGTGGGGGGAATGCCGGGGGATCGCAAACAGTCGCCCCGCAATTTTGCCGGAAAGGCATGTTCTATACGCAACGGGCCAATTTCGGTGTGAATCAGCCTTGGGGTATCCTTGCATGTATCGGCCGGATGTCCGGGTCAGGGAACAACATGGCGTCTGCCACTACTGATGCCTGCCACGTTACCGCCCCGAGTGTATGCCTCTGTCTGCCCGGCCGGGAAAGGCGCCCGAAAGCCCCGGGATGAACCAATCCAGGCGGACAACATGCCTGACGGGACGGCGGGCAGACAGAAACCGGCCGGGCCCCACGAACCACTCGCCGACCATGGCTGATGCATTCTCTTGACGTCATTTCCATCGGCCGATCGTCCGTCGACCTCTATGGCGGCCAGACGGGCGGCCGCCTCGAAGACATGCGGACCTTCTGGAAATACATCGGCGGTTCGCCCACCAACGCGGCTGCCGGGGCAGCCCGGCTCGGCCTCAGATCCGCCGTAATCACCCGCGTCGGCAACGAGCACATGGGCCGCTTCATACGCGAACAGCTCAAGGCCGAAGGGGTCGATGTGCGGGGGGTCGTCACAGACCCCGAGCGCCTGACGGCGCTGGTGCTGCTCGGTATCCGGGACCAGGAACGGTTCCCGTTGATCTTCTACCGGCAGGACTGCGCGGACATGGCGCTGTCGCCGGAGGATATCGACCCCGATTTCATCGCCGAGGCCCGGTGCATCCTTGCTTCGGGCACGCACCTGTCCCACCCAAGGACCGAGGCCGCGACCCTGTACGCCGTTGATCTGGGGAAGGCGTCCGGTGCCAGCACCGTCCTTGATCTCGACTACCGACCGAACCTTTGGGGCCTGTCGGGGCATGGCGACGGCGATGTCCGCTACATCGAATCCAAGACCGTCTCGAAAAAGCTCCAGGGGGTGTTGCGGCGTTTCGATGTGATCGTCGGTACCGAGGAGGAATTCCACATTGCCGGCGGCTCTACTGACACCAGGAAGGCCCTGGCCAGGGTCCGCGAGGTGACCGGGGCAACCCTGGTCTGCAAACGGGGGGCGGCTGGCGCTACGGCGTTCGACGGTCCGATCCCGGAAAATCTCGACGATGGAATCAACCAGGAGGCCTTCCGGGTCGAGGTCTTCAACACCCTGGGGGCCGGGGACGGGTTCATGGCGGGGTTGCTGAAGGGCTGGCTGTCGGGAGAAGATTGGCCTGAATCCCTGCGCATCGCCAACGCCTGTGGGGCGCTTGCAGTGTCCCGCCACGGCTGCACACCGTCCTATCCGAGCGAAATCGAGTTGCGACACTTTCTGGAAAACGGCCCGGCAACGCCCGCGTTGCGACACGACCGGCGCCTGGAGCAGATCCACTGGGCGACGAACAGGACGGCCGCCTGGTCCGACATGCGTGCATTCGCGTTCGACCACCGAACCCAGCTTGAGCATATCGCCGGCAAGCGCGGGGCCGGACCGGACCGCATCGGCGTCTTCAAGGGTTTGTGCCTGGACGCGGCGTTACGCGTCGCCGACGGCCGTGACGGATATGGCGTCCTGTGCGACGGGCGGTACGGGCGCGATGCACTGTTCAGGGCGACCGGAAGCGGCCTGTGGATCGGCCGCCCCGTGGAAAAGCCGGGAACACGCCCGCTGGAACTCGAGATTGGCAATGACTTCGGCTCGGCTTTGGCGGAGTGGCCGACGGAGCATGCGGTCAAGGTGCTGTGCCTTTACCATCCGGATGATCCGGAGGACTTTCGCGTAAGCCAGGAATCGACCGTCCGGCGGCTGGCGGAAGCCGCTCGCGCCAACGGGCTGGATTTCCTGCTGGAGGTGATCCCGTCGAAATACGGGCCGGTCGACGACCGGACGACGGCCCGGATCGTCCGCCGGTTCTATGCCATCGGCGTCTTTCCGGACTGGTGGAAGCTGGAGCCGATGGCGACCGACAATGCCTGGCGGTCGACCTGCAACGCCATCACCGAAAACGATCCGCATTGTCGCGGCATTCTGGTCCTCGGACTGGATGCGCCCCTTGCCGAACTTGAGGCAAGCTTCGCCGCCGCCGCCCGGTTCGAACTGGTCAGGGGATTTGCCGTGGGACGCACCATCTTCGGGGATGCTGCACGGGGCTGGATGTCGGATGAGCTGGATGACGGGCAGGCCGTGACGCTCATGGCCGACAATTTCGCGAGACTGTGCGGGATCTGGGATGAGGCGCGTACGGGAAAGGGGGGAGAAATGCCATGAATACCATACGGTTGACCGCGGCCCAGGCCCTCGTCCGCTATCTCGGCGCGCAACTGAACGAGGACGGCGAGAACCTGGTCGCCGGGGTCTGGGCAATTTTCGGGCACGGCAACGTGGCGGGGCTGGGCGAGGCGCTCGAGCAGGTCGGCGACGCCCTCCCGACCTGGCGCGGCCACAACGAACAGGGCATGGCCCATGCGGCCATTGCCTACGCCAAGGCATGCAACCGCAAGCGCCTGATGGCCGTGACCTCATCCATCGGGCCCGGCGCGACCAACATGGTGTCGGCGGCGGCACTGGCGCATGTGAACCGGCTGCCGGTGCTGTTGCTGCCGGGCGATGTGTTCGCCAACCGGCTGCCGGACCCGGTCCTGCAGCAGATCGAGTATTTCCAGGACGGAACCGTCAGCGCCAACGACTGTTTCCGCCCGGTCAGCCGCTATTTCGATCGCATCGCGCGGCCCGAGCAGATTCTCGCGGCCCTGCCCCGGGCCATGGCCACTCTTGTGGACCCTGCCGACTGCGGCCCCGTCACGCTCGCACTTTGCCAGGACGTGCAAACCGAGGCCTATGACTATCCGGAAGCGTTTTTCCGCCCCCGAACCTGGTCCATGCGCCGGCAACGTCCTGACCCCCGGGAGCTTGCGCGCGCCGCGGCTGCCCTGCGCACGGCCAGGGCCCCGCTGATCGTGGCGGGCGGGGGTGTCCATTATTCGGGGGCATGCGGGACGCTGACGGCGTTTGCCGAGCGTCACCGCATCCCGGTTGCCGAAACCCAGGCCGGGAAGTCCGCGCTTCCATGGTCCCACCCCTGCAACCTGGGCGGTGTCGGTGTTAGCGGATCGGAAGCCGCCAACGCTATTGCCCGGAATGCGGACCTGGTACTGGCGGTGGGAACCCGTCTGCAGGATTTCACCACCGGATCCTGGAGCCTCTTCGGCAATCCTGAAGTAAAGCTGGTAACAATCAACGCGGCCCCTTACGACGCGGTCAAGGGAAACGCCATCGCCGTTGTCGGCGATGCGCGCGCCATACTGGAGGAACTCGGTGCAGCGCTCGGCGAACACGCCTTTGAGCTTCCCGATGGTGCGCTGAAGTCCGATTGGGACGGCACCGTGGATGCAGCCACCCGGGCTCTGGAAAACGATGCGGCGCCTTCGGACGCCCAGGTGATCGGCGCCGTGCAGCGCACCGTCGGGCGGAACGGAATCGTGGTGTGCGCGGCCGGCGGCCTTCCCGGAGAGTTGCACAAGCTGTGGCGTTCCGCCCGGCAAGGCGATTACCACCTCGAATACGGCTACTCCTGCATGGGCTACGAGATTGCCGGCGGTCTTGGGGTCAAGATGGCGCACCCGGATGCCGAAGTCGTCGTGGTTGTGGGTGACGGCTCCTACATGATGATGAACTCCGAACTGGCAACCAGCGTCATGCTCGGCCTGAAGATCATCGTCGTCGTGCTCGACAATCGCGGCTTCGGATGCATCGACCGGCTGCAGCGTGCGGCGGGAGGAAGCAGTTTCAACAATCTGCTCGATACAGCCAGGCACCAGACCCCGTCGGCCATCCGCTTCGCCGCCCATGCCGCCTCGATGGGGGCCCTTGCAACCCACGTGGAGAATATCGCCGAGCTTGAGTCCGCCATGGCCCGGGCCAAGTCGGCGGACCGGTCCTCGGTCATCGTGATCGACACCGATCCGGCAATCGGCACCGAGGCCGGGGGGCACTGGTGGGATGTCGCCATCCCCGAGGTTTCGGACCGGCCCGAGGTCGTCTCGGCCCGCAGAGATTACGAGTCCGCCAGGAAGAAGCGCCGATGATCCGCTATGGAACCAGTCCCATCGCGTGGTCCAGCGACGACGACCATAGCCTCGGCGGTGATATACCGCTGGAGCGGTGTCTGGAAGATGCCCGCCGCATCGGCTTCGACGGCATCGAGAAAGGCCACAAGTTTCCTGCGGACATAGACGATCTGCGGGCCGCCCTTGCCCCGCACGGACTGGCCTACATTTCCGGCTGGCATTCCCTGCGGCTTCTCGAACGGTCCGTCGAGGAAGAACGGAATGCCATGAAACCACATCTTGAGGTGCTGCAGGCATTCGGCAGTCCGGTGTGCATCGTCTGTGAAACCACCGGGGCCGTGCACACCGAAATCGATGCGCCGCTGTCTTCAAGGCCTGTCCTTGCGTCTTCTGAGTGGCCGGATTTCTGCGCCCGTGTCGAAGAGATCGCCAGGTACTGCTCGAACCACGGCGTCCGTCTCGCCTATCATCACCACATGGGTACCGTCGTGGAAACCGAAGAGGATATCGCGTCATTCATGATGCATGCCGGCCCGCACACCCATCTGCTTCTGGACACGGGCCATGCGGCATTTGCCGGGGCCGGCCCGGCCGCGCTGGCCGAGCGGCATATGGACCGGATTGCCCATATTCACGCCAAGAACGTCCGCCCGGGGATACTGCGTCAGGCCCGCGCTCGCGACCATTCGTTTCTGCAGGCCGTGCGATCCGGCGTGTTCACCGTTCCGGGAGACGAAAACGGTTCCGTGGATTTCGGTGCGGTACTGCGTGCGGCCGCCAGACAAGGCTATTCGGGCTGGCTCGTATCGGAAGCGGAGCAGGACCCCGCCGTAAGGGATCCGTTCCACTATCAGTCTTTGGCCCTGAAGACACTTCGCGCCACCGCGCGTGAAGTCGGTCTCGACCGGGGAGGTGCAAAGTGAGCAGTCTTCTGCGAAAACCAAGCGGCGCAACAGGCAAGATTATCGATGTCACCCCAGAGAACGCCGGGTGGCGTTATGTCGGGTTCGCCGTCCATGCACTCCGGGCGGGTGGGGCGGCGGGAGAGGCGACGGGCGACCGTGAAGTCATCCTCGTCATGATCGAGGGCAGGGCGGAGCTGTCGACCCCGGAGGTGGATTTTGGCGTCAGGGGGGAACGCATGAGCGTCTTCGAGCGCACCCGGCCCCATGCCGTCTATGTGCCGAACGGAACATCCTGGTCCGCCCGCGCCGTCACCGACTGTACCATTGCCGTCTGTTCGGCCCCCGGTTTCGGCGGGCATGCGGCGGCGGCCATCGACCCGTCCGGCATCCCCCTCATCAAGCGCGGCAAGGGCACGAATACCCGCTATATCCACCCCATCGCGATGGACGACGCCGACATCGCCGACCACCTGCTGGTCACCGAGGTATTCACTCCCCAGGGGCACTGGTCGAGCTATCCGCCCCATCGGCATGACGCGGATGAGGGCGAGGGCATGACCTACCTGGAAGAGACCTACTATCACCGCATCGATCCGCCCCAGGGTTTCGGGTTCCAGAGGGTTTTCACGGAAGACGGCGAACTGGACGAGACGATGACGGTCAGCGACGGCGACACCGTTCTGGTGCCGCGCGGGCACCATCCCTGCGGCGTCCCCTACGGCTACGAGATGTATTACCTCAACGTGATGGCGGGGCCCGAACGCAAGTGGCGGTTCAGGAACCATCCCAGCCATGACTGGATCTTCCAGCGCGACGCGGAGTCATGAGCGCCCCAGTCCGCCTCGGTCTTGTCGGGGCTGGCCGGATCGGACGGATTCACGCCGGCTCAGTCACGCAAATTCCGGATGCGGAGCTTGTCGCCGTCGCCGATTCCGATGAGGCGGCTGCCGTGTCGGTTGCCGGGGAATCGGGCGCCCGGGCGGTTTCCGTGGATGAATTGCTGGCCGACCCCGCCGTGCAGGGAGTGCTGATCGCCACGCCGACCGAATTCCATGCCGCGCAGATCGGGCAGGCCGCCAATGCGGGCAAGGTCATTTTCTGCGAAAAACCCATCGCACTGGACATGCAGGTGGCGCGGCGCTGCGTCTCCGAGGCGGTTCGCAGAGAGGTGCCGTTGATGATCGGCTTCAACCGCCGGTTCGATCCGTCATTCAGGCGGCTGCGCGAGGCAATCGACGGTGGCCGGATCGGAGACGTCGAGCTCGTCCAGATCACGTCCCGGGACCCGGCACCGCCGCCGCTTTCCTACATCGAACGGTCCGGCGGACTTTTCCGGGACATGGCGATCCATGATTTCGACATGCTGCGGTTCCTGATCGGCGAGGAGATCGTGGAAGTTGCCGCCATGGGCACGGCAGCCATCGACCCGGCCATCGGCGACGCCGGCGATGTCGATACCGCGACCGTCATGTTGCGGTCGTCCGGCGGCCGGCTCGCCCTGGTGTCGAACTCGCGCCGTGCCTGCTACGGTTACGACCAGCGGATCGAGGTTCACGGTTCCGGCGGCATGGTGTCGGCCGGAAATCCCGTGGCGACGACGGTTGAACTGGCCGGCCGGGATGGCTTCTTGACCGATCCGCTCGGCAACTTCTTCATGGAACGCTATGCGGACGCCTACCGCCACGAAATCGAGACGTTCTGTGCTGTCGTCAGGGGGGAGCAGGTCGACTATCCGGATGGTCGGGACGGCCTGGCCGCCCTCGCGGTGGCGGATGCGGCGACAGAGTCCCTCGCCACCGGCCGCATGGTCGCCGTCAGCGACGTCGATGGGACTTCCTGACCGTGCCACGGTCGTCAGGGTGGTTTGATCGGTCAGCAAGCCCGCCCGGTCCCTGAGAAACCTGCCAAACCAGCCTGCAGGTGTCGACAGATATCGGTTCCTGCCGGATAACCTTGCGCATTTGTTCAATGACCATCATCATTCATCCGGGTGTAAGTCGGTACAATAGGCCATCATCGGCCACCGGACGACGCCGCTCCTTGCTTCAGCGACGGCACTGACAAGTTTTGAGTAATCACATTTTCCTGATTGGCCTCATGGGGTCGGGCAAGACCACGGTGGGCAGGAAGCTGGCCGGTCTGCTCGGCCGGGAATTCATCGATATCGACGGGGAACTGATCCGGCGCACCGGCGTCACCATATCCCATATTTTCGAAGTGGAGGGCGAGGAAGGCTTCCGTGACCGCGAGTCCCGCCTCCTGGGAGAAATCTGCCAGGATGGCGAGGCGGTGGTATCCACGGGCGGCGGCATCGTGATCCGTCCGGAGAACCGGGCGCTGATGCGTGAATCAGGGCAGGTCGTCTACCTGGACATTCCCCTGGATGCGCTCTGGCTGCGGCTCAGGAACTGCCGCAACCGGCCGCTGCTCCAGGTGGAGGATCCGAAGGCAAGGATGGAGGCAATCAAGCTCGAACGCGATCCCCTCTACCGGGAAGCCGCCGACTTCCGGGTATCCGTTTCCTCGGATTCCGCAAACAGGACGGCGCGCCGGATCCAGGCATGCCTGGCGGGCAGGCCGGCGGCGGCGTCATGACCACGGTACCGGTCGGCCTTGGGACGCGCAGCTACGATATCCGCATCGGCTCCGGGCTGATCGACCGGCCGGAGGAGTTCGATGCCTGGATCGGGGGCCGCCAGGTGTTCATCATCACCAACGACGTGGTCGCCCCGCTGTACCTGGACCGGTTGCGGGAAACCCTGTCCGGCCGGGAAGTGCACCAGCTGGTGCTGCCGGACGGCGAAACCGCCAAGTCGCTGTCGACGTTCTCGGATATTCTCGACGCCATGCTGGCGGTCCCCTGCGACC
This sequence comes from Gammaproteobacteria bacterium, assembly GCA_022827325.1. GTDB lineage: Bacteria > Pseudomonadota > Gammaproteobacteria > Arenicellales > Poriferihabitantaceae > VYFG01. Next base: position 23,571 of record JAJDTE010000007.1, on the reverse strand, counting down.
GGACGGTCACCGTGGTTGCCCTTGGGGGCGGGGTTGTCGGGGATCTGGCCGGCTTCGCCGCGGCATCCTACCAGCGGGGCGTACCCTTCATCCAGGTGCCGACCACCCTGCTGTCGCAGGTCGATTCCTCTGTCGGCGGAAAGACGGGTGTGAACCATCCGTCGGGCAAGAACCTGATCGGCGCATTCCACCAGCCGCGCCGGGTGGTGATCGACACGTCGACATTGGCCACCCTGCCGTCCCGGGAACTGTCCGCCGGCGTTGCGGAGGTAATCAAGTACGCCCTGATCGGCGATGCCGGGTTTTTTTCCTGGCTTGAGGACCACATGGACTCGGTGCTGGCATTGGATTCCGGGGCGGTGTCCCACGTGGTGTCCGTTTCCTGTGCGAACAAGGCGGCCGTGGTGGAGCGGGATGAACGGGAATCGGGCCAGCGCGCACTGCTCAACCTCGGGCACACATTCGGTCATGCCATCGAGGCGGCCACGGGGTACGACTCCTGGCTGCACGGGGAGGCGGTGGGCATGGGAATGATCATGGCAGCCCACCTGTCGATGTCCCTTGGAAGGATCGACGAACGGGCGTTTGTCCGAACCCGGGACCTGATTCGGCGCGCGGGACTCCCGAGCGAACCGTTTCCCGGGATTGATCCGGAGCGGATCCGGGCATTGATGCAAGGGGACAAGAAAGTGCTGCATGGTCGTCTCAGGCTGGTCCTTCTGAATGACATCGGCCAGGCGGAGATCGTGGAGGGTGTGGATGAGCGGCTGCTGATGGAATCCATTCGCAGCTTCTGTGCCGACGGATAGGGTTTCCGGGCGAACCCGCACTTTCGGCAGGCGCCCATCGGCAGCGGACCCGGGGCAATTCGGGCCGATGGTATACAATTAATCATCGCTATAATGTGTTTTTGCTCTGGTTGTTGCTTCCAGTTTGAACTCTATGATCTGATGAGTGGTATCCGCAGAAAAAAAGGAACTCTCGGGGCTGCGGGCACTGACAGACCTGTATCTGGCGCTGGACATGGCGGGTCTCGCGGACGCGCAGGCCACGGGCGCGATTATCGAGGTGAAATGCAATGACGAAGCAGTATGAGAGCGAGGTGCTGGCGTCGGTGCACGAAGCGGCACTCGGTCTGGCGGAGGCAGGCCTCATGCCGAAGAAGACCATGCGAAAATTCGACGAGATGTGCCTCACGCCGGTCGAGGAGATGACGCCGGAGGCAATCCGGGAGTTGCGGTTGCGCGAGCGTGCGAGCCAGGCAGTATTCGCACGCTACCTCAATGTGACGACGGGACTGGTGAGCCAGTGGGAGCGCGGCGAGAAGCGTCCTCGGGGCGCTTCGCTTAAGCTGCTGACGCTGGTGGCGAAGAACGGGCTCGGAGCTGTGGCCTGACCGCCGTGGGCGGGAATGGACGTTCTGTCAGCCAGTGGTACCACACTGCGGTGGTGAGCCGAGTGCTGGAGTGGGAACGAAGTATGCAGGGGTCTGATACACGGACGCACTGGACGAGATGTTAGACCGCCAATACGTAAACTATGTGGTTGCAACCGAGGAGGCGTCTAAATAAGTCAATATGGCGAATACCGCGGCCGGAACAGCGATCGTGCAAGGCCGCACCGTCAGCTGTCGACAAGCTCGAGGCGTCTCTCGATACGTGAGATGCTTTCACTCAGTCTTCCGATACTGTGACGATCGTCCACCGGTTCGGAAGCCATCTCGGCCTAGTCCCGTCCCTGCCTTGCTACCATCGTTTCAAGATTGGCCAGCCGCTTCAGGATATTCCTGTTCTGTTCACGAATGTCAGACAGATCGGCACGGATTGCCTTGAGATGCTCAAGAAGAAGGTCGTTGGTTACATATTCTGCCATCGCTGACTTATCGTGCGCCGCTGTGCCGGGCAAAGTGTAGCATGCAGGTGGGTGAAACGATTTCCCCCGCGGACTCCGCTTGTGTGGAGCGCAGTTTCGCCCGTGGAACATGCAATGAGACAAGACGTAATACTAGCTCCAAATTCTCTCATTCGCGGTGCCCTGGCAGTGGAAAGATGCACCACAAATCCCCGAAGACTTACCAGTGCGATGCCGGGTCACATCATCATGCTAGAGTTCATTTATTTATTTTGTTCAATAATACTGAACATAATTATATAATGAACGGGGGTACGCTTTGGTGCAATGTAAATACAGCAAACGCCATGAATGGACCAGCGACGGAAAACGACATACTTGATGCCGCGATCGGGGCGATCCGCCGTGAGGCGGATTTGCGCCTGGATGTAGTCGGTCGTCATGCTGAAAAGGATGATGGATGCGTAGATGCAATCATCCGGATGCCCAACGGCGGCGTGCGATTGGCTGCGGAAATCCGGAAATGGGCAACACAGTCCAATCTCGGAGCTGTCATCAACCGGATCAGCAATCTTGCGGAACCGGGTCAGGGAATGCTCATAGCGGACTACATAAACCCCAATATGGGTGCGCGACTGAAAGCGGCTGGTATCCAGTTTCTCGATACCGCCGGCAATGCCTACATTAATCAGCGACCGGTTTACATCCATATCAGGGGTAACAAACCCCGGCAAGCTGTTGTTGCAAGAGAAAGGGTCAAGACCGGTAAAGCCTTTCAGCCAACCGGAATGAAGGTCGTCTTCGCCTTTCTCAGGGACGGGGAGCTGATCAATGCGCCATATCGGGAAATAGCCGATCAGGCGGGGGTGGCATTGGGGACAGTGGGTTGGGTTATCCGTGACCTGATAGCGCAGGGCATACTGCTTGAGGGGGCAAATAGAAACCAGAGAAGACTGAACGACCATGATCTTCTGGTAGACAAATGGGCAGAGGCTTACCCCTACAGGCTCAAGGGAAAATACAGAATAGGATTATTCACTACTGATCATCCTGACTGGTGGAAAGCCACCAATGCCGAGCAATTCGGTGCACTGTGGGGTGGAGAGATCGCGGCGGCAAAATACATGAACTATCTCAATCCCAAACATGGGGTGGTCTATATCCATAAGGCAAACATGGGGGATTTCCTTCACGCTGCCCGATTGAGGAAAGCGGAACCCCATGAAAGACAGGATATACAGATTGACCTGATAGAGCCGTTCTGGAAAGAGGCGAAGAACAAGGGCAAGACCGAACAGGCAGGGTTGGCACACCCCATCCTCGCCTACGCCGACCTGATAGAGACCGGTGATGCCCGTAATCTGGATACAGCGAACAGACTCCGGGAAAAATACCTGCGTTGATATTGGCCGGCAAGTTTTCTGCCCCGTATCCTGCGATTTTTCCGTCGCTTCAATGACCACCGCCCAGGCGCGGTTGCGGATGAACCGGATTTCCCACGCTAACACTGAAATCACGGGCTTTCCCCGTGTTTCCGGATATTCCCTATCCGGGTATCAGAGATATGGCAATCGTCATTAATCTGTTTTATTATGAATAACTTGCCTTCGTGCGGTCACTGTCCGCTCGAGCACGGTGGGCGCCGGCCTTGGCCAGGAGTTGGCTGATTGTCATCGATTACCCCGGCGCTGTGAATCAATCTACGAGGTTTAGTATGACAGCAGGGTCACTTCCGCCCCGTCAGGGTCTCTATGACCCCAGATTCGAGCACGACGCTTGTGGTGTTGGGTTTATCGCCAATATCAAGGGCGTGCGCAGCCACGGCATCGTCCGGGACGGGCTGAAGATTCTGGAGAACCTGACCCACAGGGGCGCGGTGGGCGCGGACCCCAACGCCGGTGACGGCGCGGGCGTCCTGCTGCAGATGCCGGACGGATTCTTCCGCGCCGTCTCCGGTCTGGACCTCCCTGCCGAGGGCAGCTATGCGGTCGGCATGGTCTTTCTGCCGAGGGACGGGAGCGACCGGAAAGCCTGCGAGCGGATCGTGGAGTCCTTCATTGTCGATGAGGGACAGACGTTGCTGGGCTGGCGGGACGTCCCCGTGAACAACAGCAATCTTGGCGAAAGTGTCCGGCCCACGGAGCCGGTCATCCGGCAGGTGTTCGTGGGCCGGGGCGCGGAAACGGCAGACCAGGACGCCTTCGAGCGCAAGCTCTTCGTCATCCGCAAGCAGGTCGAGAAAAGGATCCGCGAATCCCGCCTGCCCGGCAGGAAGAGCTTTTACATCGCCACGCTGTCCACGCGCATCGTCACCTACAAGGGCATGCTGCTGGCGGGGCAGGTGGGCGAGTTCTACCCGGACCTGCTCGATCCGAGGATGGAGTCGGCCCTGGTCCTGATGCACCAGCGGTTTTCCACCAATACCTTCCCCACCTGGGAACTGGCGCATCCGTTCCGCATGATCGCGCACAACGGCGAGATCAACACGCTCCGGGGGAACATCAACTGGATGGCGGCGCGCAAGAGCACCATGTCCTCCACCGTCCTCGGCGAGGACCTGGAAAAGGTGTGGCCGCTGATCCCGGAGGGGCAGTCGGATTCCGCCGCGTTCGACAATGCACTGGAGTTGCTGGTGGCGGGCGGATACAGCCTGTCCCATGCCATGATGCTGCTGATCCCCGAGGCCTGGAGCGGACACGAGAGCATGGACCCCGCCAGGCGGGCATTCTATGAATACCACGCCTCCCTGATGGAGCCCTGGGACGGCCCGGCCGCGGTGGTGTTCACCGACGGCCGCCAGATCGGCGCCACCCTGGACCGCAACGGGTTGCGTCCGGCCCGCTACCTGGTGACCGCGGATGACACCGTCGTGATGGCATCCGAAATGGGGGTGCTGGATATTCCCGAGGACCGCATCATCCGCAAATGGCGGCTCCAGCCGGGCAAGATGCTGCTGATCGATCTCGATGAGGGGCGAATCATTGATGATTCCGAACTCAAGCAGTCCCTGGCCTGTTCGCACAACTACCAGGGATGGCTCGACCGCACGGAAATCCGGCTGTCCAACCTGCGCCCCGCCGTCGGCGCCATGGCGCCGGACCCCGAGACCCTCGTTCTGGCGCAGCGCGCGTTCGGTTACACGCTGGAGGACCTGAAGTTCCTGCTTGCGCCCATGGTCGTCACCTCCCAGGAGGCGGTGGGCTCCATGGGCATGGATGCCCCGCCCTCGGTCCTGTCGTCCCGCAGCAAGCACCTGTCCACCTATTTCAAGCAGGACTTTGCCCAGGTCACCAACCCGCCCATCGATCCCATCCGCGAGGAACTGGTGATGTCGCTGATGTCCCTGATCGGGCCGAAACCCAATCTGCTCGGACTCGAGGACGGGGGAAAGGACATGCGGCTGCTGGTGGAGCAGCCGGTGCTGACCAACAACGAACTGGAGCGGATCCGGCAGATCGAGGACTATACCAACGGCGCCTTCCGCACCAAGACGCTGAGCATGTGCTATCCCGCCGACCAAGGACCGAAGGGGATGCGCGGCGCGATCCTGGCCCTGTGCGAGAAGGCGGAGCTCCGGGTCAAGCGGGGCTACAACATCCTGATCCTGTCCGATCGCGACATGGATGCGGACAACATGGCGATTCCCGCGCTGCTGGCCACTTCCGCGGTTCATCATCACCTGATCAATTGCGGCCTGCGGACGGAGTCCGGCCTGGTGGTGGAAACCGGGGCCTGTCTCGAGGTGCACCATTTCGCCACCCTGGCGGGCTATGGCGCGGAAGCCATCAACCCCTACCTGGCATTCCACAGTATCACCAGGCTGCTGTCTTCGATGGACCCGGACCTCGGTTTAGACGAAGCGCAGGAACGCTATATCAAGGCGGTGGGCAAGGGCCTGAAGAAGGTCATGTCCAAGATGGGGATCTCGACATACCAGTCCTATTGCGGGGCCCAGATCTTCGATGCCGTCGGGCTGTCGTCCCGTTTCATCGAACAGTATTTTTTCGGTACGCACACCGCCGTGGAGGGCATCGGCCTGGAACAGGTCTCCCGGGAGGCCTTCCGTCAGCACCGGCAGGCCTATGCCGACGAGAATGTGCCGGTGCAGCTGGACGTGGGCGGGGACTACGCCTGGCGCATCGGCGGCGAGTCCCATGTCTGGAACCCGGACACCATCTCGAGGCTGCAGCATGCCACCCGGAGCAACAGTCCGGACACCTTTGAGGAATTCAGCCGCATGGTGAACGACCAGGACAGGCGCCTTTACAACCTGCGCGGCCTGTTCGAGTTCCGCTGGGCGGACGAGCCGGTGCCGCTCGAGGAGGTGGAGCCCGCCGCGGAGATCGTCAAGCGTTTCTCCACCGGCGCCATGTCCTTCGGCTCCATTTCCCACGAGGCGCATTCCACGCTGGCAGTGGCCATGAACCGGATCGGCGGACGGTCCAACACCGGCGAGGGCGGCGAGGAGCCGGAACGCTTCATGCCGCTGCCGGACGGCTCGCAGAATCCCCAGCGGTCCGCCATCAAGCAGGTCGCATCCGGCCGTTTCGGGGTGAGCACGGAGTATCTCGTCAACGCCGACGACCTCCAGATCAAGATGGCCCAGGGGGCCAAGCCCGGGGAGGGCGGCCAGCTTCCGGGGCACAAGGTCAATGCCCAGATCGCCTCCGTGCGGCATTCCACGCCCGGGGTGGGCCTGATCTCGCCGCCGCCGCACCACGACATCTATTCCATCGAGGACCTGGCCCAGCTCATCCATGACCTGAAGAACGTGAACCCCCGCGCCCGGATTTCGGTGAAACTGGTTTCCGAAGGGGGGGTGGGCACGGTGGCGGCAGGCGTGTCGAAGGCGCACGCCGACCATGTGACCATCTCGGGGTACGAGGGCGGCACGGGTGCAAGTCCGCTTACCTCCATCAAGCATGCCGGCGTTCCTTGGGAGATCGGGCTCGCGGAAACCCACCAGACCCTGGTGCTGAACCGCCTCAGGGGGCGGATCTCGGTCCAGGTCGACGGGGGGCTGCGCACCGGCAGGGACGTGGCCGTCGGCGCCATGCTGGGGGCCGATGAATTCGGTTTCGCCACCGCCCCGCTGATCGTTCAGGGCTGCATCATGATGCGCAAGTGTCATCTGAACACCTGCCCGGTGGGCGTTGCCACCCAGGATCCGGAACTGCGCCGGAAATTCACCGGCAAGCCGGAACACGTGGTGAACTACTTCTTCTTCGTCGCCGAGGAACTGCGCCGGATCATGGCGAAGCTCGGCTTTTGCACCGTCGACGAGATGATCGGCCAGTCGGACCGCCTGAACATGCGCGGCGCCATCGAGCACTGGAAGGCCCGCGGCCTGGACTACGGCCGGATACTCGCCAAGCCCGAGGCCGACGCGAAGACCGCGGTGTACCAATGCGAAGACCAGGACCATGGCCTGGAAAACGCCCTGGACCATGTCCTGATCGAGCGGGCGGCCCCCGCCCTCGGGCGGGGCGAGCCCGTCGAGATCGATGTGGCCGTGCGCAACATCAACCGGACCATCGGCGCCATGCTGTCCGGGCGGGTGGCGGAGCGGTACGGTCACGGGGGACTGCCCGAGGACACCATCGCCATCAATGCCACGGGCACCGCGGGCCAGTCCTTCGGCGCTTGGCTTGCCAGGGGCGTTTCCATCTTCCTGGAAGGGGAGGCCAATGACTACGTGGGCAAGGGACTGTCCGGCGGCCGCCTCGCCGTCCGGCCGCCCGCCGACGCCGCCATCGGGGCGGCCGAGGACAACATCATCGTGGGCAATACGGTGATGTACGGGGCGATCTGCGGGGAGGCGTATTTCTCCGGGGTCGCGGGCGAGCGGTTCTGCGTGCGCAACTCCGGCGCCACGGCGGTGGTGGAAGGCGTGGGGGACCATGGATGCGAATACATGACCGGCGGCGTGGTGGTCTGCCTGGGCGGCACGGGACGCAATTTCGCGGCCGGAATGTCCGGCGGCATTGCCTATGTCCTGGACCGGGATGGCGACTTCAGAACCCGGTGCAACCTGGAGCAGGTGGACCTGAGGGCCGTGGAACCCGACACGGGGAACGTCGACGTGAACGACATGCTGCAGGCGGATGAAACCCGCCTCAGGATGCTGATCGAAAACCATGGCCGCTACACCAACAGCAAGATGGCCCGGGAGATCCTCGACAACTGGCAGGACACGCTCGGAAAATTCGTCAAGGTCATGCCCCACGAGTACGAGCGCGCACTGGTGTCGCTGCGCGAAGAGGCCATGCCCGCGCTGGAGGTGAGCCATGGGTAAGCCCACGGGGTTCATGGAGATCCCGCGCAAGGAACGCCGCTACCAGCCGGTGCATCAGCGGGTCAGGAACTACCGCGAGTTCGTCATCGACCTGAGCAACACGGAATTGCGCGACCAGGGCGCCCGGTGCATGGACTGCGGCATTCCCTACTGTCACCAGGGGTGCCCGGTGAACAACCTGATTCCCGACTGGAACGATCTCGTCTACCGGGACGACTGGAAGGCGGCCAGCGAACGGCTGCATGCCACCAACAACTTTCCCGAATTCACCGGCCGGATCTGCCCGGCGCCCTGCGAGGAGTCCTGCACGCTGAACATCGACGATGTGCCGGTAACCATCAAGACCATCGAGTACAGCATCGTGGAACGCGCCTTCCAGGAAGGCTGGATCCAGCCCCGGATTCCGCGCCACCGCAGCGGCAAGCGGGTCGCGGTGGTGGGGTCCGGTCCCGCGGGGCTCGCCTGCGCGCAGCAGCTTGCGCGGTCCGGGCATGGCGTGTCGATCTACGAGAAGCAGGACCGCAGCGGGGGCTTGCTTCGATACGGAATTCCGGATTTCAAGCTGGAGAAATCCGTCATCGACCGCCGCATGGCGCAGATGAAGGCGGAGGGCGTGCGGTTTCACAGCAACACCCATATCGGCAAGGACCTGCCGGTCAGTTACCTGGTGGACAACTTCGACGCCGTGGTGCTGGCGGGCGGCTGCGAGGCGCCCCGGGACCTGCCGGTTCCGGGCCGGGATCTGGACGGCATCCACTTCGCCATGGATTTCCTGCGCAGCAATTCGCGCCGCGTCCAGGGCGGAGCGGATCCGGACGAGCCGTTCATATCCGCCGCCGACAGGAACGTGGTGGTCATCGGCGGCGGTGACACCGGGTCGGACTGCATCGGCACCTCCAACCGGCACGGCGCCGCCAGCATCACCCAGATCGAGATACTCTCGAAGCCCCCGGAAAGGGAAGACAAGGCCCTGACCTGGCCGAACTGGCCGCACAAGCTGCGCACTTCCTCATCCCACCAGGAGGGTTGCGACCGGCTCTGGGACGTGGTGACCAAGTCGTTCGTCGACGACGGCAACGGGCAGGTGACCGCGGTGCGCTGCATCAAGGTGGCGTGGAAGATGGTTGACGGCCGCTGGAAGATGGAGGAGATCCCGGGATCGGAATTCGAACTGAAGGCGGAACTGGTCGCCCTTGCGATGGGCTTCGTGCATCCCGTCTTCGAGGGCATGCTGGAGGATTTCGGCCTGGCGTTGGATGGCCGGGGGAATGTCTCAGCCGCCGAGGACGGAACCAAGGCCTACCAGACCAGCGTGGAAGGCGTGTTCGTGGCGGGCGACATGCGCCGCGGCCAGTCGCTCGTGGTCTGGGCCATCCGTGAAGGACGCCAGTGCGCGGAGGCGGTCAACCGCTTCCTGCGGGCGGAAGTCGGGAATTAGGATCCGATAGCCGAAGGCTGCCCGGTCCGCCAGTGCATGTCCGCAAGCATGAATGACCGGCTGCTGCGCGCATTGCGGCGGCAGAAGGTGGACCGTACCCCGGTGTGGATCATGCGCCAGGCCGGCCGCTACCTGCCGGAGTATCGTGCGACCCGGGCCCGGGCGGGCGACTTCCTGACACTCTGCAAGACCCCGGAGCTGGCCTGCGAGGTCACCTTGCAGCCCCTGCGCCGTTTCCCCCTGGATGCGGCGATCCTGTTTTCCGACATCCTGACCATCCCGGACGCCATGGGTCTCGGGCTGACGCTGGACGAGGGCGTCGGCCCCCGGTTCACCCGCCCGCTCAGGGAGGCCGCGGATATCCGGAACCTGCGGATTCCGGATATGGAGGAGGACCTCGGCTACGTGCTGGCGGCGGTGCGTCTCATTCGCCGCGAACTGGAAGGAAAACTCCCGCTGATCGGTTTCAGCGGCAGTCCCTGGACCCTGGCGACCTACATGGTCGAAGGCGGAAGCAGCAGGGATTTCTCCCGGGTCAAGGGGCTGGTGTATGACGATCCCGAATCCGCCCACCTGCTGCTCGACCGGCTTGCCGCCGCCGTCACCGCCTACCTGAAGGCGCAGGTGGACGCCGGGGTCCAGGCATTGATGATCTTCGACACCTGGGGCGGCGCGCTGTCGGCGCCGGCCTACCGGGAATTCTCTCTCAGGTACATGGCGGCGATCACCAAATCCCTCAAGTCGGACTCCGTGACCGCGCAGACGCCCCTGACCCTGTTCACCAAGGGCGGCGGGAACTGGATCGAGGACATCGCGGCCACGGGCTGCGATTGCGTGGGACTGGACTGGACCCTGCCGCTGGACGTGGCGAGGGATCGGGTCGGCGGCCTGGTGTCGCTGCAGGGCAACATGGACCCTGCGGTACTGTACGCCTCAACGGACCGGGTGGCTGCCGAGGCGCGGCGGCTGGTGCGGGAATTCGGCCCGTATCCCGGCCATGTGTTCAACCTTGGCCACGGGATCCATCCCGGCATCGATCCCGGCAAGGTGGCCGCCATGGTGGACGCGGTCCACCAGTCAAGCGGAGAAATGCTGTCGGACCGGTAGACGGTCCGGAACCAGGGCTCAGTTCAGGCCGGGACCACTTTCACCGCCGCCAGGTTCCTGTCCTTCGAACTGAACGCCACACCTACAAGATGGATCGATTCTTTCCGGTCCCGGTACTTGTCGGCGTAACCCTTGTCCCGTATCTGCCCGACGGCCTGCCCGGCCGCGGTTTTTCCATCTTCTCCATCCGCCACATTGAACTCGAAAACAAACACCTGGCCGCCGTGGAGCACCACCATGTCCGCCCGGCCCCGGCCGGAGGAATCTTCCACCCGGAGGTCAAGGCCGATGGTCCGGAAGCAGGCGTACAGCATGCCGGGGTACCAGGCCTCGTAGCGGGCGGGGCCGTTGCTGCCCTGCCACTGGCAGGGAATCCCCGCGAAGAATGATTTCAGGCGATCCGCGAATCCCTCGAAGTCATTGTCGGCGAGAAGGCGGCCGAGTTCCTTGCCGCGATCCGATACCTCCTTGCCCTGTCGGCCCAGGTAGCCCAGCAGACCCTGGTTCAGGCTCTGGCGCACCTCAAGGTTGGGATAGTCAAGGGTGTAGAAGGTCTGTATGCCATCCCGCTCCCTTGCCGTGATGGTCAGGTATCCGGTCTGGAACAATAGTGCCTCGATATGGATGTCGTCGACATCGAAGCTGGAAATCTGTCTGGTGTCCGTAGTCAGGTTCTCCAGCTCCATGGGGCTCACTTCCCGCTCCATCATCATCCGGAACAGGAAGGTGGGGGAGCCGGTCTCGAACCAGTGGGCCTCGAAGTTGCGGCTGCTGAACAGCAAAAGCAGATCGAACGGGTTGTAAAGCTTCTCGTCCCCGAGCCAGTGGTAGCCGTTGTACCATTCCCGGATCTCGTCCCGGTCGAGCCCCGGGAGTTCCGGGGCGAAGACCGTGTCGAGGTCCCTGTCGGTGTAGCCGCAGATGGTGGCGTAGTTGGGGTCGAGGCTGATGTCCATGAGGTTGTTGAGCTCCGAAAAGAGACTCACCCGGGAGAACATGCTCACCCCGGTGACGAAGACGAAGCGGACATGCTCGGCGCTGCCCTTGATGATGCCGTAGAACCCCCGCAGGTAGTCCCGGTTCGCGGCGGCCATTTCGGGCTTGTCGATGACGTCCAGGATCGGCTTGTCGTATTCGTCCACCAGCACCACGACCTGCTGTCCGGTGGCATGGTGGAGACGGTCGAGTAGATCCCGCAGGCGTTCCGGGCCCGAGCAGGGCGATTGGGCCGGTTCGAGACCAGCGTTTCGTTCGACGATCGCGAGTTGATTTTCGATACATTGGGCGAGGTCATTCGGTTCGTCGTATTTCCCGTCGAAGCTGAGCCGCACCACCGGATGCCTGACCGACCAGTCCCAGTGGCCGTGAATGTCGAGTCCCTGGAACAGGGGTTCGTTGGCTTCGAACAGTTCCCGCAAAGTATCGACCAGAAGGCTTTTCCCGAACCTGCGCGGACGGGACAGGAAGTAGAAATCTCCCATGTCGACCAGCCGCCGGATATGGGGGGTCTTGTCGACGTAGTAGCAGTCCTGCTCCCGGATTCTCCGGAAGGACTGGATGCCGATCGGGAGTTGGCGGCGGGTCCTTGACCATACCTGAAGGCAGGGTTCCGGGAATCATACCATGCCCCCGGATGGTGCTATTTGGCAGCAGGTTCTTTACCGAAGTTTTACTCCCCGTTAACCCCGCGTTTGCGTCGGCAGGACCACAATGGATCCATCGGAAAAGCATGACAAATGCCAAATGAAAACAACCGGAGACAAGAATCATGAAACACCGAAACATTGCCAAAGCAACCATTCTCATGGCGGTCATCCTGGGCATGGGCACGGCCTTTGCCGACAACCACAACAAGCACGGTGGGGATGACCAGGGATACCATCATCGTCACGGCTATCTTGACGGCATGCTTGGAGATCGCGGCATGAAGCATCTGATGGTTCATGCCAAAGAGGACTTCAAGGTGACCGAGGCCCAGCTCGACACCCTGAAGGAAGTTCTCAAGACCAGGCGCCACCAGCAGAACGACCATCAGAATGCCCGGCGCGGGTTGATGCTGGAGGCCCTGGCGCTGGATCCTGCGGCAGAGGATTTCGACGACAGGGCAGCGAAACTGGCGGATCGCGTTGCCGCGGTGGCACGGGACCGGGCCCTGGAGCTGACCGGAGTCCTGAAGCAGCTGGCAACCGTGCTCACCCCCGAGCAGATCCGGAAGGTGCAACAGGACATGGAGGCAGGGATGGCCCTGCATAACCATCATGGGCCGAAGGATGGTGTTTGATTAACCCCTGCTCAACAGGCCCGCTTCGGTGGTAAGCGGGCCTTCTGGGGCGTTGTTCTGCCGGTGACCATGGAGGGTTATGTGTCTCCCTTGCATCAATCAGGAGACACACGATGTCATATACGGAGAAGCCCAACTCTGTAATCCGCGGCGAGGAAGAAAGGCGCCATCTGGTGTCGGAGTATGAAGCCAGCAGCATGACGATGGGCATTCAGCGAACAGGCGCCGATTGCCAGCAACGGACGGTCGGGCAGTTTCGAACTTGATTTTGTGGTCCAGGGACATTGTTGAGCAAACCGTTTCTCCCTCATTCCACATTGGAGCGTGGCGTCGCAACGGCCATCGCCAGCCGTTTCACTCGGTCATCTTGCGGCACGGACCGGCCGGATTCGTCTCGGAACCCTGGTCTCGGTTCTGACCTGGCATAATCTCCTGGAGATCGCACAGGACTATGCGACCGTCGATATCCTGTCCGGCGGAAGGCTGAATTTTGGTGTCGGCAGAGGTGCACGGAAACATGAATTCGATGGGTACGGCGTGGATTGGTCGACCTCCCCGGAGCGCTACCTGTAGCCCTTCAGGTCGTACTCAAGGCTTGAGAAGGCAAACCGTTCTCCTTCAAGGGACCATTCTTCGAGTTCCCCGAGTTTTATGTCAATCCGATGCCCGAGCAACGGCCGCATCCACCGCTATTCCAACCTGTGCTGACACCTGCGTCGATGGCTGCGGTCGTCCCACAGAACATCACTCCGGTCGTTGGTGCTTCTTTTGGATCGAAGACGCGAATTCGGGATAACTTCACTCACCTGGATCGAATCCTGAAGCGGGAGAATCGAACCGACATGGAGCGCATCGCGCATCCTCACATCATTGTCGGCGATACCATGGGCCGGGCCAGGCGGGACGCCCGGGAATCTGTCGAATGGTTGCTGGAGGATTTTGCGAAGACCTTCGAATTGCCGGAGGGTGAGGAATATCCGGAACAGTTTCAAACCATGAAAAAGATCGGCGAGTACATCAGGTCGCTGTCCTTTGACCGGGTGATAGGGGAAGATCTCATGTGGATCGGCGATGCAAACCATGTCGCCGAACGAATGAAGTGGCTGCGTGAGGAATGCAAGGTCACTTACATCATCTCCATTATGAGCTCCGGCGGCCTGGACCACGAGACCGTGGCAAGATCGATGGAAATCTTCGCAAGCAAAGTCTTGCCGCAATTCCGGGACCTTCCGTCAGGCTGATTCCAGGCAGTCAGGATGTCTGCATGCCATTTCCGTTGGCATCTGCAGTTTGGCATGGCGTCTTCGGGGTTTCGGGATTCGAGGTTGACGGTTTCCCGGGTATTGGAGTGGAAGTGCCCTGTAATTGGTCCCCGATACGTGATTGCAACCCCAACCGAGAAGACCGCTTCATCGACACACTACTAATTTCATGGACATTCAACTGCGGGCACAACGTGGCTGCGCCTGCCAAAGGGGTAGGGATGTTCTGGCCATGGGACATGAGGCGTAACTCATGGCCCGGAGCTCATGAACCGGACGTCAAGTCGAACAAGAACGACTGCGCCCAACCGCGTTCGACTGATTGCCGGAGCTGTCAAGACGTGAGGTGGCGGGTGCATCCGAGGGGTCGCCCACATACGGTTCATGGATGATCCAAAGATATTCACCGATCAACGACATGCCGGGTACCTTGGCGTCCCTCATGGACAACTGTTCCTGTGTTAATTACACCAATTTTATACTAAATATTCATAAATAATTCACCAATATTACATCATTTTTGCTGTTGACATGCCGAATCGGGCGAATTAACGTGCGGGTTCCATAATCGAGTGGTCCGCTGAGGTGACAACAGTATGAAACATGGATATATCCTGATTCTCGCTTCCCTGGCGCTTGTCGGGTGCGGTGGTGGCAATTCAGTCGGCACATCCGAACCTCCGTATGCGCCGCTCGACACCCTGATTGTGTCTGATGATGCGGAGGAGTCGTATCGGCGCGCCATCTATTCGTCTGTCGCGCAAAACGCGACGCACTTCCTGCGGGGCGACCGTCTGGTCTGGGAGGCCGACGGTCAAGGGCCGACCCGATCGACTTTCAAGTGCGACGGATATCAGTGTGTGGAGTCAGGTTACTTGCGGTCCTCGCCGCGAAGCTGGGTCCCTGCAGAAAACCTGTTGATGCTGCGGCGGGTAAACAATGTTCCCCGGGTGATTGAATCCGCCACGTTTCCAGAATCATATTCTTATCACATTTATGGCGGCTGGATGGAACAGGCGACCTTTGCGTCGGTCTCGTATCTCCTTCTTGGTGAGGACAACCCTGTGGCAGGCACCCGGTACATATACAGCGTGGCCATGGGCATTTCGAACGGGCTAAACCCGGACGTGTCGCTGGACGGCACGACGTGGCAGGGCTTCGTCGTGGGCCGCGACCAGACGATCCTGGATAATTCGGGCGTTGCCGTGGCGGGCGAAGCCTATGTGACGTTGAACAGTGGTGACGACGGTCTTGAGGCGGATGTCTGGTTCACAAGGCTGCATAACGTGGAAGAGCGATTGGAGGACATGCGCTGGTCCGGCCTGGCGTTGCAGGAGGGCGGCTTTGGCCGCCGTGACGCGGAGAACGACTGGATAGCGGGCCAGTTTTTCGGGGATGATCATGAAGAAGTCGCGGGCGTGTTCGAGAGATCCGGAATCAACGGGGCGTTTGGAGGCCGGAAATAATACAAACAAGTACCCGCTCATATATTGCGCGTCGCTACAGGTGTTCGCCTGCAGTTTGGGGTTTCCGTATCCCGGTCCCCTTCCGTGACTGTGAACCCGGCCCCGATTCCTCCACCTTCCCGCACCTGCACAATCATATATACCGGCCACTGACAACGAGCACGCAGTGGCGACAGAATGCGATGGAGGCAAGATGACTGACCCGACACGCAACGAAGAAGCGCCGGAATCGGGCTGTGGCGATGAGATACAAAGCGAATTCGATATGACGCCCGACCTGATGCGGGATCTCGGACACCGGACCGTGGAACTGCTGGTGAAACGACTGCAGGGCCTGCCGGAAGAAAGCGCCTGGGACGGCGACTTCCGGAAATCCCTCGAAGCCGTACTCCTGGAAGAACCGCCCGAGGAAGGCAGCGCCCCCGACGAAGTCATCGAGCGGGTTGCCCGGGAAGTACTTCCGTACGCGATCCGACTGGACCATCCCCGCTGCTTCGCGTTCGTTCCCTCCGCACCCACATGGCCCGGGATATTGGCCGACTTCATCGCATCCGGGTACAACTTCAACGTCTGCACCTGGCTGGTCGCCAGTGGTCCGAGCCAGCTTGAGCTCGTGGTCATCGACTGGTTCCGGCGCTGGGTCGGCTATCCGGACGGAGCGGGCGGACTGTTGACCAGCGGCGGGTCGGCGGCTGCCCTCAACGCGTTCGTCGCGGCACGGGAAACCGCGGGCAATCCCGAGCGGCCGACCGTATACATGAGCGACCAGAGCCACAGCGCGCAGATCCGCTCCGCCAGGATCGTCGGCGTCCGCCCCGAATGCATCCGCACGGTTCCCATCGACGGGACCCTGCGTCTGGACATGGATGCACTCGCCCGTGCCGTCGCCGATGACCGTGCCGCCGGATTTTCCCCCATGGTGGTCTGCGCCAACGCCGGCGCCACCGGCAACGGGGCGATCGATCCTCTCATGGAAATGGCCGACTTCTGCGAATCCGAAGGGATCTGGCTGCATACCGATGCATCGTACGGCGGCTTCGCGATGCTGACGGCCGAGGGAAGGAAGCTCCTGGAAGGCATCGAACGATCCGACTCCATCGCCCTGGACGGGCACAAGTGGCTTTTCCAGCCCTACGAGGTCGGCGGCCTCCTGGTGAAGGACCTTCGCACCCTCGAGAACACGTTCTCGGTCCAGCACGATGCCCTCCAGGATACGATCTGGGGCGAAAACCACCCCAACTTCTCGGATCGGAGCCTGCAGCTGAGCCGGGGGTTCCGGGCGCTGAAGGTCTGGATGTCGATCCAGACGTTCGGCTTGGCCGCGTTCCGCAGGGCCGTCTCCCGGTCCATGGAGCTGGCCGCCAGGGCCGGGGAACATGTCCGGGATAGTTCCATCCTGGAATTGCTGGCTCCGGTGTCTCTCGGAATCGTGTGTTTCCGGATCAACCCCGCGGACACCCCGATCGACGAGGAAGACCTGCATGAAGTCAACAGGACCGTGCTTGCACGCATGCTCTGGGAAGACCGGGCCATGATGTCATCGACGGTCGTGGAAAACAGGTTCTCCCTGAGGCTCTGTATCATCAACCACAACACGACCTGGAACGATGTAAGCGAAACCCTGCGGTTCATCGAGCAAACCGGGAGGGAGCAACTGGCGGGATAGATGTATCGGCGCTGAAAGTGTCCGGCCCCCGCGCCCAAATGACTTCTGTACGCTGTCTATTCCTCCGGATAGTCCATTGTCCGGCGGTGCGGTGAGGGAATGTATTTGAGGCAGGCCGGACTCTGCCGGGCGACTTTCATGATCCTTGGGACTACAGCCATTGGGCGCCATATCTCCTGCCGCATACTCCGCAGCGAATCCCTGAATTGACGATCCGCCGGCAGCAGATCGATTCTCCGCCCCCTCCGTTCCGTGTGGGACTGCCCAGCGGTCAGTCCGTTTATCCGCCACCTGTCCGGTCATGTGCAGGCCCGAAGGATTCCAGCTGGCTGTCCGGCCGCTCGGGAAGCGAGGAAAGAAACAGGATCAAGACGAAACTGAATATGAAATCAATATCCCGGCGGAAGACGGAGGCGCTGGAATTGGACGGGAACACGGTGTTCCGGAATTCCGGACTTTCAGGATCTGGAGTATTGCCCCGAATGGACATTCCCAACGGCTCGATCGGAATCTTCGGGAGCGTGACCAGGATCGGGAGCGTACAACCCTGCCCGTTGGTGCAGGCAGCCAGGTCATTCCGCCGGAATGGGTACCTCGATGACTTCCCCAGGCCGCACGGCTGAAATTGTCTGGCCAATTTCTTGCCCGTGATTTCGAATCTCCGGCCAGTTTGCCGAAAGCAGGACGACGATACCGATGTGCCGCCCTCCCGGATTCTGTTGATATCGGAGGCTCTGGTCAGTCGTCACAGGAATTTCGTACCCCTCCTGCTCAGCCAAGTGAAGCAATTCCCCGTTGCTCTTGTCCGACCATCCCTTTTCCGCCAGTGTCTCCACGGAATGCCCTGGAAGATGGTTCCGAAGAGGCGCCGGCGTTCCCTGATCGAACAAAATCTTCAACGTGCCAGGGCTGTTCTCAAGGCCTCGGCTTCATGTTCCAGCACCGCGCGCACCTGTTTCCCGTCGACGCCGGGAAACCATTCGACAAACTCGTCGACGGTGGCGCCACTGGCGAGGTTCTCGTACAAGGCGGACAACGGAATGCGCGTTCCGGTGAATACCCATGCACCGCTCACTTTTCCCGGCGTTCTCTCGACAGCCGGGCATGTATCCCAGTTTGTCATCTCATGTTACCTCGTCCTGGTCACTCAACATTGCCGCCTCCACGCAATGGCCTGTCTGTCATGAAGATTGCCTGAAGGCAGTGACAGTCCACAGACAGTACCTTCACTCTCCATATTTTTCAACTGAAAGCACCTGGGCCTACCTGGTTGCCAAGCCTCCTGACGTGCATGACCGCCTACCCCATGGGACATTAATAAACACACATTCAACAGCCCCCAATACCGTGCAGGCGAATGCTCGTCGATTGATCCGCCGGAGCCGTAGTCGGATCACAACAGCCATACCGGGCGGGGCATCACCTGCACCCGGTTGGAATGCCATGCACGGGAGATTTCATGGCTCCTGCCTTGAGAACCGGCATCAGTCACATGCCGGATTCCATTTCATGGCGACAGTGCGGCCGGATTCCTTGGCTTTATCTGAACAATGTGCTGAGTGTAGCCGGCACGGCAATCCCGAAACTGCCGATTGATATTTTCCTGTTCGATGCTATTGCCTTCAGCATCAAAGTGACCGGGACTGAACTGCCTGCGGACCGACTTCCGCGGCGTGCAGCGTACACTCCCGGAACGCGTCTTCGATGCGCTTGAGCACCGGCCGGCCGCCGGTCCCGATTTTGACTGTATCCAGGCGCCCGACCGGCACCAGCCTGGCCCCCGACCCGCTCAGGAACACCTCGTCCGCACGCATGAGTTCCGCATGGCCGATGGACCGTATCCGCGCCTCGATGCCGAGTTCACCGGCAAGCCGGATGACGGTGGACCGGGTTATTCCGGGCAACGCGCCGTCAATGGTCGGCGGCGTGACGAGGGCGCCGTCGATCCATGCGAAGACGTTGGCAACCGAGGCTTCGGCAACCCTGCCCTGCAAGTTGAGGATCAGGCCTTCGTGCGCACCGCGGAGCCTGGCTTCGCGCTTGGCCATCACGCTGTTCAGGTAGTTCAGGCTCTTGACCTCGGGATTCAACACATCCGGAGGAGGTTTGCGCACGGATGTCGTGACCATGTCGATGCCGGCCTGCAAGCCCTTCGGGTCGTACAGTGTGATGCTCCCGACCATGCAGACGAGCTGCGGCACTTCGCAGGTAAAGGGGTCGACGCCGAAATCACCGACGCCCCGGGTCACGAGCAACCGGACATAGGCCTCGCGCTTGCCGAACGCGGCTGCCGTCTCTTCGACGATTTCCCCGATCCGCTCAAGCGAACAGGGGAGTTCGAGTCCGATGTATGCGGACGAAAATCCAAGCCTTTTCAGGTGGTCGGCCAGGCGGAACGCGCGGCCGTTGTAGATGCGGATGCCTTCGAACACGCCGTCGCCGTACAGCAGTCCGTGGTCACGCACGCTCAGGCGCGCATCCTTGCCGTCCACGATCCGGCCTTCCATCCAGACCTTCATGGCATCTCTCCCGCGGCGCGCGCGGCAATCTGACGGGCGGCGGCTACCACGCGCGGTGCCAGCGCCTCGCCGCCAAGCTCCGCCAGACGTGGGGTGGAAGCGGCCAGGGCGACGGCGGCGCGGATCTGCCCGCGCACGATGACGGGCGCGGCCAGGACCGAGAGCCCGGATTGCCAGAGCTCGAAATTCGCGGACCATCCCTTCGCGAGCGCGGCATCGGCCCGGTTCTGCAGATACGCCGGATCGACATCAACGTCCCGGGCTTCCGCCGCGACTGCTGCCGAAGAAAAATCTTCCGGTATGTGTGCCATGAACAATGCGCCGGCGGCAGTACAATGGACCGGAACTTCACTCCCGACCGTCGGCGATACCCGAAGCAGGCCGCGGCCCTCATGCTTGTCCAGCACGATGAGTTTCCGTGCCCGCCGTCCCACCAGGAACATGGTCTCGCCGATTTCCTCGACGTACCCGGGCAGGACCGCCCGTGCGCACACGACCACCGGTTCGCGGTCAAGAACGCCGAGCCCAAGGGCAAGTAGGCCGGTACCCGGCCGGTAGCGCGCCCGCTCGTCGCGCTCGACGATGCCCTTGAGGACCATCGCGCTCAACAGGCGGTGCACACTCGATTTGGGCATGTCCAGTGCCCGGCCCAATGCCGATACGCCGACCGCGCCGCCGGCATCGTGGAGGTGGAATAACAGGTCCAGGGCCTTTTCTACGGTTGCGGATCTTTGTTCCATTATTCAGAACATAGAAGTGATATATGGAACGACAGTATATGTCAAGGGAAACACGGGATCAACGGCACTGGGACAGGCAATAACCGCGGTCTCTACGCCGACGGCTTGCGGGAAGTGGTGACTGTCGGAACATCGGGTCAGGCCTCTCCCGATTCCCCGGCCGCAAGCACACGGGGAGCGCCGGAATTTCACGTTTTGCGCATCCCTCCGCCTCAGCCTTGACGCCGGCGCAATCGGACAAGATTGCGCTTGAGCATCAAGGACTATTCAGGTAGTGGACTCACCAGGAAGTATTTGCCGTGTACCGGACTGGCCATGAAATATTTCCGGCATCCGATCCAGGGCGCGTAGATTTCCCGCCCGAATTCCGGACCACAAGAATCCCTTCTGCTGTTGCCCGTTGGCGATTGGCCCGATGCAGCGTTTTACCCCACCGGTCTCGCAATCGACAAAGACGACCGGCAGGGCGCCGGCACCATGGATATCATGGTCATCAAGTTCCATGTGGATCCGGAAACGCCATGTGCACCATGGTCTGTTGGATTTGGCTTGCAGCTTTCATCTGTCAGGCAGGATTCCATCAACGCCTTGTTGATCCTGTCGCGCTTACCGTTCCCGGAAATACCAACGCCCGGTTCCCGGCAATCCCGTCCGCTTCACTCGACCTTATCTCGCCGCTGACCCTCCCCGGTCAGGGTTGACGAAGTCGGATCCCGATGGCGCATCGGCGTGCCCTGGAAGGTCCGGAGGAATGTCGGGGCGGACTCGATGCCGAGCATGCGGAAGTAGCTTGAGAGGTCTTCGAGCCGCAACGGCTCCGGCTGGCCGTGGCAGCGTCCGAACAGGATGGCGTGGTTTCGGACCAGGCGATCAGATCATGTTCTTCCACCTGCCCAGTGCCCCGTTCCCGCCTCACGTCGTTGATCTGCATCACGGCCTCTGGTGAATCCATTCCCGGTATGCATCGGCACTATACCCGGACGCAGGAACTGTATTCCGACGGTGCACGTCGCTTGCTACAAGTGGCAAAAATTGCCGAATTTATGGAAATGACATCATAAATCCGGATGTCCACACGCACATTTAACACAATGATTTGTAAAATCCTTATGGAATTGCGTGCGTTACCGTCCGGCGAAGCGAAACGGTCCCTGCGCCACTGGCGCAGTTGAAGCCGCCCGGCTTTCCGGTGTTCTGGAAGGTGCTCGGCGTCCGCGTCGAGGGAAGCGTACCCTGGAACGGCGCAACCTGATGAAGTGCATTGATGATGACCTTGAGTTCTTTCGAAAACAACGGGAACACAGAGCGTGCAGCGCACTTCCATGAAGGCGGTGACGCGTCCTTGGTCTTGGCTGGAATCCGGCCCCGGAGAATTATGACAGTCGCCATAACTGGGCTGGGAAGGAAAAGCTGGTTGGGGGGAAGAATAAAAGAAATAACTGAAAAATCAGCAACTTGCGTCCTTTCCGCTGGGAATTTTACGCATGATAAATGTATTTATCAGGCGCAAAGAATATATTCCCACGCCTGCACAGTCAAGGCCTTGGAGCGCAATTCGAAGATTCGTGATTTCATTGACGCTTCCCGGGATCATTCTACCACGAAACGGAATATTTTTCCCCGATTTCCCCGATCCGTGGACCGAATCCCTCCGGCCCATGGACGGGTTCCTCCGAAAACACCCCAAAATCGGGGTGTTTTTGTGCATGATAACTGATTCTGAATTGTCCCGAAGCATTCCCTTGCCCCTCCCCTTGACCGCCCTTTCTTCCTCTTCCTGATTTTTCTTCTCTCCCTGCACCGGGAGTATGGTCAGTATTTGTCCTCTTCGTCCCTTCCCTGCATCCTGGCCAGTTGCGCCGCCGCCCCCCTAGAGGCCAGAAGACGCTCGCCATAGCGGCTCACCATGGCGGCGCTCTTCCACCGCCCCGCCTGCAGGATCGCCGGCAGGCCGATCCCCGAGGCGATCATGTCCTGGGCCGCACCCACCCGGGCGCTGTGCCCCGACAACCCCCCGGCGAAGTCATCGATCCCCGCCTGTACCGCCATGGACTTGTAGATGCGGGAAACCTGGCTCGGGTCGAGACCGCGTCCGGGAATTCCGTTCTTCCGCACCGCCCGGAACAGGGGGCCCCGGGAGATCCCGCTGCCCCCCAGCCACGCCCGCACCATGTCCGCCGTGTCCCGGGCGAGGAACAGGATGTTGCCGGCCCCCTCGGGGTCGGTCTTGGCATTGCGCAGGAACAGGGTGGCGGACCCGCCGCGGTCGAACGTCAGGTCTGAAACCTGCAGGGAAATCAGCTCCGAGCGCCTGAGCATGGCGTCGTAGGCCACGGCGAGGAGGGCCCGGTTCCGGAGGTCGATGAGGCGTTCTCCCGGTTCTCCCACCTCACCTGAGGATCCGATGAGCTTCTTCCGTACCTGCCAGGTCAGGCCGAGGGCCTGGGCCTGTCTTCTGCCCCGGTGGCGGTACATGCGCCGAAGGGACATCCGGACGGTGACATGGTCAAGGGGGTTCTTCCAGCCGGCGGCCCGGTGCAGTGCGCAGATGCTGGAGACGTACCGCCGGACGGTAGCGGGAGCCCTGCAGTGGGCCTTGGCATCGATGAAACGAACGAGGGTGGCGGCGCGGGCGGGCCATGGTTTTCTCCTTTCCCTGCGGCACCAGGCCTGCCAGATGGCGAGGTCGGATCGGAGGGCCCTTTCGGTGTTGTGGCTGATGGCGCCGCGGGTGGAGTCGAACCACTGGGAGACGGGGTCGAGGGCGTGTTCGGGGATGCGCAGGGGTGGTTGGGGTGATGGACCGGATGGGGAAGGTGGGCTGTCATCGGCATGGTCTGGGGCTGCCGGGAAGACTTCATCCGGGGAATTCAAGGACTCTTTCATGGGGGTTTCTCCCTGTTGGTTTTGTAGGAGGGGGGATTTTGTACGCGATACATGTATTTA
>JAJDTE010000087.1:0-4734 GCA_022827325.1 Gammaproteobacteria bacterium | reverse complement strand
AATGAACCCGCTCTTCCCCGGCCATCATGGTGATCTCGATCAGATCGAACTCGCGTCCGTGAAGAGGGTGAAAAGGGTGCGTGACCACAAAGCGCTGCTTCTTGATGCACAGATCACGTGCAGTTGAAAACCTACCGTAGGCGCACGTGCATGTGGTTATTTTCGGGCTGGACCGGCGGGAGGGCGTGCAGAAGGAAAAACGGCTCTTCAGCTATCCGGATATCAACGGAGAGCCGGAGGAAAGCACTCATACGGAGTTATCGCCGTATCTGTTTGATGCCGGTGGGTTGTCGGATCCGCATTTGGTGGTCAGGGAGGAAGGTTCGCCGATCAACGGGATGGGCTGGTTGATTATCGGATCGAAGCCGATCGACGGCGGCCACTATATTTTCGATGGGGAAGAACGTGCCGCTTTTCTGGAAGCGGAACCGGCAGCCGAATCATTGCTACGCCCGTTCATCGGGGCGCGTGAATATCTGCAGGGTGGAAATCGCTGGATTCTGACACTGCACGATGCGCAGCCCGATAAATTGGCCATGTTGCCACGTGTGAAAGAACGGATCGCTGCCGTGCGCGCTTACCGTCAGACCAGCAAAAGCGCCCCGACACGCAAGCTCGCTGATACACCGACGCTCTACCACGTCAACGTCATTCCCACTGCGCCATTCCTGGTGATTCCCGAAGTCAGTTCGGAGCGGCGGGAGTACACGCCCATCGGCTGGCTGGAACCCCCAACGATTCCGAGTAACCTTGTTCGTATCTTGAATAACGCTTCGCTGACAGATTTCGCGCTACTGACCTCTGCAATGCACATGGCCTGGTTGCGACACGTCGGTGGGCGACTGAAGAGCGATTACCGCTATTCAATCGGCCTTGTCTACAACACGTTTCCATTGCCACCTAAGAATGCTGACCTGTCCCGGCTTGAGCCATTGGCACAGGGGGTTCTGGATGCCCGTGCCATGCATCCGGGATCGACTCTCGCCAATCTCTACGACCCCGACCTGATGCCGCCAGACTTGCGGCGGGCGCATCAGGCGGTTGACCGCGCCGTGGACCGTCTCTACCGGCGTGGCGGCTTCTCCTCGGAACGCGAGCGCGTCGAGCATCTGTTCATGGAGTATGAGAAGATGCAGGAACCTCTGAATGCCGCAACGAAAATAACCTCAAGGAGAAGGCGAGTACGGCCATCGTTTGGTTGAGATGTCATATCAGCAAAAAGGTAATGAAGGGAGAAAATGAACGATCCTCATGTGAAAGCGCTGATATACCGCATCAATCATGGTGACACGATTGACTACAGCAAGGCTGAGCGCCTGGAACGGGATGAACCGGAATTCCGTCTGACTGTCGAAGACAGGAATGCAAGGTTCGAATTCAAGGAGCATTTCGGCACGGAGGAGCGGGCTCGGGAAGCCATTGGGCATTACATTCGTAATTGGGAGTTCGATGCCACCTTGAAATTCGGCCGCCCCGATTCTTTCAGGCTTGAATTCGTGAAGGCTGAGATCATCGATCGAAACCCCTTGCCGGGCAGTGTGAGAGTTGCCGGAAAACTTGAGATCAGAGGATTCGGTTCGTCGAAACTGACTCTATCGGTCTCCGAGTACCCGGCGCCACCGACGGACATCGCTCTCAGCCCGGAAGCTGAAACGATGTATCACCGATACATGGTTTATCGCCAGCGACGAGAGCCACTTACGGGTATGGCGTACTTCTGTCTTTCGATGCTGGAAGATCCTCCGGCAGGAAGTTCACGGGAAAGGAAGATTAATGGGAACAAACGCAAAGTTGCGGCAAAGAAGTACAGGATTGACGCAAATGTGCTCAACAAGATCGGTGAACTTTCCTCGGAGAGAGGAGGGGTGGATGCGAGGAAACGGGAAGGAACAGATCTGCCGCTGAGTTCCGCGGAACGCAACTTCCTGGATCGCGCCGTGAAGGCGATCATCCGCCGGGTTGCGGAATGGGAACACGCACCAAGCAATAACCTGCCCGAATTGTCTTGGTCGGATCTGCCGCCACTCGATGACGGGGCGCCTGCAAGGGCATGAAACTCCAATGGAGTCAACCGTATACATCGAAACATCGATCGTCAGCTATCTGACGGCAAGGCCATCGCGGGATGTGGTGGTCGCGGCCTATCAGGAGATGGCGCGCGAATGGTGGCGCGATGCGCCAGACAGGTTCGTTCTCGTTGTATCGGAACTCGTCGTCTCGGAAGCCAGGTCGGGTGATCACGAGGCAGCGCAGGAAAACCATGACGCATATAACGAGCGACCCGATCATCTCTGAAGTCAGGGCTGTACGGGACGCGCATGCAGCCCGCTTCAGGTATGACATAGCGTCCATCTTTCGGAATATCCGGGCAATGCAGGCTGCATCCGGACGGGAGTATGTCCGCTTTCCTGCACGGCCCGTTGACATTCCGATAACCGAAAATTCTCCAGGTGTTGACAGAATTAGCCACCGCACGATTGAGTGAATACAGCCACAGGGTGATCTGGAACATGCAATCTTCCGAAACTCTTTGTCCAGATCGTTGGATCCGTACTCCGGAATATTTATCGGGCAGCCAAACTGTCCGCCGTGATCGGATGGAGCCGCGAGGGTCGCAACCGAAATATTACGACGCGACAATCACCGACCTTGAGGCCAGACCGCTGAACAGGGGGAGATAGCCGGATGAGCAGAGCCCACCCCGAACGGGAACTGTACCGGTTGCTGCATCAGCTGGGTATGCTCGACAGCGAGGGCAGGGCCAGCCCGGAAGCGTTCGCGAAGGTCCGGCTGTTGGCACAGGGCAAGCCCGGCCTGCACAAGACCCGGCTCGCCATCGATGCCCTGGCAATGATTGACTCGGGGAAGGGGGATATCTGACCGTGCTTGTGGGAAAGGCCTCAAGACTGCCGGACCTTAAGGTCGGCGCGCTGTTCAAATTGGATCCGGACAATGACTGAGCACACGATTGATATTCCGGACATCCTGGCGGGGGACGAGTTGCGCCGGATCGTATGGAATGATGAAACTGGAGAAGTGAGCGGCGATCATTCTGATGTCCGGTTCATCCAGTCCACCATTGAGGCCGCCCCCGTCGACCGCGGCGATGGCGGCCGCATCTGGCGCCTGGAGGACCCGGGCCGCAACCCGGAGGAGTTCCTGGTGCTGATCTGGCTCGCGAACTGGCGGGTTCTGATCAATGAAGACCTGCGTGCGACGCTGCCCGCGATTTTCGATGGAGTGGAACTGTCTCTTGGCGAAAAGGCGGAGGATCTCTACATCGAAGACCCGGAGACGTGCGAACTGGTGCTGGCCGATTGATGAAAGGCCGTTTGCTGATGACCCGCCATTTCCCCTGGACATGCCGGACTCCCGATCCAGTGCTGCTCTCACGGCGACCGGCGGGAGACGACGGGAATCTTCGGGCACGATACCTTGATTGGCGTATTCGGCGAATTCGGAATTCGTACAGGGCCGGACCCGGGATGAGGCGGGATTGCATGCGCTGTCCTTACAGGTCAGGGACTGCAGCCCAGTCCGCGCAACACGATTTGGCGGGCTCAGACGGCATACCACAATCGCCCCTGCAGCCAGAGGGAGCCTTCGATATCCTGGCCGGCCCGGGGCGGCTTTCCGCCGTCCCACGCGCGTTCCGTGATGAAAATATCCAGATCAAGGGTCTTGCCCCCGAACACCATCACTCCGACCCTTGCCCTCCATCCGGATTGTCCGAGCCAATTGTCGAAGGTGGTCACCTTGCGCACCGGGCCGCGGAACCGGTAATCGTCGCGATCCCGGCCCGTGACCGGAATAAAGATGCCGGAGCCCTCCAAACCGATGCACGCGCCATTTCCAACCGTGGGGCGGACCCGGATTCGCCGCGAGATCGCTGACCAGGATTCGGGAGTCAACCCCGGCTTGTCAGCGTTGGGCGTCCGGGCTCCGTAGGCGATCCCCGCCAGAACGAACTCCCGGCGCTTTCCGGCCTCGTACCAGGCGCGGTTGCCGAGAAAATGGAGGTCGAAGAACGAAACCGGCGATCCGCCCCAGACCCCTTCGATCTGCGCTTCCGTTCCACTGGCCCAGACATGGACTTTCTCAATTTCCATGCTGGCCTGTATTCCAACTCCGGCATACGGGGATATGTTCATCAGTTCGGGTTCGTCACCCGATATCAGCAGCGTCGCCACAAGTCCACGATTCCAATTCGGCCAGTAGAGATGATGGCCCTTCGCCCAGTCCGGGGGAATCCTGTGCGGACCGGCATGGATGTCGCCGAATGTTTCCCCGAACGCCAGGGTCGGGATGATCTCGGGCAGTTCTTCGAAGATCACCTCGGGATTGCCGAAAAACGGCTCCCAATGTGTTCCGCAGTAGTGTTCTCGGTTCCCGTCTTCCCAAACGAACGTGTTGTCCGGCCAGGATTTTCCGACTTTCATGGCTGCCTCCCGTCGGGTGGAGGACGATACCGGCGGAACCGGAACACCGATTGCCATCGACAAATTCCCCATTGCCGACGGCATGATCGACATCCCCATGGAGCTCCATGGGCTTGGGACGTGAACTTCAGCAACCGCCGGATGGCCGTCAACCGCTCACGGCGCCCGCCCGCCGGAAGGATTTCCGTTCACCGCGCCGCCCCCACTGCGGACGGGGGTGTCCCGGGAAAACTCGAGAACCCGGTTGGCCCCGGACTGCTTTCGCCGGACCAGTTCCCCCTCGAACGCACTGTCG
>JAJDTE010000116.1:0-7800 GCA_022827325.1 Gammaproteobacteria bacterium | reverse complement strand
CCAGAAGCCTGTCCTCGTAGGGATAGGTGGACAGGATCTCGGTGCCGTCGTCGGTCACCAGCACCACCTGTTCCAGCTTGACGCCCTCGCCGCCCCGGTCCGAGCCGGTGAAACTCTCCACGCACAGGACCATCCCCGGCTCGATCACGCCGTCGTACTGCCTGTCCCGATCCTCGGGATAGTACAGTTTGGGATACTCGTCCGACATGCCGACGCCATGGGCGAAGCAGGGATAGCGATGCGCGATGAATTCACTGCGCCGGGGAAAGATCCGCTCCGCGTACTCGCGCAGGCCGAGCCCCGGCTTCAGTTCGGAGGTATTGTGCTGCACCTCTTCCCAGGCATGGCGGTAGAGGTCGCGCTGCGCGGCGGTTGGCCGGCCGTCTCCGCACAGCCAGGTCCTGGAGATGTCGGCACAGTAGCCGAAGGGACCCACCATGTCTGTATCGAAGGCCACCAGTTCACCCGCGTTGATCACGCGGTTGCACGCTTCCTGCAGCCAGGGATTGGTGCGTGGACCGGATGCCAGCATGCGCCCCTCGATCCAGTCGCCGTCATGCGCGATATTGACCTGGTGGAGGATGCCCCAGAGCTGGTTTTCGGTCATGCCGGGCCGAAGGGCCCGTTGCATTTCCGCCATGGCGTGCTCCGCCACCGCGATGGAATAACGCATGCAGTCGATCTCGATGCGGGACTTGATGGTCCGTGCCTGTTCCATGACGACTTCACCGCTCACCAGGCGGAACCCGCGGCTTTTCAGCGCGCCGAAGGCATCCGCCGGAAGGCTTTCCACCGCGACCCGAGCATGTCTGGTTCCCGCGCCGATCTCGCCGAGAAACCCTTCCACATCCCGGGCGAATTGTTTCGCCGCCGCCTCAAGATCGAAACCGCTGTCGAACGGATTCGGACCGACGCCGGGACGGTAGTCATCCACCAGTTCGTAATGACGGTTGTAGGCGCCGTGCAGAACCACGGGCCCGTCCGCGGGCACAAACAGGTAGGACATCGGGATGTGGGACTGGAACAGGGGATATTCGCGGTAGTCGACGGCATACCTGAGACTGATGGGCTGCAACAGCACCGCCAGGGGAATGTCCATTTCCGCCAGCTGCCTGCGCAGGCGGGAAAGCCGGTAGTGGCGCAGGGCGTCCAGGTCGATGGGCGGGGGCGTCAGCATATCGGGGGCCTGGTCAGGGTTGCGGGATGTTAGTTCCAGGGAGGACGCAAAAAAAGCGGCTGGAGTGGAACGGACAAATCCATGTCGCAAAATCCCGGCATTGCCGGAACCGGGGAAGGCAGATGCCGGATCAGGCGCCGTGGGCCTTGACGGTGATGCCGCTTCGTTCGAGGGTGGACCGTATCTGCCCGGCCATCCTGACCGCGGCCGGGTTGTCTCCGTGTACACAGACGGACTCGGGTTTCACGCTGAAGACCGAGCCGTCGATGGCGGTGATCGCCTGCTCCTCGAGCATTTTCAGCACGCGTTCCGCAGCCCGGCCCGCATCGTGGATCACCGCGCCGTCCAGATTCCGTGACACCAGGGTGCCGTCCGGATTGTACTCACGATCGGCAAACACCTCACGGATCAGTGGGCCGGTGTCCTCCGCGGCCCTCTCCAGGCTGGTTGCTGCCTGGGCCAGCACCGGGATGTCCGGGGCCACCCTGCGGAAGGCGGCCACGCAGGTCCGTGCCAGGGTCTCGTCCTCGCAGGCCATGTTGGAAAGCGCGCCATGGAGCTTGATGTGGGAGACCGGAACGCCCTCCGACCCCGCCACGCCCAGGAACGCGCCCACCTGGTAGACCAGATCCGCCTGCAGGGCAGACGGGTCAGCCACCGGAAGACGCCTGCGGCCGAATCCGCGGAGGTCGTCGAACCCGGGGTGGGCGCCTGCCGCAACGCCCCTTGACCGGCACAGCCGTATGGTGGCGACCATTTCCGCCGGGCCTCCGGCGTGGAAGCCGCAGGCGATGTTGGCGCTGGACACGATATCCAGCATGGCCTCGTCGTCGCCCATCTGCCACGGCCCGAAGGACTCGCCGAGGTCGGCATTGAGATCGATGGTGTGCTGCTTGTTCATTGTGGGAGGTGCCGGGTCCGGTGCATCAGCGGGGCGGGGCTTCGATCCGGCAATAAGCTATCACAGCGGCCGGGGTTGATCCAGTGGCGGTTCGGTGGCCGGTGCCCATCTTGCTTGTCTGGGTGGGTATTTGCCATAATGAATTTCCGGCAACCCGTGCTGCCAGGATGTTCAAAAAAGACGCGGGCATTTCATAGAGTCACAACACACAACTACGTGGGGGAAATGAAAAATGTCACAATTCGACCAACGTGTGAAGGAACTTGGAATTACCTTGCCGGAGGTGGTGCCTCCCTTGGGTAACTACCTGCCCTACCGCATCAGCCGCAACCAGGTTTTCATCTCTGGCCAGGTATCAATCGTTGAAAGTGAGCGCATTGCCGGCCAGGTCGGCGGTGATCTGTCCGTCGAAGACGGGTACAGGGGCGCGCGACTTTGCCTCCTCAACATCTTTGCACAGCTCAAGGCGGCGCTGAAGGACGACATCGACCGGGTGAGGGCCGTCGAGCTGAGCGGGTTCGTGAACGTGGTGCCGGAATTCGCCCAGATCCCCGCGGTGATGAACGGCGCATCCGACCTCCTGGTCGAAGTGCTGGGCGAGGAAAAGGGCAGTCATGCCCGATCCTCCGCCGGGGTCTCCTCACTTCCCGCCGGCGCGGCTGTCGGCGTGAGAGCCGTGTTCGAAGTCGAGTAGGGCATGGGTTCCAGCCATGGCTGGAAATTGAAGAATGGAGAACTCCACGGGAATTGATGCTGCGTATCCTCGGTTTGTCTCGTGAAGTGTATACGGGGATTGTGAGCACAAGCTGGATATTGGGGACGTGCCGGTTGTCACGGGGGACGGCGATCGCGGGCGCGACGTTGTCGAGCGTGTGTTTCGACAACGGGTGTTCATCGGAACAGGACATTCGGCAAGTTGCCATGAAGGAGCCGATATGAACAGCGATGCGCAATATACGATGGGTCGCAGCGAGGCGGAAACGAAACGTCTGATCCAAAACGCACGGCTGTATGACGATATGACTCGACGCTTTCTCCGGAGAAGCGGTATCACGAAAGGGATGAGAGTGCTCGATGTCGGGAGCGGTGCTGGAGACGTCACCTTCACCCTTGCCGAATTTGTCGGCCCCGATGGTTCTGTCGTTGGGGTAGATATCAACCCTGAAATTCTCGAAACGGCACGGGATCGGGCAAATGTATCAGGCATCACGAATGTTCAGTTCATTGCAGGCGATATCCGATCCCTTGAACTCTCGGACACCTTTGATGCCGTTGTCGGAAGGTTGGTTCTGATGTATATCGCAGATCCGGCGGATGCACTCAAACAGTTGGCGACGCACCTGCGACCCGGCGGAATCGTTGCGTTTCAGGAGGTCGACCTCGCGCTTCACAAGGCACTTTCCGGTCCGGAGACACCACTTCTCGGAAAGCTGATCGACTGGGAATGCACCGTATTCGAGCGTACCGGAGCCCACATTGACATGGGCATGGGCATGTATCGCGCCTTCGTTGAAGCAGGTTTGCCCGAACCCACTTTACATCTGGAGACACCGATTGGCGGAGCCGGCACATGGCCGGGCTACGAGCAACGGGTTGCCACGTTCAGGAGCCTGCTTCCGCTATTGGAAACATATGGAATTGCAACGAAAGAAGAGCTGGACATAGAAACCCTGGCGGAACGGTTAAGAGCGGAAGCCGTCGTCGCGAAACGGCCTGTTTCCTTGCCGCCGCAAATCACGGCGCATGCAGTAAAAGGGCATAATGGCGTAGGAGGTATGGGCGGCATGGTTTCAGGATGACCCGCCGGACATGGACATGGAGGAGTTGCGTCAACAGCCAATCTTGGTCCACGTTCCAGTTGGGAAGGGTTCAGAGCATGACCTTCATCGACTCGCGCCACGAGGCGCAGCCACCGAGTCACACCTCACCTCTTCCGGCATGATCCTCGATGTTTGGACAGGTCTCTGGTCCAAATGTCCGGAAGACAGAAAAAATACCGTTGAGAATGAAACCTGCTTCCCGGAGCCCTCGTTACGAGCCGCATGAAAGCCCATCCCTTCCAGGTTCGCTGGGCCTGGGCGCACAACCATGTTTCATCTATGCAGCGGGAGTCCTGATCACACCGGTTGTCGTGGTCAAGGCCTCGGGAGGGGATGAAACCTATCTGGCCTGGATGATCTTCGCCACGCTGGCGACCATCGGGATGACCACTTTGCTGCAGGTGGCCAGAATCGGACGAATGGGGACGGGACTGGTGCTTCCCATGCGTACATCCTTTATTTCAATCCCGTTCTGCATCATGGCGCTGGTGGACGGGGGGCCGGCGACGCTGACGACCCTGGTGCTCGTCACGGCGGCATTCCAGATCCTCATTTCCAGATGGCTGTTCATCCTGAGGCGAATCGTCACGCCGCTCGTGGGCGGTACGGTGTTGATGGTCGTTACACTCTCCCTGGCCTCCATCGTATTCAACCTGCTGAACACGGAGACGGATTCCGGACGCGGGGACACATTCATGGTCGCCCTTGCGACCGGTATCGTGATAGTTGTCCTCACACTCCGCGGCTCGGCCGCCTTGCGACTCTGGGCGCCTATCATCTGTATAGTCATCGGCTGCGTGGTCGCCGTGATCCTCGGCATCTACGACTTCGAGAGAGTTGCGCAGGCTGACTGGGTGGGCGTTCCGGTCAGTGGCTGGCCGGGACCGGGACTTGCCTTTGGCACATCCTTCTGGACGCTTCTTCCGGCATTCCTGTTCATCGGGGCGATCATCTCCATCCAGGTGAATGGAGATGTGATCGCCGTGCAGCAGGTCTCATGGCGCCAGGCTCGAGCGATCGACTTCCGGAGGGTGCAGGGCGCGATCTGCAGCACCGGCGTGGGTAACTTGTTATGTGGGATTGCCGGCACGGTACCCAATGTCACAACCGGGGGTATCGTCTCTTTTATCCAGATCACCGGAGCGGCTTCCCGGAACGTCGGATACTGCATCGGCGGTATATTTCTCGTGTTCGCGTTTCTGCCCAAGGTGTCTGGCCTTTTCAGCAACCTCCCCGGATCCGTCATCGCGGGATACTTTGTGGTGGTGATCGGCTTCATGTTTGTCGAGGGTGCCCGTACCGTTATCCAGTACGGAACCGACAGGTCGAAAATCCTGATTGCGGGAGTCTCATTCTGGGTTGGTGCTGCGTTTGAATACAGGCTGTTCATCCCACCGGACTTCGGTCCGTTGTGGGGGACGATGTTCCAGAGCGGCATAACTACCGGGGGACTCACCGCAATCATCCTTACCCTGTTCATGGAGCTGACGACCCCGCGGCGTATGCGCTTTCGGTCGCGGCTGGACATCGCAGCCCTGCCGGAGCTCAATGCGTTTATCGCGAAGTTCTCCGATCGGAAGGGCTGGGACTCGGAAATGACTCAACGATTGAGCATGGTTGCAGAAGAAGCGCTCCTGACGCTGGCCCCGGTGGATGATGACAAGAGTCGCGGGAATCGGCAGTGGCTGGTCGTCATCGCATCCAGTGATGGCCCACAGGCGGAATTGGAGTTCATTGTCGCGACGAGCGAAGAGAATCTGGAGGACAGGATCCAGCAGCACCAGCAATACAGCTCGGAAATTCCGGTGGCAAGTGAGATCTCGCTCCGGTTGTTGCAGCACTACGCTTCGTCCGTGCGGCATCAGCAGTATCACGAAATGGAAATCGTGACGGTCCGGGTCGATCCTGTGTGAGCGGCGACCGCCCCGGTCAGGTGACTCTGATATGAGTATTGTCGTATGCTGGCATCGAATTGATGCAGGTGAGGGTGTGACGATACCCCGCAATCATCCCAGCCCGACTTTCGCAATACCGGTGCATTAAGGGGAAATCGAGTTGGTCTCCTGTTCCCATGGGGTCCGGGCCCGAGATATGGAAGACTTGCCGGACACCTTCGGTCTGTCCCGGCGCAGACAGGCGCAGTCTGTCCACCAGGCACCGCAGCACCACCAGGGCGGACACGGCACGGAAAATTCCATGGCAATCACCAAGTAAACCATCACCTACGTGGGAAAGTCCCGACGGTGACGGCTGTTACTGTCCGTCAACTGGAGCATGTGGCGCACGATGTCATAGGGTACGCCTGCGCAATGACATTGACGGCTAAGGTAATCCGAGATGCGTACGCCACCGGGAATTCCGGTCGGGCTTCGAGCCATGAGTTGCCATGAAATTACGGCCATTACCCATATCTGGTGTGGCCCGTCTCCTGGTGGTTCGGTGCCGGATCAGGGATCGTTGGCGGAGACCACGCCGCTGATCAGGTTCTGCGCCAACAGCTCGTCCATCTGCCCAAGGGGCCGTATCCGCCCTGCCAGTCCACCAAGACCGTCCTGCCAGTCCCGGAGGGCGCCGACGGCCTCGTCCCTGGCGGCCAGGGCGAAACGGAACGGCGCCCCGGAGGGCAGCTGCGCCACGGCCGCCAGGTCGGCGGTGATCACCGCGGCGATGCGGGGATAGCCGCCGGTGGGCTGGTGTTCACGCATGAGAACGGTGGGGCAGCCGTCTCCGGTCACCTGGATGTCGCCCGTCATGGCCGGGTCGGACAGCCCGGTCAGGAGGGATTCGAAAGGGTCCGCGCCGGCCATGTCGAGTCGCATGGCCATCCGGTCCCTGCGGTGGGAGACGGTAAAGGTTTCCTTGAGCAGTCGGTCCCGGGTGCCGGCGCGGAACCGCCCGGACTGCGGTCCCCAGACCACGCGAATGGTTCTGCGGGCCAGGTATTCCGGGAGCGGCAGACTGGAGGGGGACCGGTCGGCGCCGCCCGGGGTCCCGAGCGGAAGGCGGGTGCCGGACTGCAGCGTTCCTCCGTCCAGGCCGCCGATGCCGGCACGCACATGCGTCCCCCGGGCGCCGATCTCCTTCGGGGTGTCAAGTCCGCCGGCAACGTGGAGATATCCGTAGGTCCCGCTGCCCTCCACGCCTGCGAGTGCCGGACCGATCTCCAGCAGCTGGCCGGGCAGAAAACTGAAACTCGCGCGCCATGGAAGGGGAATCCCGTCCAGCCTCGCCTGCATGGCTGCCCCGGTGAGCGCACACCATCGGGGTTCATGCAGCATCCGGAACCGGCCGCCGTATCCGGCCATCTCCAGTGCCGCCAACCCCGGAGGGTTGCCGAGCAGCGCCTCCCCCTCGGCCATGGCCCAGGGGTCCATGGCCCCGCCCGCGGACAGGCCGTAACGGGCGTAGCCCGGCCGTCCGGCGTCCTGGATCGTGATGGCGGGGCCGGCGGTATCGATCAGCAGGACGGCGTTCATGGCAGCGCCTCGGGCGCCACGATCGGTTCCCCGGCTGCCACCGCGGCGGACAGTTCCGCCATGCAGGCCGCGTCGATCGGGGTGAAGCTGACCTCGTCTCCCGGGGCCAGGAAGAAAAACGGCGGACGGTCGCGGGAGAATGACAGGAACGGCGTGCGGCCGATGGTCTGCCACCCGGTGGGAATCGGGGTGGCGAACAGGACCGACTGGCGTACCGCCACGGAAATCGAGCCTGCCGGCACCGGGGGCTTGACATGGTCCAGCCTGGGGAGGTCCCATTGTTCAGGCAGCGTGCCGAGGTAGGCGCATCCCGGGGCGAATCCCAGCATCAGGACCCGCAGGGACTGTGCGCTGTGCTCCTCGATCACCGCATCGATGTCGCACCCCATCGCCTCGGCTACGCCGGCGATGTCGGGTCCGGAATCC
>JAJDTE010000175.1:0-8512 GCA_022827325.1 Gammaproteobacteria bacterium | reverse complement strand
TGTGGAATCGGGTCCGGCCGGGGGCGCAATCCTGTCGGCCCGGAACGCCGAGCGTTCCGGCGCGACCAAGGTCTAGTCTTTCGACATGGGTGGTACGACGGCGAAGCTTTGCCTCATCGACGACTACCGTCCGCAGACGGCTCGCCGCTTCGAGGTCTCGCGCGCCGCGCGCTTTATCAAGGGCAGCGGCATGCCGCTCCGCATTCCTGTGGTCGAGATGATCGAGATCGGCGCCGGCGGCGGCTCCATCGCGACGGTGGATCCGCTCGGCCGCCTTCGCGTCGGGCCGAACAGCGCGTCTTCCGTCCCGGGCCCGGCCTGTTACGGCCGCGGCGGCGTGGCGCCCACGGTCACCGATTCCGACCTGGTGGCCGGTTACCTGGACCCTGCGGATTTCGCCGAGGGACGGCTGGAACTGAGTCCCGAACTGGCCCGGGCGGCGATTGACGGCGCCATCGCCAGGCCACTGGACACCACGGTAACCGCCGGCGCCGACGGCATCTCGAAGACCGTCGACGAGGCGATGGCCAACGCGGCGCGGATTCACGCCGTGGAACAGGGAAAGAACCTCGGCCAGTGCGCCATGATCGCCTTCGGCGGCAACGGCGCGCTCCACGCAACCCGGGTCGCGGAAAAGCTCGGCATCGGCGAAATCATCGTGCCGCCGAGTCCCGGCGTCGGTTCCGCGGTGGGTTTCCTGCATGCCCCGGTGGCCTATGAAATCGTCCGCAGCCGCCACGTGCGCGTCGACTCCTTCCCCTTCGACGAGATCAACCGGCTGCTCCGGGATCTCGAGCAGGAAGCGCGGGAAGTCGTGGCCGCCGGTGCGCCGGGCGAGCACCTCGAGGTCCGGCGCATCGCCTTCATGCGGTACGCCGGACAGGGCCACGAGATCGAGGTCGGGATTCCCGACGGCGACATCAGCGAGCACAGCCTTCCGGCGCTGGCCGGACGTTTTGAATCCGAGTACGCCCGCCTCTTTGCGCGCGCGGTGCCGAGCATGCTGATCGAGATCATGAACTGGTCGGTCACCGTGAGCAACAGGGTCCCGCAGGCGCCTGTCATCGTCGACGGGGGAGAATCCCGCCACGTCGACCCCGCCGGCCACCGCGAGCTTTGCATCGGCACGACCGGTGAGCGCATCAGGGCCGGTGTCTTCGAGCGCGGACGCCTCCGGCCCGGCGACTCGATCGGAGGCCCTGCCCTGATTGTCGAGCCGCAGACCACCACCTTCGTCTCCGGGGCGTACACCGCGCGTGTCGACACCGCCGGAAACATCGTGATGACACGCCGGGAGTCCCGCCCCGGTTCCGCGGCGGCCACCGCCGTGCGGCACACGGCCATCGACCTGCAGGTGATGTGGGACCGCCTGATGGCGGTCGTGGAGGAACAGTCGCAGGTATTGATGCGTACCGCGTTCAGTCCCATCGTGCGTGAATGCGGTGACATTTCCGCGGGCATCTTCGATCTCCAGGGGCGCATGCTGGCCCAGGCGGTGACCGGTACGCCGGGACATGTCAACACCATGGCGGCTTCGGTTTCGAAGATGCTGCCGCATTTCCCGGTGGACACGATGCGGCCCGGCGACGTGTACATGACCAACGACCCCTGGATCGGTTCCGGGCACCTGAACGACGTGGTCCTGTTCGCCCCGATCTTCCACCGGGACAAGCCGGTCGCCTTCACGGCCTGCACCTCGCACCTGTATGACCTCGGGGGTCTCGGCATGGGACCCGACGGCAGCGATGTCTTCGAAGAGGGGCTGAGCCTGCCCCCGATGAAGCTGGTCGACAAGGGCGAGGTCAATTTGCTGGTGATGGACATCATGAAGGCGAATTCCCGCTCGCCGGTTGCCAACGAGGGAGATCTGTATGCTCTGATCGCCTGTTGTGACGTCGCCGCGGCGCGGCTTGACGAGATGCTGGGCGAGTTCGGGGCCGACGGCATCGAGCCCCTCGCCGCACACATCCTCGACACATCCAGGCGTGCCACCGAGGCCGCGATCGGACAGATTCCGGACGGCGTCTACAATAACGAACTGATGACCGACGGCTACGACTTCGAGATCAGGCTGAAGGCGCGCATGACCGTCTCCGGCAAACGGATCGTCACCGATTTCAGCGGCACCTCGGGACACTCGGCACGGGGCATCAACGTGCCGATCAAGTACACGGAAGCCTACGCAGTCTTCGCCCTGCGCTGCCTGATCGGCGCCGGCATTCCCAACAATGCCGGCTCGCTGGGCCCGTTCGTATTCGAGGCGCCCAGGGACTGCATCCTCAACGCGCAATTTCCGGCGCCGGTGGCGATGCGCCACTGCATCGGCCAGATGGTGGCCGACCTGATGCTCGGCTGCCTCCACGAAGCGATGCCCGGGACCGCGCCGGCGGAAGGGTCCACTTGCCTGTATGACCTGCCGCTTCGCAGCATCGCCGCGATCCAGCCGGGGGGCGGGAACAGCGCCTTCGCCACCGAACTGTGCCATTCGGGAGGCATGGGCGCACGGCCGGCGCTGGACGGACTGTCGGCGACCGCCTACCC
Source organism: Gammaproteobacteria bacterium (assembly GCA_022827325.1). Lineage (GTDB taxonomy): Bacteria > Pseudomonadota > Gammaproteobacteria > Arenicellales > Poriferihabitantaceae > VYFG01. The sequence continues at coordinate 5,971 of JAJDTE010000175.1, read as the reverse complement.
CAGCGGGCTGTGGGGAACCCCGGTGGAAATCGCCGAGAGCACCGCGCCCCTCAATATCCGCCGGCGCGAACTGATCCGCGACAGTGGCGGCCCAGGCAGGTTCCGCGGCGGACTGGGTCAGATGATCGAACTCGAAAGCAGCGAGGGGGCGCCCATACTCCTGCTCGCCGGCGTCGAGCGCACGAAATATCCTGCCCGGGGCCGCGACGGCGGACATGAGGGCGCTCCCGGGCGCATCACGCTGCGTTCCGGGCCGACCCTCAAGGGCAAGGGAGAGCAACTGATTCCCGCAGGCGACCTCCTGTACTGGGAAGCGCCGGGCGGCGGCGGCTACGGCGAGCCGTCCGAGCGCGACCCCCTGGCGGTAGTGCGCGACGTGCAGCTCGGCCTGGTGTCGCAGCAGGCGGCAACGGAGATCTACGGTGTCGTGTTCGCCGGCGACGGCAGCCTCGACGAGGCCGCAACTGCCGAACGCAGAAGACGGATCGTCAGGGGGGCGGCATGAGGGCGGCCGCCATGTACCCGAGCCGGGGTCTGGCGCGCATCGGTGTCGTGGTGCCGGTCACCAACACCAATCTCGAGCCCGACCTGGCGATGCTGGCGCCCCCGGGTGTATCGCTTCACTTCGCGCGGGCCGGGGGATACGATGTGGACCGCATCCCGGACGAGGACCAGATGCGGCAATACTCGGACACGCAGGCGGATGACGTGATCCAGAGCCTGGTGCACTGCCGGGCCGATGCCATCGTCTACGGATGCACCTCGGCGACGCTCGCCCAGGGGCCGGAATACGACCGGGCATTTTGCGACGGCATCGAGAAAATCGCCGGGGTGCCGGCGGTGACCGCGGCCTCGGCGCTGGTGGAGGTGCTGCTGGCTCTCGGGATCAGACGTTTTGCCTTCACCTCTCCCTATGTGGCCACCCTGAACGACCTGGCGATCGGTTTCATCGAGTCCTTTGGCATGAGCTCGGTGCACCGGGTTGATGCGCCCGTGCCGATGAGCAACGAGGCGGTTGGCGACACCAGGCCCGGGGAAATCGTCGAGACCGCGCTCTCGGCGGACCACGGGGCGGCGCAGGCGATCGTCATTTCCTGTACCGACTATCGCGCCACCGAGGCGATTCCCGAGATCGAGGCACATCTCGGCAAGCCGGTGGTCACCAGCAACCTCGCATCGCTGCTGGTCGCCCTGGACCGTCTCGGCATCGCCCTTGGCGAGAAGGAAACGGAGCGGCATCTGGCGGCAGCGGGCTTTATCAAGTCCGCCCAGTCCGGACGGCGGCGGCAACCCGGGTGACCCGGAACCCGCGTACGCAGCCCGGATGTCCTTCGCCGGATTCCGGGCAGGTCAGGCCGTCCTGGCCTGGACGTCGCTGAGTTCCGAAAGATCCAGTTCACCCCGGTCGGTTGTCTTGGCGTCGTCGTTGCGTGCGCCGTCCACCAGCGCCAGGTAGGCGGACGTGACGTCCCCGGTCACATAGTCGCCGCTGAAACACGAGGTATCGAAGCCCTTCAGTTCCGGGTTGAACCGCCGCACCGACTCCACCATGTCCTCGAGGTCCTGGTAGATCAGCCGGTCCGCCCCGATGATGGTGCAGATCTCGTCGATGCTGCGGTTGTGTGCCACCAGTTCGCCGGACGACGGCATGTCGATGCCATAGACGTTGGGATGGCGCACCGGCGGCGCAGCGGAGGCGAAATAGACCTTCTTCGCGCCCGCTTCCCGGGCGAGTTCGATGATCTGGGAAGACGTGGTGCCGCGGACGATGGAATCGTCGACCAGCAGCACGTTCTTGCCCGCGAACTCCGCCTCGATCGCGTTCAGTTTCTGGCGCACGGATTTCTTGCGTTCGGCCTGCCCCGGCATGATGAAGGTCCGGGCGATGTAGCGGTTCTTGATGAAACCCTCCCGGTAGGACACCCTGAGGTCCTTGGCCACCTCAAGTGCGGCGGTGCGGCTGGTGTCCGGAACCGGGATGATGACATCGATGTCGTGGTCCGGCCACTCGCGGATCAGCTTCCGTCCCAGCCGCTTGCCCATCTCCATCCGCGACTGGTACACCGAGACGTTGTCGAGGATGGAGTCGGGACGCGCCAGGTACACGTATTCGAATATGCAGGTACGGTAGCGGGCCTTCTCGCAGCAGCTCGCCTGATGCAGGGTGCCCTCCTTGTCCACCAGCATGGCCTCTCCCGGTTTCAGGTCGCGCACCCGCTCATAGCCGATCACGTCCAGGGCCACACTCTCGGACGCGAACATGTGCGCGGTGCCCCCGGCATCGGAGCGGGTGCCGTGAATCAGCGGGCGGATGCCGTGGGGATCGCGAAACGCCACGATGCCTACTCCCACGACCATCGCAATCACGGCGTAGGCGCCCCGGCAACGCCGCATCACGCCCCGCACCGCGTTGAAGATCTCCTCGGGCCCGACCTCGATCTGGCTCTTGGCGATGCTCCCCCGCAGTTCATGGGCGAAAACGTTGAGCAGGATTTCCGAATCGGAGGTAGTGTTGATCTGGCGCAGTTCCTGGCGGAACAGCTCCTCCCTGAGCTTGTCGGCATTGGTGAGGTTGCCGTTGTGCGCCAGCGCGATGCCGAACGGGGAGTTCACGTAGAACGGCTGCGCCTCGGCCCGGGAGTCGCAGCCCGCGGTGGGATAGCGGGCATGGCCGATGCCCATGTTGCCGACCAGCTGCACCATGTGGCGGGTATGAAAGACATCCCGCACCAGCCCGTTGTCCTTGCGCAGGAACACCCGGTTGCCGTCGCTGGTCATGATGCCGGCGGCATCCTGTCCACGGTGCTGGACGACGGTCAGGCCGTCATAGAGCTGTTGATTGACTCGCTGGTGATCGAGTATGCCGACGATTCCACACATGTCATGTCTCCATCGTTCGGGCGCCGGGACGGATCAGGTGACCGCCGGCCGGAAATTCTCCACCGCATCCGGCGGCATCAGGGACAGCAGGAAGTCCGTCACCGGGGTGAAATACACCACCAGCTTCGAGCCCTGCCACCAGGGCTGGGCGGCAAAGTCCATGTACACCGCGGCCAGGATCACCGCCGCCACCAGCACCACCCCGCGGGCGATTCCGAAAACCGCCCCCAGGGAGCGGTCCATACCGCTGATGCCGGAGATGTAGAGCAGCCTGTAGAGCAGGTAGCTCAGGATGGAGGCGGCGATGAGCATGATCACGAAAATGCCGGCAAATGCCGCAGCGATGCGCAGTGCCGGCTGGCCGATGTAGGGTTCGAGATAGACCGCGCCCTGGGCGGCGAACAGCCAGGCCACGTACAGCGCGACGATCCAGGAAGCCAGGGAGAGCACTTCCCGGATGAAGCCGCGGAAGACACCGATCAGGGTGGAAAGCGAGAGAATGACAAGGATGACGATGTCGACCGGGCTCATGCTGGGCAATCGCGGCGGGGTCAGGAGCTGTCCCTGGTGACGTATCCCTTCTCGCCCACCAGGTCTTTCATGCGGTTGCTGACCTCCATCGCCTTTTCCTCGGCATAGGGTCCGAGCCAGACGCGGGTGGAACTGCCCCCGGAGGCGGACACGGGCGTCCGTTTCGGCGCGTATCCGTTTTCGGTCAGCAGTTCGTACACCCGGTCCGCATTGGCCGGTTTCGAGAAGGTGCCCACGCGCACGATCCAGTCCCCCTGGCCCTCTGCCTTCGCGGCCGTGTCCGCCCTTGCCTGGGCTTCGGCCTGCTCCTCCGGAGTATCCGGAATCCGTGTCATCACCAGCGCGGGCCGGGCGGATTCATCCTGGTCATCCCCGCCCTGGTCCGGGACGGCCCGGGATTCGGCCTGCGTGGTTTCGCCGTCATTGTTTTCGGTCAGGTCCAGCAGCGTCGGCTGCTGGTCCTCCACGGCCGCGAGCGGGAGATCCTCGACGCCCTCGCCGGAGGCGGGCAGGATCTCGCTGAGGTCCAGCGGCACGATACGCGACTGGGAGGATGCCTCCCGGGCGGGGTTCCGGAGGTCGCCATCCCCTTCCGGGCCCGGCCCCGACAGCAGCATGGGAATCACCAGGACCGCGGCGGCCACCAGTATGATCGCCCCGGTGATGCGGTGCTTCAGTTCGTATTCGGGTTCTGCTCCCTTGGCAGATTTAAGCATCGGCGGGCATGGGAAGGCGAACGATAGGCGAACTCAGGCTCTTGGGATCGGGGGTGCGGTCATGGAGACGTGGCAAACCGGCTGACGGGGTTGGCGCAGGCGGCCGTGGGGTTACTGCGGAACGCTGGTCCTTTCGAAAGACCCGATTATATCACCGACCACGTGGAATGAACCAAAGGCCACCACCCGGTCGACCGGACGGGCATGGGCGCGGGCGCCCTGGAAGGCCCGCACCGCATCCCGGTAGGTCTCCGCCTCCATGTCCGGGTACAGCAGCCGCATCTTCCGGGCCAGCGCCTCGCCGGACTGCCCCCGTGCTTCGTCGATCCCGGCCAGGTGCCAGCGGTTCACCCGCATCCCGAGGTCGTCCAGCACGCCCGGGAGCGCCTTGTCGGCCAGCACGCCGAAAACCCCGTGGGTTTCCCCGGGTACGGGATTGGCGTCCAGGAACCGCGCAAGCCCCGCGGCGGAGTCGGCGTTATGGGCCACGTCGATGATGGTCAGGGGCTCCCGGCCGACGATCTCGCAGCGTCCCGGCAACCGGGCCGAGGACAGTCCCGGGACCAGGTGGCCGGGTTCAACCCCGGTGGCGCCCGACGTCAGCGCCAGCGCGGCGACCGTCCCGCCCAGGTTATGCGGTTGCCAGTCGCCGGGCAGTGGAAGCGGCAGGTCCGCCAGTCGGCGCCAGTCTTCCGGCACTGCCGGGTGTTCGCTCCGCCAGCGGCAGTTTTTCCCGTCCGGACCAGGTTCGATCGAGTACTGCTCCCCGGCCTGCAGCAGCATCGCCCCCAGGTCCGCCGCGGTGTCGGCGATGGCGGCGGGGGGCGCCGGGTCGGTGCTCACCACGAAGGCGCCGGGCCTGATCACGCCGGCCTTCTCCCTGCCGATCTGCTCCCGGTCCGATCCCAGCCACTGCATGTGGTCCAGGCCCACCGAAGTGATCAGGGCGAGGTCGTTGTCGATCATGTTCACCGCATCCAGACGCCCCCCCATGCCGGTCTCGAGGATCGCCACGTCCACGCAGCGCGCCCGGAAAACCAGCAGGGCGCAGAGGGTGCCGTACTCGAAATAGGTCAGGCCGACGTCACCGCAAGCGGCCTGTATGCGTCGGAACGCATCGACGATCTCGGCGTCGGAGGCCGGCCGTCCATCGACGCAGATGCGCTCGTTGTAGCGGACGAGGTGCGGCGAGGTATAGCTGCCGGTGCGGTTCCCGGCCCGGCGCAGGACGGATTCCAGCATGGCCACACAGGACCCCTTGCCGTTGGTGCCTGCCACGGTGATGACGAAGGGCGGGCGGGAGCCCCCGAGCCGCTGCCAGACCCTGGAGACCCGGTCGAGCTTCAGGTCGATGGTGCGCCAGTGCTGGCGCTGGATATGGTCCAGCCACTCGTCAAGGCCGAACGACAGGAAAGAACCCAATTCAGGAGGAATCCCCGGACTCCGGGGAATCTGCCGCCGGTCCGGCCGCCCGGGGCGGGTTGTCGTCGACGATTTCCGCCTCGAGAATCTTCGCGTCCGGCCCGGCCCCATCCGCCCCGTCTCCGGTGCCGGCCGGCCGGCCGCCGAACCCGAACTTGTCCAGGAGGCCGGAAATCTCGTCGCGCATCCGGCGACGGTCAACGATCATGTCGATGGCCCCGTGTTCCAGCAGAAACTCCGCCCGCTGGAAGCCGTCCGGCAAGGTCTGGCGCACGGTCTGTTCGATCACCCGGGGTCCCGCGAACCCCACCAGGGCATTGGGTTCGGCGATGATGACATCCCCCAGCATGGCAAGGCTGGCGGACACCCCGCCCATGGTGGGGTCGGTGAGCACGGAGATGAAGGGAATGCCTGCGCGCCGG
>JAJDTE010000102.1:0-16519 GCA_022827325.1 Gammaproteobacteria bacterium | reverse complement strand
GGGCTTGTAGATTTTCAGGCCCGGGTTCGCCAGCAGTCCGTAGCGATAGAAACGCTCGATGTCGTTGCCCTTGTAGGTGCTGCCGTCGCCCCAGATGTTGACGCCGTCCTCGCGCATCGCGGTCACCAGCATGGTGCCGGTAACCGCACGGCCAAGGGGCGTGGTGTTGAAATAGGTGACCCCGGCCGTGGTGACGTGGAAGGCGCCGCACTGGATGGCGGCGATTCCCTCGGCGGCGAGCTGGGCGCGGCAGTCCACCAGCCTGGCATCCTCCGCGCCGTATTCCCTGGCCTTGCGCGGAATGCTGTCATAGTCATCCTCGTCCGGCTGGGCCAGGTTGGCGGTATACGCGTGGGGAATGGCGCCCTTTTGCCGCATCCAGTGGATGGCGGCGCTGGTGTCGAGACCGCCGGAAAAGGCAATGCCGACCCGTTCACCCACGGGCAGACTCTTGAGGATGGTGGACATGGCTGAAACGGCAAGGGAAAAGCGGGGATTGTATCAGCGAAGCCCGCGGCCGTGCCGTTTGCCGAAACCCGTACCCGAAGACCCGCCGGTGACCACGCCGCGCGACGTCCCGGGAGGACGAAGTTCCCGCTGGCATTGGCGGCAAAAACCGGGAATACTCGGTGGCCCCCGATCCCAACGGCTAAGATGAACATCCAGCGCATCGAGACCTTCTCCAACGAGTTCATCTGCTTCGTCCGGGTAACCCTGGAGGACGGCAGCCAGGGCTGGGGCCAGACCGCCCCCTATCACGCCGACATCACCGCACAGGTGGTGCACCGCCAGGTGGCCCCCTGGACCCTCGGCAGGGACAGCACCGACATCGACGCCCTCGGCGACCGCGTGATGGAGAAGGAGCACAAGTTTCCGGGATCGTACCTGCGGCGCGCGTTCGGGGGAGTGGACACCGCCCTGTGGGACTGCCGGGGCAAGCGCGAGGGAAAGAGCGTCTGCGAACTGATCGGCGGCAGCCCGGGTCCGGTCCGCGCCTATGCCTCTTCCATGAAAAGGGACATCACCCCGGAGGATGAGGCGGCACGGCTCGCCGGACTGCGCGACCGGTACGGATTCGATGCGTTCAAGTTCCGCGTCGGCGCGGAATGCGGTCATGACATCGACGAGTGGCCGGGCCGGACCGAGGCCATTGTCCCGGCCGTGCGCAGCGTGCTTGGCGACGAAGTCTCCCTGCTGGTGGACGGCAACTCCGGTTTCTCCCCGGGCCGGGCCATCGCGGTCGGCCGGATGCTGGAAGACCATGGCGTGGTTCATTTCGAGGAGCCCTGCCCCTACTGGGAATACGACCAGACCAGGCAGGTCACCGAGGCCCTGTCCCTGGACGTGACGGGCGGGGAGCAGGACTGCGAGCTGCAGAACTGGCGGCAGATGATCGACGGGCGGGTGGTGGACATCGTGCAGCCGGACGTCTGCTATCTCGGCGGACTCAGCCGGACCCTCCGGGTGGCCCGCATGGCCGGGGCCGCCGGCATCCCCGTGACGCCCCACTGCGCCAACCTGTCCATGGTGACCCTGTTCACCATGCACCTCCTGCGCGCCATTCCCAATGCCGGCCGGTACCTGGAATTCGCCATCGAGGAGGCGGATTACTACCCCTGGCAGTACGGGCTGTTTCTCGACTCCCCCTACGGCATCAGGGACGGCATGGCAACGGTGCCCGACGCCCCGGGTTGGGGGGCGGAGGTGCACCCGGACTGGCTGGCTCAATCGGACCACCGGGAAAGCGTGCCCGCCTGATCCGGTCCGGGAACCCGCATGCGAAAACTGGTCTACGCCGGCAACATCCTGTCCGCCGTCCCGGCGGCCCTGGTGGTGCCGCTGTTGCCGTTCACGTTTCTCCTGATCGATGGCGAGGGCCGGGTCCCCGGGTTCTTTCACGAGTACCTGCTGCGCACCCTGATGCTGGCCTACCCGGTGACCCTGGCCGCCTGCCTCTGGCTTTCCGTCCGGCTGCTCCGTCGGGACAGGCTCCGTGCGGCGCTCGGGACCAGCCTGGTCCCCCTGGGGGTTTTCCTCGTGCTGCTCTGGACCTACCTCGCGGGCGGCGTGGTGCTTAGATGAGGCATCCCCGGGCCCGGGCCCCGGGAAGCCGCAGCACCCCGTTCAGTCCCGCGGCGCCGTCTCCACGAACGCGGGGTCCCGCCCGGCGGCTTCCATCAGCCCGCGCAGGTTGTCCAGCCCGTCCAGGGAAAAACGGTTCCGGAACAGCCCCCAGCCGATCAGGCAGGCAGTGCGCAGCGCACCGTCCCTGCCGATTCCGTCGCCCGGGTCAAGACGCCGGTTCAGTTCCTCGAGCCCCTTGAGCACCCGGTACTGCTGGCGGCCGAGATAGGGGAACCTGTCCGCCGTGGCGCCTTCCTTCTCCATCATGAACTGGTTGATGCCCGCATCCGTGAGGGTGTCCGCCATGAAATAGAGCTCGCAGTCCTCGAGATCCTCGAGGAAGCCCATGCCGGATTTCTCCCGCACATGCTTCAGGATCGAGGTCGAATCCGTGAGCGTCAGGTCCCCGTCTTCATAAAACGGCACCTTCGCCGTCGGGGAACGCTCGGCGCTCATGGCGTAATCCGCCTCGACAAAGGTGTAGTCAAAGCCCGACTGGGCGAGGGCGACCCGCACGTGGCGCACGTACGGAGAAGTCACGCTGCCGTAGAGTTTCATTGATGGATCCGGTCAGATTCTGTTGGGCCGGCGAGTGTACCAGAGCCCGCGCACCCCTGGTCGCCGATGGCGCTCCGCATGCACCAAAAGTCGCCGAAGCACCCCCGCCGGCGATTGCCGGCGGGGCCGGTCGCCGCCTTCGGCTATACTCCGCGAAACCGTCAGCACAATCCTCCCCGATCACGATGGAGATGCCCGATCCCGAAACCCTCATGGACCGGTTCGCCGCGGCTGGCTACATCGCCGAGACCGAACTGGCCACGGTGCTGGTGCTGATGCACCGTCTCGGCCGCCCGCTGCTGGTGGAAGGCGAGGCCGGTGTCGGCAAGACCGAAATCGCCCGAACCCTGGCCACCGTGGAAGACCGGCGGCTCATTCGCCTGCAGTGCTACGAGGGCCTCGACACCAACGCGGCGGTGTACGAGTGGAACTACAGCCGCCAGCTGCTTTCCATCCAGCTGCAGGAGGCCGGGGCCGCACAGGAGTCCCTGGACATCTTCGCGCCCGAATTCCTGCTGGAGCGCCCCCTGCTCCAGTCGATTCGCCAACCGGAGCCCCCCGTGCTCCTCATCGATGAAATCGACCGCGCGGACGAGGCCTTCGAGGCGTACCTGCTGGAACTGCTGTCGGACTTCCAGGTGACCATCCCGGAACTCGGTACGCTCAGCGCCCGCTCCCTGCCGACGGTGATCCTCACCTCGAACGGATCCCGGGACTTGAGCGACGCCCTGCGCCGCCGCTGCCTCTACCATTACCTCGACTACCCCGACCATGCCAGGGAACTGGCCATCGTGGAAGCCAGGCTGCCCGGCATCAGCCACCGGCTGGCGGACCAGGTGACCCGCGTGGTGCAGATCCTGCGCGGACGCAACCTGGCAAAGTCCCCGGGCATCGCGGAAATGCTGGACTGGTGTTCGGCGCTGATGGCCGCGTCCGTGGACAGCCTGCCCGCCGACGGGGAGCTGCTGGCCGCGACCCGCGGCTGCGTGCTCAAGAACCGGGAGGATTTCGACGCCGTCGGGGCCGATGAACTGGCGGACATCGTCCGGCAGATCGCGTGAGCGGCTCCCTCTCCCCCGCCCCGCCCGTCAGCCGCATGCTGGAATTCGCCGGCTACCTGCGCCGGCACGGCTACCGGATCGGCGTCGGGGAACTGCCCGACCTTTTCCGGCTGGTGGACAGGGGAGCGCGGGACCCGGTGCTCACCCGCCGGGGGCTGCGCGCGCTGTGCTGCCGCACGCACGACGAATGGCGCGAATTCGATCGCCATTTCAACCGTTTCTGGTTTCCCGTGGCAAGCGAACAGGCAGCGCCGGAATCCGTTCCGGGCGGCCTCCCGGATTCACCGGGGCAGACGCTGGTGGGCTTCGCGGGAACCAGCGACCGGGAACCGGACAGCACCCACGGACAAAGCGACATCGAAGGCAGCGGAGCCGGCCGGCAGCGCACCCTGGGCAAGGCCGATTTCCGTTTCCTGCGCGACCGCACCGCCATGCACGAGGTGGAATCCCTGGTGGACAGGCTCGGGCAGCAACTGCGCCGCCGGCTCGGCAAGCGGCGGGGAATCTCACCGAGGGGCGGGCACCTGGACATGCGCAGGTCCCTCCGGCGCAGCCTGGCAACGGGCGGGCTGCCGCTGAAGCTGGTCTGGAGCCGGCCAAGGCCCGTGCCGCTGCACCTCGTGGTCCTCCACGACGTGTCCCACTCCATGACCTGGAACAATCCCCTGCTCTTCCGTTTCGTGCGCAGCCTGATGCAGAGTTTCCGGGGTTCGGTCGCGTTCGCCTTTCATACCCGCCTGTTCGAGGTGACCCCTTTTTTCCGGGAGCGCAGCCTGGAGCGGATGCTGGCCCGGCTGGACGCCGGGGAAAACCTCTGGCTAGGCGGAACCTGCATCGCCCGCTCCCTGGCCGAATTCAACCGGCGCCACGCCGGGACCCTGCTTCGGTCCGACTCCCATGTCCTCATCATCAGCGACGGTTTCGACACCGACGATCCTGGAATGCTCCGGACCGAACTGTCGGGGATACGCCTCAACTGCCGCCAGATCCTGTGGCTGAACCCCATGCTGGGCCGCGAAGGGGTCACCCTCACCGAGGCGTCCCTGTCGGCACGGCTGCCCGAGGTCCACCGGTTTCTCCCGGCCAACAGCCTCGACGGGCTGCGTGCCGCCGTGGAGAACCTGTCGCGTACCGGGCCGCGCGCACGGAAGGGCGACGGCCACTAGCGACGGCCGGTTCCGGGGCCGCCGCGAAGGCGTCCCGGCGCCCCGCGGCGCGGGCAGGGCCCCTCAGCCGCGGACTTCCTCCCTGTCCCGCACCGTCATCAGGGTGCCCGTCATGGTGGCGATCCGCTTCTCGCCGCCGGCACTGACCGCAACGAGGGTGCCGTCGGCCACGGTGATGACCCGGCCCGGCTTCGTGACCCGCCCCCTGGCCACGAACCGCTCGCCGCGGGCCGGGGACAGCAGGTTGATCTTGAACTCGATGGTCAGCACGCCGGCATCGGCGGGCATGAGGGAATAGGCGGCGTAGCCGCAGGCGCTGTCCAGCACGGTGGACAGGATGCCGGCGTGGATGAACCCGTGCTGCTGGGTCAGGTCCGGGGAGTGGCCGAATTCGAGGTCCACCTCCCCGGGCCCGACATGGACCAGCCGCGCGCCGATCAGCGACAGCACCCTCTGGCCGGCCGCGCTCTCCCTGACCCGGCGCACGTAGTCCCCGTCGGCGGGCACCGGGGCACCGCTCACGTGCCGGCTCCCGGCTTGCGCGGCAGCCCGTCCGCGATCTCGAGCCAGTGGATGTGCTCGTCATAATGAACATGGCCCCGCGCGGGCAGGGATGCCGGGTCATCGAAGGCGCCGATGTAGAGATGGATCTCCCCGGGATAGCGCTCCGCCTCGTAACTCACCGGCGTGCCGCACCGGGCACAGAAACACCGCCTGACGCCGGGGGAGGACGCGAACGAGGAGCGGTCCCCGGCAAAGGCAACCTGCTGCGTCCGGTAGCCGACGAAGGTCGCCATGGCCGAGCCGGTATTCAGCCGACAGCTGCGGCAATGGCAATGCACCACCCAGATCGGGGCCCCCCGGGCGACAAACGTGATGTCGCCGCACAGGCAGCGGCCCCGGTGCTCCAGCGCTTCATTCTCATCCTTCATCGGGAACCTCCGCAAGGTCGATCATCGCCACCCCGGGAATTCTAAGGCTTGTCCCCCCGCCGGCCAAAGAGGGGGGCGCGGGTCTCCCGGCAATACCGGGGCGCCCCGGGCGCGGGAGGCGCGCGTTCCGGCGGAGTCCATCAGCGGGACGGGGTCAGCAGCCGGAGCGGCGAGGCCGCGAGCTGGTACGCCAGCAGGGCCAGGATGACGAACAGGGTGTGGACGAGGATGCCGTCGCCGTTCAGCAGGTTGTAGGCGACGCGGTATCCCGGCGCCATGTAGACCCCCTCGAACGTGCTGACCGACCCCTGCTTCACCCATTCCTGCACCACCAGCAACAGGTCCGGATGGCGCACCACCAGGAATACCTGGCAGGCCAGCGCCAGCAGGGAGCAGAACAACACCCGGGCCGGGAAACCCATGAATATTACGAACCGTTTCATTGCCTGTACCCGATCGAATTGCAGCCGCCGCGGGACAGCCCCGCGGGAATCTCCATGAGGGGGAGATCATAGGAAAAGGGGGCCTTCGGGGGAAGGGGAAACCGGCATGCCCCTTGCGGCGCCGCTGCCGGGCCAGCCTGGGCGAAATACCCGGGCCGGGTTCAGTTCAGCCGCACTTGCTGTCGCCGCAGTTGAGGCAGGTCATGCAGCCGTCCATGAAGATGGAGGCCTTGACATTGCACTTGCTGCAAAGCACGGCGCCCTCGGGAAAGCTGCTGTCCCCGCCGGCGTTCTCCCCGCCGTCGTCCCCCTGCCGGCTTTCGAACTCGCGGCGCTTTTCCTCGATCAGCTTCTGCTGGCGCTCGTCGAGATCGGGGTCCGCGATCATGCCGATCATCTTGAGATGGTTCTCGATGGCATCGCCGATCTCCGCGACGAGGGAGGGCATGAACTTGCCGCCCTTCTTGAAGTAGCCCCCCTTCGGGTCGAACACGCTCTGCAGCTCGCTGACCAGGAAGGTCACGTCGCCGCCCTTGCGGAACACGGCGGAAATGATCAGGGTCAGTCCCGAGATCCACTGGTAGTGGTCCATGTTCTTGGAGTTGATGAAGATCTCGAAGGGCCGCCGCTTCTCGTAGGGCGTTCCGGGATTCAGCACCATGTCGTTGATGGTGATGTAGAAGGCGTGCTCCGATACCGGCGTCTTGATCTTGTAGGTGCTCCCGATCAGCATTTCCGGGCGCACCACCTTCTCGTGCATCTGGATGATCTTCGCCTGCTCCCTGGCGGTGTCCGGCACGGCAATGGGCCGGGTCACCTGCACCGGGTCCTCTTCCGGCTTGACCACGTCGTAGCCGACGATCTTCTTTTCGATTTTCAGGCTCATGCGCAATACCTCCTGGATCGCCGGCCGGGTTCAGAACCGGCCATAATAACCCTCTTTCAGCGCGTCGAACAGGTTGGCGGCGGTGTGGGTTTCACCGTCATACTCGATTTCCTCGTTGCCCTTGACCTCGACCACCTCCCCGTTTTCCAGGGTAAACCGGTACATGGTGCTGGACAGGTCCTCCTCCTTGACCAGGACGCCCTGGAACACTTCCGGGTTGAAGCGGAACGTGGTGCAGCCCTTGAGGCCCTTCTGCCAAGCATACCGGTAGATGTCCTGGAAATCCGCGAAGGGAAAATCCGTGGGGACATTGGCGGTCTTGGAGATCGAGGAGTCGATCCACTGCTGGGCCGCCGCCTGGACGTCCACATGCTGCCTGGGCTTGATGTCGTCGGCGGTGACGAAATATTCGGGCAGGCCGTCCCGCCCGTCCTCGGCGTCCGGCGTGGCCTCGGGATTGACCAGGTGGCGGAAGGCCAGGAGTTCGTACGAGAACACGTCCACCTTCTCCTTGGATTTCTTGCCTTCCCGGATCACGTTGCGGCTGTACATGTGGCCGAACGAGGGTTCGATGCCGTTGCTGGCGTTGTTGCCCAGGGACAGGCTGATGGTCCCGGTGGGCGCGATGGACGTGTGATGGGTGTAACGGCAGCCCTTCTCGGCGATCCTGTCCCGCAGCGCCTCGGGGAACTGCTGCATGTACCGGCTGTAGCGTCCCATCAGCACCGAACCGCGGACCCGGTCGCCCGCGCTGTACCCGTCCCCGGCCATTTCCGGGCGGCGGACCAGCATTTCCGTGGTGACCTCGTATTCCTCGAGGAGAACGGGGGCGCAGCCCTTTTCCTCGGCGAGCGAGATGCCGGTCTCCCAGCCCACTTCCGCCATCTGCCGCGCCACTTCCCCGGTGAACTCGAGGGACTCCTCGCTGCCGTACACCATCCGCAGCATGGTCAGGGTGGACCCGAGACCGAGAAAGCCCATGCCGTGGCGGCGCTTTGACAGGATCTCCTCGCGCTGCCTGCCCAGCGGCAGGCCGTTGATTTCCACCACGTTGTCCAGCATGCGGCAGAACACCGACACCACCTCACGGTACTTTTCCCAGTCGAAGCGCGCCTCGTCGGTAAACGGATTCTCCACGAACCGGGTCAGGTTCACCGAACCGAGCAGGCAGGCGCCATAGGGCGGCAGGGGCTGCTCGCCGCAGGGATTGGTGGCCCGGATGTTCTCGCAGAACCAGTTGTTGTTCATCTCGTTGATCCGGTCGACCAGGATGAAACCGGGTTCGGCGTAATCGTAGGTGGAACTCATGATCTGGTTCCAGAGCTTGCGCGCGGGGATGGTGCGATAGACCCGGCAGGCCACTTCGCCGGCGTCGTTGGTGACATACCCGTCCGAGGTGGCCCAGTTGCGCCACACGATCTCGTGCTTCCCGCCCTCGTACTCATGCCGCGTCGCCGGGAAGGAAAGCGGCCAGTCCGCCTCGTCCTCCACGGCCTGCATGAACTCGTCGGTGATGAGACAGGAGAGGTTGAACTGCCGCAGGCGGCCGTCCTGGCGCTTTGCCCGGATGAATTCCTGGATGTCCGGGTGGCAGATATCGAAGGTGCCCATCTGGGCCCCGCGGCGCCCCCCCGCGGAGGACACCGTGAAGCACATCGAATCGAAGATGTCCATGAACGACAGCGGGCCGGACGTGTAGGCGCCGGCGCCGTTGACGAATGCGCCCTTGGGGCGCAGCGTGGAGAATTCGTAGCCGATGCCGCAGCCGGCCTTCAGGGTGAGGCCGGCCTCGTGCACGGAACGGAGCACCCCGTCCATGGAATCCGGGACGGAGTCGGAGACGGTGCAGTTGATGGTGCTGGTCGCGGGCTTGTGATCCCAGGCCCCGGCATTGGACGTGATCCGGCCGGCCGGAATGGCCCCGTTCTGCAGCGCCCAGAGAAACCGCCCGTACCATTCGGTCCGGAGCGCCTCGGTTTCCTCGCATTCCGCCAGCGACCCGGCCACCCGCTCATAGGTGGCAAGTATGCTGGCGTCCACCGGTTCCCCGTCCATGGTCTTCAACCGGTACTTCTTGTCCCAGATATCCAGCGAAGCCGGCTGCAGCGGCAGGTTTTCCAGGCTGGCGTCGGGTGACGGATGTTTCTGGCGATGCCTCTTTTCGGCCTTGTCTTTGGCGACACCGGTCATCTCATACTCTCGCTGACATCCTCTAGGGTTATGGTGGTCAAGTGATCTGAATTTCCTGGACTTCCCTGTTGGTGGCGACCCCGAAAAACCGGGAATCGCGACCAGATCTAAGACGGTTTCTTACCTATTTTTCGCAATCCACTGATTTCAACAAAGAAAATTCTACAGAACTTTGAGAACTATATCTAGTGGATTTGGCAGGATAGTAACCACAATATATTGGATCGATCAAATTTATTTTTGCGTTTCAGCAAATTCAAGGAGTTATCATCCGGTGCACCGCACAAGTTCCGGACCCGCGATTTCCCGCGCGCGGCCCGCGGTGATCCGCAGGCCCGCGCGCGGGACGTCCGGCGGCGTCAGTGGCCGTCCCCGGCGGGTCCCTTGAGCACGTAAACCGTACCGCAGTAGGGGCAGGTCTCCTCGCCGCTGTCGGCGATGGGGAGGAACACCCGGGGGTGGGAGTCCCACAGCCGCTTGCCGGGCATGGGACAGTGAAGCGGCAGGTCGTCCGCCGTCACTTCGACGCGCCGGGCCGCATTGGGCAGGTCGCCGTCGTTTTCGCTGGCAGGGGTGGTCGATTCAGACATAGGTCAGCCATTCCTCGTATTCCGGGACACGGCCGTGGACCGCGTCAAAAAACCGGCGCTGGATGCGTTCGGTGACCGGGCCGCGGCGGCCTTCGCCGATCTGCCGCTCATCCACCTCCCGGATCGGCGTCACTTCCGCGGCGGTGCCGGTAAAGAACGCCTCGTCGGCGATGTAGACCTCGTCCCGGGTAATGCGCTTTTCCACCAGCCTGAATCCCTCGTCGGCGATGATCCGGTTGACGGTCCTGCGGGTGACGCCGTCCAGCGCGGAAGTGAGGTCCGGGGTATAGATCACCCCGTCCCGGACGATGAACAGGTTCTCCCCGCTCCCTTCCATGACGAAACCGTTCGTATCCAGCAACAGCGCCTCATCATACCCGGTAACGAGGGCCTCCTGCAGCGCCAGCATGGAGTTGACGTAGTGGCCGTTGGCCTTGGCGCGGCACATGGTGACGTTGACATGATGGCGGGAGAACGACGAGACCCGGACACGCAGTCCCTTTTCCAGGTTCTCCTCCCCCAGGTAGGCGCCCCATTCCCAGGCCGCGATGGACAGGTGGACCGAGAGATTGTCCGCCCGCAGGCCCATTCCCTCGGAACCGAGGAAGGCCATGGGCCTCAGGTAGCCGGTCTCGAGGCCGTTTTCCCGCAGCACCTCGACCTGGGCGCGGTTCACTTCCTCCTCGCTCCACGGAATCTTCATGCCCAGGATATGGGCGGACTGGAACAGCCGGCGGGTGTGCTCCCTGAGGCGGAATATGGCGGTTCCCTTCCCGGCCTTGTAGGCGCGAACGCCTTCAAACACCCCCATGCCGTAATGCAGCGTATGGGTCAGCACATGCACCTTGGCCTCCCGCCACGGCACCAGGCCGCCATCCATCCAAATCACGCCATCGCGATCACTGAAAGACATGCAGAATACTCCGAAAATCAGTTGCCGGGGCTCCCGGGCGGCCGTGGCCGTCCGGGCCGGTATGCAAAGCGGTGACTATGGATTCAGCGTCCCGGGTTGTCAACCGAAAGTGTCCCGCCAGAGCGCAGTGACGAACGCCCGCTCGGCCTCGAGCTCCCCCCGGGGCACCAGGGCCGGCCGGTCCGTGAGATCGAGGTCCACGAGCTTCAGGTCCCGGTGCCGCCGCAGGTAGAGCCAGTAAATCTCCCCCAGGCGCTCCGCCTGGTCGGTATCCAGGATCCCCTCCGCCGCCAGTGCCCAGATCAGCGCCAGCGTGTTGCGCGGCCCGAGCAGGACCGGATGCTCCGCCCCGTGCAGCAGGACGAGGTACTGCAGCAGGAACTCGATGTCCACGATGCCGCCGTAGTCGAGCTTGATATCGTAGTTCTCGGCGTCGCTGCGGCAGTTGTCCTTCACCATGCGCTGGCGCATGTCTGTGATTTCGGTTTTGAGGTTCGCCTCGTCGCGCTTGACGCCCAGCACCTCGCGCCGCACCGCCTCGAAGTCCTCGATCAGGTCGGAATCCCCCGCCACCACGCGCGCCCGGACCAGTGCCTGGTGCTCCCAGGTCCAGGCATCGCGGCGCTGGTAGTCGCGGAAGGCCTTCATCGAGGTCACCAGGGGCCCGCTGCGGCCGCTTGGCCGCAGGCGCATGTCGAGCTTGTACAGCGCGCCCGCATAGGTCCGGGTGCTGAGCAGGTGGATCAGGCGCCGCCCGACATGGCTGTAGTAGTATTCCGCCGCGGAACGGGAGGCGTTCTCGTCCGGCCGGAAAAAGACCACGATGTCGAGATCCGAGTGATACCCCATTTCGCCCGCGGCAAACTTGCCGTAGGCGATGATCGCGACCTTTCCCGGGGCGGGCCCGTGCTGCCTTTCCACCCTGGCCCGCGCCTCGCCCAGGACCTGCTCCAGCAGCATCTCCGCCAGCAGCGTCAGGGCATGCCCCACGTCCGCCTCGTCCAGTTCCCCGGACACGTCCGCCGCCGCCACGCGGAGCACCTGGCAGTGGTGGAACTCCCTGAGCGCGTTCATCTCGGCCTCCTCGTCCCCGGCCTCCACATGCAGGCGCCGGTCCAGGTCCGCCTGCATGTGCACGCGGTCGAAGTCCACCGTCTTCTCGATCGGCTGCAGCAGTTCGTCCAGGACCACGGGATACTGCCCGATATGCCGGGAAATCCAGGAGCTGGCGGCGCAAAGATTCAGCAGCTGCTGCAGTGCCAGGGGGTTTTCGATCAGCAGGCTGAGATACACCGAGCGCCGGCCGATGGTCCCGATGGCCGTCATGAAGCCGCTCACCGCCCGCGCCGGGTCCGGGTGACGCCCCGCCTCCCTGAGCGCGATGGGCATCAGCCGGTCCAGCCGGTCCCGTTCCACGGTGGAGAATGCCCGGTACAGGCTGCCGTTCCGGAACCGTTCCAGCAGGTCCGGCACATCGGCATGGTCCGTGAATCCGGCGGCGTCCAGCACCTCAAATGCGGCCCCGGCATCGAGCTGGCCCTGCCACAGGGCAACCAGGCGGGGCATCAGGGAATCCTCCTCCGGCCCTTCCGGCGATTCCAGCGCCTCGCCGAAGAATTCATGCACCACGTCCCGTTCCGCATCCAGCGCCGCCAGCAGCTCCGTCCAGCCGGCGAACCCCATCCCATGGGCGATGCGGGCCTGCTCCAGGGGCTGGTCCGGCAGCTTCTGGGTTTGGCGGTCCGCCATCATCTGCAGCCGGTGCTCAAGGTTGCGGAGAAACCGGTAGGCCCCCTTCAGGCGGCCCTTCGCTGCGGCGTCCATCTCCCCCAGTTCCACCAGGGCTTCCATGGCCGTGTAGAGTGACTGGGTCTGGAGCCTTAATTCCCGCCCGCCCCAGATCAGCTGGTATTTCTGGACCAGGAATTCGATTTCCCGGATGCCGCCGCGGCCGAGCTTGATGTTCTCGATGTTGCCGCCACTCTGCAGCTGGCGGTCGATCAGGACCCGCATCTCGCGGATGGCATCGAAGGCGGAGAAGTCGAGATACTTGCGGTAGACGAAGGGTCGCAGCATTTCCAGCAGCGACCGGCCCTTTTCCAGGTCTCCCGCAACCACCCGCGCCTTGATCAGGGCGTAACGCTCCCAGTCCCGGCCGTGCGTCTGGTAATAGTGCTCCATGGCCGGAAACGACAGGACCAGGGGACCGCTGTCACCGTTGGGGCGCAGCCTGAGATCCGTCCGGAAGACGAAACCGCCCGCATCGACCCGCCCCAGGGATCCCATGAGCTTGCGCCCCAGCCGGATGAAGAATTCCTGGTTGCTGGTGGAGCGCTCCCCGTCGGTCTCCCCGTTGCTCTCGAAGGCGTAGATGAGATCGATGTCGGACGAGAAATTGAGTTCCCGTCCGCCGAGCTTGCCAAGACCCAGCACCACCAGGCGCAGCGGTTCTCCGCTCTCGTCGCGCGGACTGCCGAAGCGACGCTCAAGCCATTCGTGGTGCCGCGTGAGGGCGGCATCGATACAGGCGTCCGCCAGGTCCGAGACATCCCCCATGGTGTCCTCCAGGGTGCCCGCGCCGGACAGGTCCCGCCACGCGATCCGCACCATCTCCCGCTGCCGGAAACGGCGCAGGGCCGCGTCCAGGGCCTGCTCGGTGTCGGCCTCCCCGAGAGCAATGTCCAGGCGCCGGCGCATCTCCCCGTCACCGTACCCGGCCGCCAGGTCGCCGGAATCGATCAGTTCGCAGCAGTTTTCCGGGTTCTGGATGCACCAGTTGGCGACGAAGTCGCTGGCGCCCCAGACTTGCGGCAGTTCCGCGCGGACCGCGGCCCTTGCGGCCAGGTCCTCCCCGGCGGCCGCCGTGAAGCGCTCCCACAGGGTGGAGAAGACGGACCAGAGATCGGGGGGCATCCCCCCCGGTTCGAATGCCTCGGCAATTGGTTTCATGGATGTCGGGTGATCAGGTCAATGGGTTATTGGCGGCGTTATTATCTGATGATCTTGAGCAGTTGTCCTGGGTCCGGCTCGCCCTTTGGAAACATGCCGTTCAGCAGCCTCAGCTGTTCCTCGGCGAATTTCCCCAGCGGGGACCCGCGCGCCAGGCCGGCGAAGGTGTCCCCGGGCTTCGCCCGCACCAGGCGGATCCGGTGTCCGGCGGCAATGCCGCGCTCAGCGGATTCCAGCCGCCGGATGGAACCCGCGGTTTCCAGGACCGGCCGGTCCGGCAGGGCGTTCTTGCCGAGCCCACTCAGTATCAGCACCCGGTCACCGTGCAGGGCCGCGGCTACCCGCATGGTGACGACGCCCGACCGGTCCTGGCTGTCGGCGATGGCGGTGTAGCCGTGGCTGCCGACAGGGCGGCCCTGGCGCAGGTTGCGGAAGTTCCGGCGCAGGAAACCTTCCGGGGTTGCGGCATCCCCCCGGGGTACGAGTTGCAGGACCATCGCCTGGTCCTGGCCGGGACCGATGGCGAGCAGGCGCTCGCGGCTGTTGGTCACCTGCCAGCCGACCGGAAAGCGGATGAACAGGTCCAGGGGTCCGTGGTAGAACGCGTTGCCGCGCAGGATTCCCTGGCGTGCGCTGTCACCGAAATCCAGTCCGTCCAGCAGCCTGAGGAAAGCATCCGGATCCGTGACCCGGGGGTTGTCGACACGGTAGCGGTCCGCCGCGCGGATCACTTCCTTGAGGCGCTCGTCGTTGCGGGGATGGGTGGCGAACAACCCGTGGTACACCCTGGGCGGCCGCCCCTCCGCCCGGGCCCGGCGCAGTTCAAAGGCCTCCTGGTCCTTCAGGATGCCCACGACTCCCAGCATCTTTTCGGGGTCATAACCCACCTCGGCGAGATACTGCGCACCGAGCCGGTCCGCCTCCAGTTCGTGGGCGCGGCCATAGCCGCTGACCAGCGCACGGCCAAACTGGCCCAGTCCCAGATCCACCATCTGTCCCGCATCCCTGTCGCCCGTGGTCGTCGCCACCGCCGCGCCAAGCAGGCCGGCGGCGGCGCTCCCGATGGCCTGGGCGCTGTGCTGGCGGACGCTGTGGCGCGCGGTCACGTGGCCGATCTCATGGCCAAGCACGCCGGCCAGCTGTTCCTCGTTGTTCATGTAGGCGATGATGCCCCGGGTGATGTACACGTACCCGCCGGGCGTGGCGAAGGCGTTGACCTCCGGGGAATCGAGCACGGTGAAGGTGTAATCGAGCTCGCTCCGATGGCTGTGGGCCGCGAGCTCGCCGCCGATCCGGCGCACCAGGTCCCCGAGTTCCGCATCCCGGTACACGTCGTACCGTTTCAGCACATCCCTGTGGACCTGGTCTCCGAGGACGATTTCCTGCTCCTCGCTCATCAGGACGAAATCGAGTCCCCCGGTGACCGGGTTGGTGGCGCAGCCCGACAGCAGCCAGGCGATGAGAACCATCGCCAGTGCCGCCGGCATTCGGTTGTTCAGTGACTCCATGATGGACGGGGCCTGACCTGACGATTCGCTAGATTATCCGAGTACCGGAATTTAATCGATACCATTCAAGCCGGCATCAGCGAAATGGGTGGTGAACCATCCGGTCCGGCGCAAGCACCCCCCTGCCGACTCTCCGAAGCGATCCCTCGCAGTGCTGAAGCATCGTATTCTCCAAGCCGTATATTGACAAATATACTCCATTACGTATATTATGAAATATACGTCACCCCGTATAAAGTGTTCTGGAGACAGTGTCCGATGAAACAGATTGCTCGCACCCCAAAGCAGTTAGGCGCCGCATTACGCCGACGACGGCGCAATATGGGACTGCGGCAAGGTGATATCGGCATCATGACCAATCTGCGCCAGGCAACGATTTCGGCCCTGGAAAACGGCGAATCGGGCACCAGGCTACGAACGCTGATCCATGTTCTGGCGGCACTGGACCTTGAGCTGGTAGTCCGGGAACGCTCTTCGGGCAGCAAGGAAATGGAGGATCTGTTCTGATGGCTCGCCGAGAGGCCCGTACGCCCCTGAACGTGTTCCTGAATGCCCGTTTGGTGGGCCGGCTGTCCAGACAGGCCAGTGGCGCGGTCAACTTCCGGTATGACCCGGGCTGGCTCGACTGGGAGCACGCCCTGCCCATTTCGATTTCCCTGCCGCTCCGGGAAGACCGCTATGCCGGCGCTCCGGTGATTGCCGTCTTTGACAACCTGCTGCCCGACCCCGAGCCGGTGCGCCGACGCATCGCCGAGCGCATCGGGGCCACGGGCCACGATGCATACAGCCTGCTCGCCAGGCTCGGCCGCGATTGCGCGGGCGCCCTGCAGATCCTGCCGGAAGGGCAGGACCCCGGCCCGACAGGAACCATCGCGGGACAGGCCATGGACGACGGCGAGATCAGGGCGATGATCCGGAATCTGGCCAAGGCGCCACTGGGACTGGATGACGATGACGGATTCCGTATCTCCCTTGCCGGGGCGCAGGAGAAGACGGCCCTTCTCCTTTGGCAGGACAAATGGCACATCCCGCACGGGACGACTCCCACAACGCACATCCTGAAACCCCGAATCGGCATGCTGCCGAATGGAGTCGATCTGGGTGAGAGCGTAGAGAATGAATTTTTATGCCTCAGGCTCACCCGTGCCCTTGGCCTGCCAAGCGCCTCCGCCCGGCTCATCGAATTCGACGGTGAGCGG
>JAJDTE010000055.1:0-4706 GCA_022827325.1 Gammaproteobacteria bacterium | reverse complement strand
TGATCGTTATAAGTTCCCAACCAATCATGCCTGTGCGGCCATCTCGACCGCTCTGTCAATGTCTACCGTCACCATCCGGGAGACACCCGGTTCGGACATGGTCACGCCGACCAGTACGTCCGCAGCCTCCATCGTGATCTTGTTATGGGTGATCACCACCATCTGGCTCGCATCGCACAGCTTGCGCAGCGTGTTGCAGTAACGGTCGACGTTGGCGTCATCCAGCGGCGCATCCACCTCGTCCAGCATACAGAACGGCGCCGGGTTCAGCCTGAAAAGGGAAAAAAGCAGGGCCACTGCGGTCAACGCCTTCTCGCCGCCTGACAACAGATGGATGGTGCTGTTCCGCTTGCCGGGCGGACGCGCCATGACGGTTACGCCGGCCGTCAGCAGGTCATCACTGGTCAGTTGCAGTTCCGCCCGGCCCCCGCCGAAGAGTTGGGGGAAGAAGTCGTTGAAGCCCACGTTCAGGCGATCGAACGTGTCACGGAACCGGCTGCGGGTTTCCCTGTCGATCTTGCGGATCACGCTCTCCAGTGTCTCCAGAGCCTCGGACAGGTCGCTGTGCTGCGTGTCAAGGTACTCCTTGCGCTGGCTTTGCTCCTCGAACTCCTCAATCGCGACCAGGTTCACCGGGCCGATACGCTCGACCCTGTGCCGGATTTCCTCCAGGCTGCGGTCCCATTCCTCCACACTGGCCGACTCCGGCAGGTCCGCCATCAGCGCCTGGCGATCCAGGGCCAGCGCCGACACTTCCCCGGCCAGCGTGTCCCGGCGCACCAGGACCTCCTGCCGGCCAAGGCGCTGGCCCTCCAGGGCCTCCCGCTCCCTGGCCACCGCCTGTTCCTCATCCCTGCGCCGGTTTTCCAGCGCGGACAGCCGGTTATCGATTTCCGCCATTTCATCCTGCGCCACCTGGTACTGCTGCTCGACCTCTACCCGATCCTGCAGCAGGGTCTGCAGACGTGCGCTCAAATCCTCCTCCGGCGTGTTGCCGTCGGCAACGCCGGCGCTCAGTTCGCCGAGACGCCGGTCATCGTCACTGATCTGCTGTCCGAGACGTCTCATTTGCTCGATCACGGCCTCATGGGATGAGTCGAGGCGCTGCTTTTCCAGCAGTTTCTGTTGTTGCTCATCGCGTACCGACACCACCAACTCACGGCAGCGGGCAACCTCCTTTTCCAGCGATACGCGGCGGGACAGCAACTCGTGCCGACGGGAATCCAGCTTGCCGAGTTCACCCCGGGCCTGGTCCAGCAATTCCCTGGCTTCATCGATCTGCTCATGATCCTGCCGGATCTGTGACTCCAGTTCGCCCAGGTCACGGATCATCTGTTCGCTCCGCTGACCGGCTTCGAGCAGGCGCGCCTCCTCACGTCCCAGCTGGTTGTGGAGCGCGGTCTTTTCCGCCATGAGCCCGTTCAGCTCCGTCCGTTGCCGCTGCAGTCCGGTTTCGGCATCCTCCCGGGCCGATTCCAGTCTGCCGATATGCCCTTCACTGTTGGATATCTCGATCTTGAACGCGTCCACCCGCGTGTCGAGCTGCTTGATTTCCTCTTCCCGGACGAGAACGCCGGTTTCAAGCTGGCTTTCGCTGGCAAAACTGATCCAGTTGGCACCCACCACGACGCCATCCCTGGTGACCACGCAGTCCCTGCCGAGCAGGCTGTCCTGCATGGCCAGCGCCTGATCCAACCCGTCGGCCACGTAGATATCCGCCAGTAGCGACGTCAGGTCGACTCCCTCGGCAGTGACCTTGTCGATCAGGCGTTCACCCGGCTGCCGGGCAGGCGGGGAGGTGACCTGCCTGTCCAGCATCACGGACATCACGCCCTCGGGGCGGCCGGAAAAATCCGGCGTGGTTCCGGTCCGCAGGCAGACCGCCCCCAGGAAACTGTTGAGAATCCGGTCCACGGCTCTCTGCCAACCCTCCTCGACCCGGACTTTCCGCGCCAGCCTCGCCGCATCGCCGCCGAAACGGCCGGACAGCCACCGGTTCAGTTCCTCGTCGTCCCCACCCAGGGCGGCGGCCTGGATCTCGCGCAGGGAATCCAGCCTGGAAGCGGCCTCCTGCTGACGCACGCGACGTTCGCCCAACTCCTCCCTGCGGGCCGAAAGATCATCCCGGATCGCCTGCAGCTGCTGCTCGTTGTACTGCAGTTTGAGTTCCCGGGAATCAACGACGTCATCGTGACGCCGGACACGGTCACGCAATGCCTGGATCTCGCTGTCGGAGGCATGCTGCCGCACACTTTCCAGGTCTTCGCGCAACCGTTGGCGCCGCAGGGCTGACTGTTCCAGATGCTGTTCCAGCTGGCTGATGCGGGATTGCTGCACCTCCTGTTGCTGTACCGGCTGCTGCACCGCCTGATTGAAGGTCTCCCAGGTCTGCTGCCAGGATGACAGGACCTCCTCGGCCTCCCTGAGGGCGCCTTCGGATTCATCCAGGCGGGAATTGAGCGTCTCCAGAACGGGCGTGATCTCTGCCAGGCCCGATTCGATTTCCCCCTGGCGGCGACGGCCGGCCTCAATTTCCCGCTGGCGTTCGCTCCGCCCCTGTCGCAGGCGTTCGATCTCCTCTCCCTGCCGCTGCCGGGTTTCCCGCATGTGTTCGATCTGCTGCTCCATGGCACGGATCTCGGACCCGAGGGTATAGAAGTTCTGCTGGGTTACCTGGTTTTCCTCGCGCCGTTCGGACTGGTGGCGGCGAAGCTGTTCGAGTTCGGTCTCGGTACCGCGCTGCGTGCTGATGGCGGCTTCCAGTGCCTTCTCGAACCTGGCGGACTGCAGGTTCTGTTCCTCCAGATCGGCTTCAAGCTGCTGCAACCGCATCACCTGCAACTGGCCGTTCACCCGGCGCTCTTCCTCTTTCAGTACCTTGTAGCGGCGTGCGGCGGATGACTGGCGCTGGAGCCGGCGGAGATGTTTTTCCAGTTCGTCGCGAATGTCCTCCACCCGCTCCAGGTTTTCCCGGGTGTGGCGTATGCGGATTTCCGTCTCGCGGCGCCGGTCCTTGTACCGCGACGTGCCTGCCGCCTCCTCCACGAAGGAGCGCAGTTCATCCGGTCTGGCTTCCACGATGCGGCCCACCATGCCCTGCTCGATGATGGAATAGGAACGGGCTCCGAGTCCGGTGCCCCGGAACAGGTCCAGGACATCCTTGCGCCGGGATTTGATGTTATTGACGAAGTAGTGGGACTCGCCGTCCCTGCTCAGTGTCCGCCTGACAGAAATCTCCGCAAACTTGGCGTAATTTCCACCGGCCAGACCTTCCTGGTTGTCGAATACCAGTTCCACCGAAGCCTTGCCCACCGGTTTGCGGGAGGCCGAGCCGTTGAAGATGACATCCGTCATCTGGTCTCCCCGCATCACCTTGGCGGATCCTTCCCCCATGACCCATCGAACCGCATCGATGACGTTGGACTTGCCGCAACCGTTGGGACCAACCACCCCCACCAGGCTTCCCGGGAGGCGAATATCAATCGGATCGACGAAAGACTTGAACCCGGAAACCGTTAATTTCTTCAGCCGCATTCGGTTTTGTGTTTCTCAATCAAGGGGTTATTCTTATGTTTTCCACTAACTTATTGAAAACAAAGCGAACATCCGTCGATCTGCCGGTGCGGATTATACCCGCTCAGCCCCTTATTCCCTAATCCTGAATGGCCGGAACCCGAAGAGGGGCCATCTCTTCTGCCGGTCATGCGGCCTGGGGCCGCCGCCTGTTCGGGAAAACCGTTCCCCGGCGTTTTCATCCGAATTGCATATTTACCGGTCAAGCTTCGGCGCTTTCCGGCTGTTGCCGGTCATGCACCTGTCCATGATGGTTTCAGCGGCGCCCTGTATCATTTCCCGCAGATATCCGACTTGAGCCTCCGTAAATGGATCCTGCTGCCACTGGGAGTCCTGCTGGTCGCGGCCGGCCTGCTGTTATTCCGGTCCCCGATTCCGCTGGGCCTGCCCTTGTTGCTGAGATACTCTCCCCGGGCACGGTCTGGGGGGCAGCTGACCTATGAAGATAATTTCTTCGGCGGATTCCGGCCGGACCTCAGCAGCAGCCAGCCGCCCAGCAGGACCATGGGCAGGCTCAGGACCTGTCCCATGCTGATCCATTCCAGTGCGACCGGACCCAGATGGGCATCCGGTTCGCGCACGAACTCCACCAGGAAACGGAAGACGCCGTAGCCCAGCAGGAAGTACCCGGCCACCTGTCCCTCCGGGCGCTTGCGCGCGGCATACCACCAAACCAGGATGAACAGCAGCACCCCTTCCAGACCCGCCTCGTAGAGTTGGGAGGGATGCCGGGCATGATCGGGCATGGTCTGGAACAACACGCCCCAGGGCAGATCGGTGGGCTTGCCCCAAAGTTCCTGGTTGATGAAGTTCCCGATGCGACCGAACAGCAGCCCGGCGGGAACCAGCGGCGCCATGAAGTCGGAGACCGCGAGCAGGGAACGGGCGGTCCTGCGTCCATACAGCCACATGGCCACGATGACGCCGAGCAACCCCCCGTGGAAAGACATTCCGCCGTCCCAGATTGCCAGTATTCCCGCCGGATTCGCGAAATAATGGGACAGGTTGTAGAAGAGCACGTACCCCAGCCTGCCGCCGAGGATGACACCGAGAGCGATATAGACCACAAGATCGGTGATCTCTTCGGGCTTCCATCCGGAGCCCGGCCGGCTGGCCCGCAACCGTCCGAGCAT